>JAGCLZ010000016.1 GCA_017646685.1 Bacteroidales bacterium | reverse complement strand
GCGTTGCTTCCCGGCGATTGGTATATACCTATCGAGGCTACGGGTTTGCCATGCAGTTGGGCTATGGTAGAGTAGGTTTGTTCGCCAAGTTCTATGTCGGCAACATCTTTCAGACGTAGAAAACTGCCATCGGGCAAGGTTTGGATAACGATGTTTCCAAACTCTTCGGGCGAGGACAGCATACTCTTTACGTCCAAGGTGTATTGGTAGGCGTTGTTTGTAGCCACCGGTGGTTGACCAACGGTGCCTGCCGCCACTTGCATGTTTTGCGACGATAGCATATTGCTTATGTCGGCAGGTGATAATCCGCGTATTTGCAACACATCGGGTTTGAGCCATATACGCATACTGTATTCGTCGGCTCCGAATATTGTTACACCGCCTACGCCTTCCACTCTCGACAGTTCGTCGGCTACGTTAAGTCGGGCATAGTTGGAAAGGTACAGGCCGTTGAGGTTGGTGTCTTTCGAGTCTATGGATATAAACATTACTATATTGGTCGATTGCTTTGCCACCGTTATACCGTTTCGGGTGACGGCGGTAGGCAAATTGGCGGTGGCTTGGTTCACTCGGTTTTGCACCAAAATGGTGGCCATGTCTATATCCGTACCCACTTCGAAGGTGATGGTAAGTTTGTATGTTCCTGAACTCGATGATGTAGAAGACATATATAATGCCCCTTCCACACCGTTCACCGCTGTTTCGATAGGCACACCTACTGTTTCGGCTATGGTTTCGGCGTTGGCTCCCGGATAGGTGGCTGTTACGTTTACAGTGGGTGGTGTTATCTCGGGATATTGCGATATTGGCAATTCTTTGAGTGCCAATAGTCCTGCAAACAATATAAGCACTGCTATAACGCCTGCAAATATCGGTCGGTTGATGAAAAACTTTGACATATCGTTGTGGGTTTTAGCTTATTTGTTGTTATGGTTTATGGGATTGACGGTTTGCCCTTCGTGCACTTTCACTATGCCGCTTTGCACATACCGACTGTTGGCATTCATGCCTTTCACTATCTGCCTATAGTTGTCGGCGTTTAGTATTCCTACTTCCACATGTTGCTTGGCCACGCGGTTAGAGTCGTCCACAAGATAAACAAAGCGTCCGGCTTGGTCGCTACCTATAGAGCTTTCGGGTATGGCTATGGCGTTCTCCACGGTGTCGGCCAATAGGTTCACTTTTACAAACATACCGTCTTTGATATTCATATTGTCGTTTGGCAATACGGCACGCATGGATAGTGTTCCGGTCGATAGCTCTACGTTTGGCGATATGTAGTTTATCACTCCCTCGCGAATATAGTTGTTGTTTTCCTTATCGGTAAAGGTTACATACACCTTGTATTTGCCGGTCTTGTTCAGTTTCTTCAACGTAATGTAGCGGTATTCTTCTATGGCAAAGTTTACATACATCACTTCGTCGTTGTATATTGTGGATAGCGGTCTTGGCGATCCTGCTGCGTTCACATAGTTGCCCACACTTTCGCTACTTTTGGTTATGTGGCCGGAGATAGGTGCTTTTATGTAGCAGTACGACAGTGTGGTTCGGGCTTTGTCCAGCTGTGTCTTGGCATTGTCCAGTGCCACTTGGGCCTGCTTGTAGTTGGTTTCGGTTTGTAGTAGGTCTATTTCGCTTATGGCGTTTCCTTTCGAGGCTTCGAGGGTACGCTCGTAGGTGGCCTTGCTCAGCTGCAAAGCTATCTCGGCTTTGCTTACATTTTGTTCGGCTTCGGCCACATCGTCTTGGTATGGCTTGGGCTCTATGGTGTATAGCAGTTGGCCGGCCTTCACATAGTCGCCCGACTTGAAACCTGTTTCTTCCAATACTCCCGACACCCGGGCCACCAAATCTACTGTGGTTGCCGACTGTGTGTAGCCGGGATATTCCCACAAATTGGGCATATCCAATATTTCTGGCTGTGCCACTACCACATCTGGCGGAGCGGAAACGGGTGCCTTCATTTTGCCACCACAGCTGCAGAATATACATATTATATATAGTGTGCCTATAGCCTTTAGCATGATTTTGTTTTTCATGGGTCGTTTGTTTTATTGTTATTGATGTTTTGTTCTTTATTCGTTTGTGGGGTATCCGCCGCCCAGGGCTTGGTATAGCTGTATGAAGTAGGTGATTATGTTGCCCTGTGTAGTAGCTACATTGTTTTCGTAGCTAAGCACATTGCGTTGCGAGTCTACCACCGTTTGGAAACTTTGCAGCCCTTTCATATATAGGTCCAGCGAGAGCTCCAACGATAGCTTTGCCTGTTCAAAAGCCTGTTCGTTCGTCGTTATCTGTATCAGTGCTTTTTGATACATTATCAGTGCGTTGTCCACTTCGAGCAAGGCATTCTGTATGGCGGTGTTGTATTTTTCTACAGCTTCGTTGTAGTTTATCTGTTCGCTTTGTGTGCCATAGTAGCGTTTCATGCCGCTGAACAGATTCCATTTCATGGCCGGCGACACGCTCCACGTCATATTTTCCTGCTTGAAGAAGTTCTTAAACTCGTTAGACTCGAACCCTATCGATCCGTTTATCATAAACTGTGGAAACCATTCCCTGCGGGATAGTTGCAGCTTGTTGGCTTGGGCTTCCATGTTTAACTCTGCCACCCTTATGTCGGGGCGTTGACGTATCACTTTGGCAGGAATTTCAAGGTTTAGCTTGGGCGTAAACCGGGGTATGGGTTGCGGCACTATCAGTTTGTCGCGTAGCTCCCAAGGTATGTCGCCCACTAGTAGGCCTATCTGGTTTATCTGTTGCAGTATTGCCGACTCTATGCTTGGTATCGAAGCCAGCGTGCTGTAGTATACTGTTTTGGCTTGTGCCACATCCAGCTGCGACGCCAAGCCGGCACGGTAACGGGCTTCGGTAATATCCAGCGTTGCTTTTTGCGTTTCGAGGTTGGTATATGTTACATCTTTCTGGGTCTGATACACCCGAAGGTTGATGTAGGCTATGCCCACCTGGCTGCATAGCGACACCATTACGGCGTGGTACTGCTCGCGTGTGGCAAGGTAGTTCTTTTTGTAATACTCTGCCTCTTTGCGTATAGTGCCAAAGATGTCTATCTCCCAACTGGCGTTTATAGAGGCATTGCCGTAGCGACTGATGTCGTTGTTGCCATACACCGCCATGCTTTGGCGTGTAGGCGAGTAGGATGCTTGCATATCCACAGTAGGGAAAAAGTCGGCAACGGCGTTGCGGTATTGGTTTCGAGCTAGTTCTATATTGTTGATAGCCGTTACCACATCGGCGTTGTTGGCCACCGCAAGATTGATAAGATGTAGCAGCATAGTGTCGTTAAACTGTTGCCACCACGCATCTTTCGATGGCAAAGGCTGTTCAAATCGGCCACTGTCGGCCCACTGCTGCGGCAAGCTGTCAAGCTGCAAAGGACGTATTTGCGGCATCTGACCCCACACCGCAACGGCAAACAAAAGGCCTAAGCAAAAAATAAAGATTCTTTTCATACACGTGATTTTATTTTTTTTCTTCCTATAACAAACGGATAGGAAATTTGGTTTTTTTCTATCCCGATGCCGTTGAAATTCCCTCGTGATGAAAATTGAACTCCCTCCCGATGTAGATAAAACTGCATCGGGGAGGAAAATTTGTTGCCTTTGTCAGTAATAAACTTTCGTGCAATATGGTTTATAGTACGATGCTCGATGGTATAATATATGGTGCTGTATGGTATAACATTTGCCATCCCAAAGTCTTTGGGAGCATTAGCCAAAGACTTTGGGAGCATTAGCCAAAGACTTTGGGGGTATTGGCGAAAGTCTTTCGCACACCAATGTTTATACCACGCAGCGTGAACGTTTGTACCATAGCCCCTCATCATAAGAGGCTCACTTCGGGATAGAAACCATGCGGTTTACGACCCAAAACTGCCATACTTTTGACACGTAAATCCCATGGTTTTGCCCCGTAAACCGCACACTTGCGAGTGCCGAACCGCATAGCCCTAAACAGCCACATACTTATGTACAGCATTTTTTCCGTAGCGGTGATATTAAGTTGTCGGTCATAGTGGTTTTGAGAAGGGGGCGTTCTCGCTTGAGATAGGGTTCTTCTCAAAAGGTGTTTCTCCGTTAATGCAAATCTATTGCAAGGGATTTGGGAAAGCGGTTTGGCGGTGGATAAAGGTTTTAAACATGGTATTTAAGATAAAAAAACTTGTAACCCTACAGGCAATATTATAGTGGTAAAATCGTGTTTTCTTATTTCTGCATGTTGTGAATTGCTATTTTTCTTCGCCTAATAGGTCAACAATATTCAATACGAACAAGACTAAAAGTAATATAGTAATTCTAATTTGAATGAAATTTGACGAATTTGAAAAATAGAAAATTATGTATACAGGGACTTATAAAAACATACGATTTCAGATAAAACATTACATTTTATGTGGACACACAAATGCTCTATGTTCTTTTCTTAAAAGTATTTGGTTATCTAGCTACACAAGTAATAGAAATTTAAAAATAGAATACACAACAATTGTTGGTCGTTGTGATATTAAAACTAATAATATTTGTAATATACCAATAATACTATTAATTTGGTATTGCCTACCTATGAGAGAACGTCCTAAGTGTTGGCTGTAATTTTACCTTGCGTTGGTGTAAAATTGCAGCTAAAATATAAATCTGAGATGTTCGAAAAGAACAAAAATGATTGATGATATTTTATCATCTTTGAAAATCAAGTATAAATTTAAAATACAATGAAGAAAATTAAATTAATAATTATAGCAATTTTGGGAGTTTTCGTAATCGCATCATGTAATAAAGAAGAAGAGGTGATTAAGTCCACATCAAATGAATCTAATGAAAAGAGATTTCATGTAAATGGCAGTGCAACTTGTATGCCTGGAGATACAACACTTGATAATTCTAACATCGTTGTTACAGATGAAAATGGCAATCCTTTAGAACTAGAATTTTTAGATGAACTAATTGCAGAATGTTTAAACGATTTCTGGAATTTTTATGGTGGACTTAATAGCAAATCTGCAAACAATGAATTAAATATTGCAAATGAAGAACTAACCATCAGAGATGAAAATGGAAATATCATTGATGTGAATACCTTTGCTTCTGAGAATCCCGAATTACTTGAAAATGTTAAATCTATGATAAGTAATACAGTTATGACTTGGGCTGAACAAACTATAGCTGATATGGAAAATAATGGAGAAAATGAATAAAATAAATTCTAAACATATAGAGGCGAGAGTATTCTCGCCTCTATTTAAAACAGCCTTAATGCTTATAGCAGTATTGTGCCTCATGTCGTTCAGCCTTGGCAAAAGGATTCCAAAAGGAACATACAATGCAACCTTTGAAATAAAAGAAGGCTCAAAAACAAATGATATAAAGACAGACAAAGTAACCACCAAAATCTCGGTGGAGGTAAATGGTGACACATCCGACGAAGTAGCAAGAATGTTGGAGAATGAAATACAAAATATTGCTTCCGAAGCAGAATCACAAGCACTAAAGATGTTTTTGCCATCAAAATTCAAATTTACGGATAATACGATGATTACATTTCTTGGTATTGGAATTACCGATACTTGTGCCATAAGATATATCAGCAACGATAAGTTTTTGGCAGGAAATGACACTGTTACATATCAACTTAAAAACAATGGAACAATATTCCTTAATTGTAAGGGAGTAGACTTTACACTTTCTAAAACAAAGAAAAGCAAATAATTAACGATATAAATATTAGGAGAAATAAATTATGACTTCAAAATTTATTACAAGAATAATAGCAATAATTATCAGTATGTTATCATACGGAGGTCTTTTTGCCCAAACTTCTGTGCTTGATTCAGAAATAGGGGATTTTGGTAAAAGACAACTTGATAAGTCGTTCATATTACCGAAGAAACAGTTGTCGGATTATGGGCTTCGTCCTATCAAACATTTGCCTAAATCAGGAGCGAAAAGTGCTACTGTTTCATTCACAGCAACACCTTCAGCTGAGAGCGTAACATTAACGTTCGATAAAAACAATGATTGTTATCAATATTATGTTGCTGTTACCGATACAGGAATGCTTGAACAAATATATGCAATCTATACTTCTTTTGGTATGACTGTAACTTATGAAGAGTTGATGGCTACTTATGTATCACAGGGAATTTGTTGCACAAGCGACACTTCAATAACCATTACCGGTCTTAATCCTGCTACAGGCTATTCGTGTTACATTTGGGCGTTGGCTAGTGCAACCGATCAGACGGGGGTGGCTATTCTAGGAAATGGTTTTACTACCACAGTAGATGGTGGATCAGGAACCGCCACAATTGCTGTTTCAAACGCAGTGCAAGATCGTTCAATATCTTACGCTATACAATGTGGCACCGAAACAGGGTACTTCAAGATGGGATATTTTGATAGCATATCAGTAGCACGTAACGGTTGGACTATAGATAGCCTTATCCAACAAACATGTCAAAAGCAAAATCAAAGACCGGGTATTACATCTATGATTATTGACGAATTGAACAAAGGCACGAAATATTATTCGATATTTCTTCCCTACAACCATAACCATCAGATTGGAACAGTAGTTATAGATACGGCTCGTACCACCGGCATGTCGCCTGCCGTAGACATAACCAATTTACAAGCAGAAATAAATTCGGAACGATTGATGAATATCAGCTTCTACGCTACGCCAAATGTAGTATGTACAGATGGTTATGATATATGGATTTGGGATTATTCACTTTTGAGTGAGGTGCTTTATTATAACGATTTGGGATACACAATCTACGACTTCGAAGGAGCTGATCCATGGTATAGTGGAACCACTGCCGGCGAGGTAAGATTTACAGATTTATATTTAAATCCGGGTACTACTTATTATGTATATATAGCAGCAAAAGGCGAAGACACTGTTTTTGATTATGGAACTACATTTGTTACTCCAATAGGAGGTGGAACAGGAGTAGCTTCCGTTGACGTAAGTATAACAAACATTACTACCAATTCAGCTACACTTACTACAAATCCTAACGATCAAACAGCTTATTATTATTGTCTTTCAGGAAAAAGTAGTAGTTTTGCAAGCCATGGAATCAATGATGCAGAAGCAGTAGTTGATTATATGGAAAGCATAGATGCACCTCGCCTTACTGTAGGTTTTTCGGAACAAAAAAACAATTTGAAAAAGGCTACAGAATACACCGTTTGGGCAGTGCCTTTCAATCAGGATAATGTTATGGGCAATGCTTCGTGCGAAGTTTTTACAACATTGACAGTTGGTATTAATGAAGCCAATGATATACAACTGAATGTTTATCCTAATCCAGTATCAACTATTTTGAATATTGTTGGTGTCGAAGGCTTTAAAGAAGTATTTCTCTATAATTCATTTGGACAGCAAATTATGTACCGACAGTTGGAAAATGATGTTTTACGTATTGATGTTAGTGAACTTATACCTGGCACATATCATTTACGATTTATAGGAAATCAATTATCCACAACAGTAAAGGTCATCGTAAAATAAAATACATTGTTTTTTTCATTGAAAGATTTTTTTGAAGACACTGTTTTTGAAGCAGTGTCTTTTTATATGTAAACCATAGTATTTACTATAGATAACTTCTAAAAATGGTTTTACATGTGATTTTTGAAATGCTGATTTTTTTCGATGTTGCTACCGCTCGAAATAGCTAATGCTTCGGCTTTTTTATATACCACAGTTATCTATCAAAACCCTGCGGTTTACGACCCAAAACTACGGCATTTACACCTCAAAACTGCCATAGTTACGACCCCTAAACCGCACACTTACGAATGCCAAACCGCATAGCCCGAAACAGCCGCATACTTATGTACAGCATTTTTTTCGTGGCAGTGATATCAAGTTGTCGGTTATGGTGGTTTTGAGAAGTAATACATCTTATACGAGAAGTAATACATCTCACGATAGAAGTAATACATCTCAGAGGGTGTTTCTCTGTAAATGCAAACCCATTGCAAGGGATTTCGGAAAGCGGTTTGGCGGTGGGTAAAGGTAGCAATACGGTCGGTAAATTTGGTAAGACGGTCGCTTACACCTCAAAAAGTTATATTTTTTACCCTAAAAAGTATAACTTTTTACCCCTAAAAGTTATACTTTTTGTATGTTTCGCAACCGTGTTGATAGTTTTTATTACTATCATAATCGTATTATATAAGTATAAAATACTTCCAGTGAAATTTTGTAGCGATCCTTCAAAATATTTTCATGAAAAAAGACAGCTTTTCCCCTTTATCGAAAGGTGAGAAAAGCTGTTTTTACCCCCCAAAAAAGACATATACTCCTTATTGAAACTTATCAGAGTTTTAGCTATAGGAGCAGGTGAGTTAAAGCAATTGCATAAAATTAGTTGGTATAGGAGTTTCAAAACTCAATTCTTCGTTAGTTATTGGATGTGTAAATGATAGCTTATAGGCATGAAGTGCCACACGCTTTATAGGATCGGATGTACTGCCATACTTTTCGTCGCCTACAATTGGATGTTTAAGGTCGTGCATGTGAACACGTATCTGGTTTTTGCGACCTGTCTCCAAGCGTAACTCCACTAACGAAAAGTCAGGTTTGCGTTTCAATGTTTTATAGTGGGTGATAGCATGTTTTCCACCGTCATCGGTATCGGACGAATATGACACAAACATTCTGTTATCTTTCAAATACGATTCCACAGTACCATATTCTTTTTCCATAAATCCCTCGACTACTGCCACGTACCTGCGGTCGGATATAATATCTTTCCAATTCTTTTCAAACATAAAACTTATCTTTTTGTCTTTAGCAAAAATGAGCAATCCCGAGGTGTGCTTGTCCAATCTATGCACTGTGTGTGCACGACAACGTTGACGCGTAAATTCGAAGTAATTGTTGAGCACTCTTTGTATCGACACTTCGTCGGTAGGACTATTGGTAACTATGCCTTCACGTTTTTCAACCACTACTATGTATTTGTCTTCAAAAACTATACGCATCCATTTGCTGGTAAATTTTCGTTTTTCCTCTTTTTTACCTATACGCACCTGCATGCCGGGTTGAAGCATAAAATTATATTGGCTTACCACTTCGTCGTCGACCCATACTAATCCATTCGAAAGCATGTTTTTTACTTTAGTACGACTTATGCCCGACATTTTGGTCATAAGAAATATCATAAGTTCACAATTCTCTTTTACCATAAAGCGCACGCCTTTATGCTCTTGCCTTGTGTTTGATGTATTCATGTTTTATCCGTTTTTGAATTGCAAAGATACGATTTTTTTAAATGCACAATTCATAATAGCATAATTTTATAGTTTCTATAACGAATTGTGCATTATGCCTAAAATTTATTTACTTCTAATCTCTATCACACCTTTCTTATGGTAGTTATGTGATATTATAGTTATAGCATAGAAATAAGTTCCGTCGGGTATATCGGTCGGACACCACGAATTATCATACCGTTTATTCTCATATATTATCATACCCGTACGTGTTGCTACTACAACATGTACATTATAGTAATCCTCTATTCCCACTATCTTCCAACAATCATTGTAGCTGTCGTAATTGGGTGTTATAATATTTGGAATAATTATATTTACCGACTCTCTTATTTCTTGCAATACATTTTTCAACGAATCTATGTTCAGCATCATCTCCGTATCTTTCATCACCAAGTCTTGAACAGCGGGTTCTTCATAAACTACAGTAGAAACCATCGTATCAGGATCTTTATTTTCATCTACAGCATAATTGGTATCAGACGATAGCTGTTCCACAGCCTGCATAGAAGTGTCTTGAATGATTGTTGCCACATTGTTGATATCAACCGATGGTTGTTCCGATGGTTGAATAGGCAATGTACCATTATCGTATACTTCGGTGTTTGTTTTATGTACTTTGTTGTTGTCAAGTGTTGATGTCGAAAATATATCTGTAGTAACCGTATCGATATCTAGCGGAAGTACGGTTTCGGTAGCTTTATTCATCTGTTGGCGTACAGCATTGTTATCATCACTGCCTAGAGATATTATTGTAGCTGTAGCTACCGAAGCACCTACCACCACTGCTATGGCAGTTACCTTCCATGTGGCTATTTTGGTTGCAACTTTGGCACCACCTTCGACCGATGATGAAATGGTGTGCGACAACGAACTATCGGCATTGGCAGTTGTAGATGCCTCAACCGACAATCTAGCTGATAGTTTATCCCACAAGCCGTCCGGAGGTGTTATCTCAGAACTTTGCAACATTTCTTTGTACAATTCATCTATATCTTTCATCATTTGTCTATATTATATTCTTTCAATAATTCTTTTTCGTTTTTCTTCAACATTATCTGTAACGACGCTCGTGCTCTGTAGAAATAGGTCTTCACCACCGTTTTTTTTACATGCAACTCTTCAGCAGCCTCGGCAAAAGTATACTCCTCTATAGCTATCATATTGAACACTGTACGTTCTCTTACGTTGAGACACTGAAGATATCGCAGTAAAGCATCTCTTGTATCATCATTAAAAGCTGTAGTTTTTTCCAACAATGTATTCTCGGCTATATCCTCCTTGGTTTTGGGCGAGAGTACATCTTTTTTGCTCCGACACACATAACTTATAGCATGATTTGCAAATATGCGATATAACCATCCTTCAAATTCGCCATCGCCACGATAATTTTTAAGCGAGTTAAAGACTTTCATAAACGCCTCGATCATAATATCCTGAGCTTCATCGGTATTGGAAGCATAACGCAAACACAATGCGTAGAAACGGCCTTTATACTTTTCGTACAAAACCCGCTGAGCATTCCTATCGCCTTCAATACACTTATTTATCAAGTTTCGAATATTCTGATCCATATTCAATATGACATTGTTTTTCGCTTATCGGTATACAAAATATGTGTTAAATAAAAGAAATTATTTCCAGAAATACAATTTCTTCGACAGTCTATTTAGTATTAATGCACCATAACAAGAAACAAAAGACCAAGGGATAGTATTATTCCTTAGTCTTTTGTTTATCTCCAGTTGTAATATTTTTATTACATAAAATGTTCTTTACGTAAAAGGTCGTTGACCGTTTTTACCGGATTAAAAGTTGCCAACGGTACTTCGACAAACACAGTAGTCCAATCAGCCATACTTCCATTCCATAATCCCGGCAGTTCTTGCGACTTTACCACCTTAGGTCCTATGGTCTTTTTAGTTATAAAACCCGTAGTATGATCAATATAATTGGAAAGATCAAAATAACGACCATTATACTTACGTATTCCACAAACCAAGTCAACAGGATTAAAATGTGTGGATTGCGACAATATAGCTTCTTGGTTTACATTTTTTCTGTTTACTTGTGAACTTTCTACTATCTGTAAACTCTTTGTACCATCACCATTAATAACCCAAAACGGACCTCCACCGGGCTCACCTTCATTCTTAACCATACCACACACGCGTATAGGACGGTCTAGTTTGGCGAGCAAAAGATTTATCCTATCGTTGAATGATGCAGCTTTGGCTCGCGAAAGATCAATACACAAGCTGTTTTGCATAAAGTCTTCGATATTGGCAAGTTCTTCATCGGTAGGCTTTCGCGTCTTTAGCAACGATACTATTTCGAATATCCTACGTTGAAGATACAACAACACTCCTCCCAACAATTTCTTGTAACGCACGGTAGTGGTTTGATAATCCTTATCACGAGGATCGTCGGGAACAACATTATCAATATTCTTTATAAATATAACATCGGCATGACACTCACTAAGATTATTGATAAGAGCCCCATGACCACCCGGACGGAATACCAATTTACCATCATCATCACGAATAGGAACATTGTACTCGTCCACGGCAATAATGTCTGTACAATGCAGTTGCTCTGTAAGCCTAATATGAAATTTGATATCAGATATACCGGAAAAGTATTTACGTATATTAGCTATCTCTTGTCTAAATTTGACTTTATGTTCGGGCGACACTGTAAAGTGCAAATATGCCTCTCCGTCTTTGGAACGTGCATAGCGATATGCCTCGGTAAAATGTTCCGACAATGCAGTGCGAGCACCATCAGTATATTTATGAAACTTGAGTAATGCCTTAGGTAGCATTCCGTAACCCATTTGTTTGCCCAATAAGCAATTGATAATAGAACTATAATCGGCACGATTTATATAGTCTGACATACTCATACCCGAGTTTGACATTACGGCTACAAGATCATCGTAAAAAGCAAAACGCTCTAGATTATCCAGAAAAACTTTTACTGTAGGAAATTCTTCGCCTATAGTAGAAGCCTCGCCATGATAAACCGATGTAAAACTATACAAATCCTTAAACATACGAGTTGCCGCACCAGATGCAGGTACAAACTTAAGTATATTTTTACCAACAGACTGTTCATCATAGTAACGAATATAAAAATCCTCCTGCTCTTTGGAAAAACGAAATATACCTTTATTGTCAATAGTTGCCGGCGAATCCAACACTATGGCCGGAAAACCATGTTTAAAATTAGAAATCTGACCAAGAACAACATCCTTGGTCAGACCTAACAACTCCATATGTCTCAAATCCTTTGAGGAAAATTTAATTTCAGACATTACTACGAATACTAGTTTATTAATATAGTTTCTTTATAGAATCTGATTGCGTAAGTATCAAATCTCTTTTTATTGTATCGCCTTCTCTCAGACGGAAACTATTGTGTCCTTCTTTATGAATAGCCCAATAATAAGTTTCATCTATCTTGGCTTGATAATCTATCGAAGCTTCCATATCATAGATAGCAGGACTCTTATAAGTATGAACAAACTGACCCTTTGAGTCGGTAAGTCCGGTTACATTGTAGTCGCTACTATCCTTGCCAAAATAAACATTAGCACCAGGAACAATTTTTTGGGTTTGACCATCGATAACAGTTACCAAAATAGTGCAATCAGTATCCTTATCGCAAGAAATAAAAATATTCACTGATAAAATCATTATTATCAACAAACTAACTACTAAAACGGGTTTTTTCATCATTAAAAGTTATTTTTATTGTTACACAATTGAATTATTTGATTTACTTTTGCAAAAATAATATTTTTATAGATATGAATAGAAAAAAACTGACATTTTTAGCATTTTTTTTAATGGTTTTCTTTTTTTCTTTTACACAAAATGCTAATAGTCAAACCGTAAGAAAAGAAAAAAAAACATACGTTTTAGTTGAAACTTCGTATGGAAAAATGAAGATTTTGCTGTATAATGACACTCCTTTGCACAAAGAAAACTTCATTAAGCTAGTAAAAAATGGATTTTTTGACGATTTATTATTCCATCGTGTGATCAACAATTTTATGATACAAGGAGGCGACCCAAAATCGAAAAATGCAAAGCCCGGCCAGATGCTTGGCAACGGCAGCCCGGGATACACTATTCCGGCCGAATTTGTACCTCACCGCTATCACAAGAAAGGTGCTTTGGCAGCAGCAAGGCAAGGCGATGCCGTAAACCCCAAGAAAGAATCGTCGGGATCGCAGTTCTACATTGTACATGGCCAAAAGTACAACGAACAACAGCTTAAGATGATGCAAATGCAACGTAAAAGCACTGTAGAGTACACCCCCGAACAAATTGAAACCTACAAGACCATTGGCGGAACCCCCTTCTTGGACAACGACTACACTGTGTTTGGCGAAGTAGTGGAAGGCCTAGAAGTTATCGACAAGATTGCCGCTGTAGAATGCGACCGCAACAATCGCCCCGTTGTTGACGTAAAAATGAAGATAAGCGTAATAGAAGAATAAAAACTCCGTTATTATAACTTTTACGAAGCAACAAATATTTTTTGTAACAGATAATAACAATACCGATAGATGAAAGAAAAAATAGAGAACTACTTAAAAGAAATAAACGAGACCACTATTGATGGTTTTCCCAACAAGATTGAAGGAATAGAACAGTTCCGCATAAAGTTTTTGGGCAAGAAAGGTGTGATGAACGACCTTTTTGAAACGTTCAAAACCATACCAAACGACCAAAAACGCGAGATGGGACAACTGCTAAACCAGCTGAAAAACGCAGCACAAGCCAAAATAGAAGAATTTAAAGCCTTTGTGGAAGAACAAAGCGACGACAGCGGCGATATGGACTTGACTATGCCTACCGACTTTGCCGAGATTGGTAGCCGCCACGTCCTTTCGGTGGTGCAAAACGAGATTATAGACATTTTTGCCCGCATAGGTTTCACCGTAGCAGAAGCCCCGGAAATAGAAGATGACTGGCATATATTTTCGGCACTCAACTTTCCGCCCGAACATCCGGCACGAGATATGCAGGACACCTTCTTTATAGAAAAAGAAGGCAAACATGGCGATGTAGCACTACGCACCCACACCTCATCGGTGCAGGTACGAGTGATGGAAAAGGCTCAACCGCCAATAAGAATTATAGCTCCCGGACGTGTGTTCCGCAACGAAGCTATCTCTGCCCGAGCTCACTGCATTTTCCACCAGGTAGAAGGATTATACATCGATAAGAAAGTGTCGTTTGCCGACCTTAAACAAACTCTACTATACTTTGCCAAAGAAATGTTTGGCGAAGACACACAAATACGCCTGCGCCCTTCGTATTTCCCATTCACCGAACCGTCGGCCGAGATGGATATTTCGTGCAACATCTGCGGCGGAAAAGGTTGCAACATCTGCAAACATACAGGATGGCTGGAGATATTGGGTTGCGGAATGGTGGATCCCAATGTTCTTGAGGCTAGCGGTATCGACAGCAAGGAGTATTCGGGTTTTGCTTTTGGTATGGGCGTGGAACGTATGGCTATGCTCAAATATCAAATACGCGACCTACGACTATACTTCGAGAACGATTTGAGATTCCTTAAACAATTTGAAGCGATACTGTAGGCAGGTTTATGGCAAAGATACGACTAGAAAAAATGAACTTCTACGCCTTCCACGGCTGCTTTGCCGAGGAACAAGCCATTGGAACGCACTTTTGCGTGGATATGGAGCTGGAAGTGGACACATCGCGGAGCCAAACTACCGACGAGCTGGCCGATACTGTAAACTACCTATCGGTATACCAAACAGTGAAGCACGAAATGGCAATACCATCGAAGCTATTGGAAAATGTGTGCGAGCGTATTGCCAATGCTGTGCTTGACAAATTTGCCGGAGTGGAGCACCTAAGCGTTAAAGTGTCTAAATTAAATCCGCCACTAGGTGGCCAATTAGCCGCAGTAAGTGTTGAAATAGAAAAAACAAGAGAATAACACAAAAACACAAACGACAAAAATAATATTATGAAACGTAGAACATTTATCATTACAGCCCTATTGTCGGTATTTCTATGCTTGGGCAATATGGTGTTTGCCGGCAACGACGGCAAGGTAAAGGAAATAACCGAAAAAACCTTCGACGCAAGTATATCCAAAGGCGTTGTTATAGTTGATTTTTGGGCCACTTGGTGCCGCCCCTGTATTATGCAAGCTCCACTGTTCGAGGCAGCAGCCAAAGAGATGAAAGGCAAAGTTACATTCCTCAAGCTGGATGTGGATAAAGCCAAGAACGTGGCCGGAAAATATCGCATTACAGGAATACCCGCTCTTATAGTTTTCAAAGATGGAAAAGAGGTTACACGCATGGTAGGCACCCAACAAAAAGAAACCATCATAGCAACGTTGAACAAAGTTTTGGAGCAAAAATAAAATGTATTCCTCCGTCAATATCGAACGCATACTGTTTGTGGACATCGAAACGGTGCCGCAAAGCGCCGGATACGAGTGCCTCGATGATAGTATGCGACGGCTATGGGACAAGAAGGCAGCCACCATTGTTCGCTACGACAATAGTGGCACCATCAACTCGCCTGCCGACCTCTACGAGCGTGCAGGTATATATGCCGAGTTTGGCAAAGTAGTATGTGTGTCGGCAGCTTTTATAAGAGACGGCAAGCTATACGTCAAATCCTACACCTCGCACTGCGAGGGAGAGATACTTTCGGCATTTGCCGAGCTGGTAACAAAACATTTCGGCACCGCCGAATGCCGCCTATGCGGCCACAACCTAAAAGAGTTTGACCTCCCATACCTTTGCCGCCGTATGATAGTGAACGGAGTGCCGATACCAAAAACGATGAACCTTATGGGCCGAAAATCGTGGGACAACCCGCATATCGACACGCTGGATATGTGGAAATTTGGCGACTACAAGCACTACACCTCCCTCGAGCTGCTGGCAACAACCATGGGAATACCTTCGCCAAAGGATGATATAGACGGTAGCGAGGTAGCTACTGTATATTGGAACGACAAGGATTTGGCCCGTATCGCCGCATATTGCGAAAAAGATACTATAACTGTGGCTCAGCTGTTTTTAAAAATGACAGGGCAAGAGCCAATAAAACAAGATTACATAATTATAAAATAAATTCATTATGAGAAAATTTATCTTAGCACTGGCAGTTTTGCCTTTCCTGATGGCAGGCTGTGGAAAAGAAACGATTGTTCATGTACACCAAGGCTGTGTCGAATCGTTTTACATTGATGTTTATCCAAATCATTGGGTGGACGATTACGGGTTACCTTATATCTACGCTAGTTTTTCGGCTCCCGAAATCACACCCGACGTGATAGAAGATGGTATTGTGGTGGCTTATTATATCGACGGCGATGGCCGCGACAATATGCTTCCGTATCTATTGCCTTATCGCGACGGCAACACAGACTACTTGTACTACGAAAATGTAAGATTTGATATGTCGCCGGGCGAAATAACCTTCATTATCGAAGATTCCGACTTCGAACATGCAAGCGTTGTATCGCCTATGAAATTCAAAGTATCTGTGGCAAAATAAAAAAAAAGGTAATAAGAAAAAACAAAGAGAGGGTTGCCAATGCAATCCTCTCTTTTTTTGCCTTAATGCTATGTGCCAATAATTATTGAGCAGCTTCTTCAGTAGCAACTTCTTCAGTAGCAACTTCTTCAGCAACAACTGTAGAATCAGCAACTACTTCTTCTTCAGCAACAACTTCTTCAGCAACAGTTTCTTCTACAACAGCTTCTTCAGCAGGAGCTTCTGCTGCATTGTTGTTACAAGCTGCGAAAGAAAACATACCGGCAACAGCCAATAAAAACATTACTTTTTTCATCTTCTTTGCTAATTATTTTATGTTATCTATTAGATTGATTTATTTTGCAAAAGTACTACATTTTTATTATTTACAAGCAAAAAATGAAAAAAAAATCTCTATTATTTTATACTGCACTGTTATTTAAATGCTTACAAATAGTATTTTTATCCCCTCAAGGGCAAAAAAAATAGGAAACAAGCACCCTATAACTGCTTGTTTCCTACTTTTTCGACTATAAAAATGCTTTATACCAAACCGGAAAAGCCCATGAAAGCCATTGCCAATATACCGGCTGTAACCAATGCGATAGGTATGCCTTGCATAGCTTTAGGCACCTTGGTCAAAGCCAGCTGTTCGCGTATGCCGGCAAATATTACCAATGCCAAAGTAAAGCCTATAGCAATACCGCAAGCGTAGGTGATACTTTCCAAAAGGGTCATCTCTTTTTGTATTACCATTATGGCCACACCCAACACCGCACAGTTGGTAGTAATAAGCGGAAGAAAAATTCCCAAAGTTTGGTACAATGCAGGAGCAATCTTCTTAAGAATAATTTCCACCATCTGAACCAAGCCGGCAATTACCAAAATAAAGCAGATGGTCTGCAAGTATCCCAATCCATAGGGATCTAAAATATAAGTTTGGATAAGGTAGGTAACCATGGTGGCTATGAGCATTACAAACAACACTGCTCCACCCATTCCCAACGAACTCTTTACATCTTTTGATACGCCCAAAAACGGACAAATAGCCAAAAACTGTGCCAACACTACGTTGTTGACAAAAATGGCTCCGATAATAATAAGAATATATTCCATAATCGAATGTTTTTTGATAACAATTATTTTTATTCCATTTCCTAGGCCCAAAGCGTACAACAAACTGAAAAAAAAATCGTTTCCCTTCTGCCTACACCAAGGCCGCAAACAGATTGCAAAATTAATATTATTTTTTGACATGTGCAACAAAGATTTGTTTTTTCGTAGTTTCGGAAATGGAAAACCCCTTGTTATTTTACACGGAATTTTGGGGTCGTCGGATATTTGGGTGCCTACAGCACGCCGCCTTTCGGCCAATTACAGGGTTATAATCCCCGACCTTCCTAATCATGGCAACTCGTTTCATACCAATACATTGTCCTACGATGCAATGGCCTTGGAGGCAGCCCGTTTTTTGCACCGCAACGGCATAGAGAAACCCATAATGATGGGCCATTCCTACGGCGGAAAAATTGTACTGACCATGGCTACGAAAAATTACATCGACATGGAAAAAATTGTACTTATTGATATTACTTCCGAGCGCGGGAAGGACAAAAATATGCAAAAGTTATTTGAAATTTTGCAACGCCCATTGTCTACTTTCAGCACCTTTTCCGAAGCCGAAAATTATTTTCAAAACCTTGTTCCCTCCCCCTCAATGGCCGCTCTACTAGTAAAAAACCTACATCGAACGGGAGGTGTGCTACAGTGGCGGTGCAACAGTCAAGTGCTTGCCTTCCAATATGAGGAGGTGATGTGCTCCGTAGGCTTGCCTACGGCTTCGACCGTTCCGCTGATGCTACTGAAGGGCGAACGGTCTGATTATGTAACCCCCACGGCGGTGGATATGCTACGCCTCTCGTTCCAAAACTTTACCCTTGCCGAAGTGCCCAACGCCGGCCACTGGGTACATGCCGACAATTTTGGCGGCTTTGTCCAAGCCTTGGAGCAGTTTTTGAAATAGCCCATAGCCGTAGGGCAAAAACCAAGCCTGAACTTTTTTGTACCGACGGCGAGAAATCAAAAACCAAGCCCGAGGATTTTTTTTCCAAGCCTAGGTTTGACCCAAACCCGGGCTTGGTTTTTTCCTACCCCACGCCTGCTGCAGAAAAAGCAGGTAGGTCCTTTGTATGCCCGTAGGTAGGTCCGGCACCCCTTTGCACCTACCTATCTTTAGTTTTGTAGGTAGGTTCTTTTTTGGGGGCAGGTAGGCAGTATTTTTTCTGCGTCCCGCTCTTATTTTTTTCCGCCCTCCCCTGCCTTCCCTAGGCTATATATATATAAATATATATAGCCCTTAGAGCAGAAGCAAGGCGTGTTGTAAATTTATTGGCAATCAATGTTTTATAGTTTCAGACGTTTTTTCGGGGCTTAATCCCTTAGGGATGAATTTCGCTTTTTATTTTAAAAGGGCTCATGCTGCCCAAAATGTGCAAATGCCGCCCATAACTGAAAAAATGCGCTACCCACGGGAAGCAAACACCCCTGAAAAATAACAAACCGAAAGCCGTTAAAATAATATATTAATTTAAAAACTAAAAAAGATGGTAAAAGTAAAAATAATCGAACAAGATGTGTTCAATATTGCCGATAAGGAAACCCGTTCCAGAGGTTTCGTTGTAAAGCCCATACGCTACAACACTGTAAAAGCCGAGAAGATAATAGACTACTGTGCCTCCAGCACCATGGTGCCCAAGCCCTACGTGGCTGCATCGATGGAAGCCCTATCGCACGGCATACAGCACTTTCTGCTCAACGGCCACAGTGTGGAAATACCCGGCCTGGGGATATTCAATGTAACCATCAGCTACAAAACTGCCCGAACCTCGGCCGACGCAGGCCTGGAACAGGTGAAGCAATTGAACGTGCGCTTCCTGCCATGCAGGGAACTGAAAGAAGCTATCGGCAACGCCGAGCTGGAACTCGAAGGCATATACGCCCTCGTTGGCGAAGTGCCGGGACTGCCCAATGCCGATGGCACACCGGGCGAACCGCAGAAGGTATACCAACGCATAAGCAAAAACTCTGACTACGTGCTGGACGACGACGAAACCGACACCGAGACCGGCGGCGGCAACAACACTGGCGGCGGCACCGGCGGCAACAATGGCGACGACCTAGTAGGCTAACACTATGCACAGGGCGGCAAAAAACAAAAAAGCGCCGAAACATTACGTTTCGACGCTTTTGTTTTTAGTATTACAATTATGAGATTTTTTTATTTCTTCAGCAGTTTTGCCTACTTCTCGGCATAGTAATCTTCTAGGTCGAAGATGTCGTAGTTGGTGATATTGATTGTAAATGTTTTTTCAGCAGGATTACCTACTATACCTTCGCTGAGTATATATAATATATCGCCCATTGTGGCAGTGATGGTAGCAGATATTTTCTTGTTCACCATGTCAAGCTCGGTAATAGTTACCGTCATATTTGTAGAAGCCCATCCGTTGGGATAAACTTCGCCCTCTATGGTTTCGGTACCGGTGAAAAGCATTACAGCAAGGTCACCATCCTCGTCTATAATACTATATTCGGCAGTTTGCACGCCTTCGGTGCCATAAAAACCAAGTATCAATGCATTTGTGGGTATGCCATCGCCATCAATATCAAGGTTGTCTATTATTTCGGCGGCTTGTTGGCGAGTTGTTGCCTCCTTGGTACCTACTGCCATGAAGAAGATTTCATCTTCGTCGGCTTCGTATCCCATGTGCATACTTTGCGGAATCCAATCAACGGCTCCGTCGAAATTAAACGTTACGCCACTGGTTTGCTCTTGTCCACCGCCTTCGGTGCCGTCAGGGTCGTCTTTACAAGATGTAAAGCTCAAAAGGCTTGCCACAACGGCAAAAGCCAAAAATTTGAATGTATTTTTCATAATCGTATGTATTTAAAAATTATTTCTTCAGTTTTTTTACCAACTTTTCGAGGTCGTTTGCGTACCAATCAACTATCGAAAGATCATTGATAGCAATTGTGAAAGTTTTTTCTTCGGGGTTACCTAATATACCCTCGGTAAAAATGTAAAAAAAGTCGGCCATTGTAGCTGTTATATTAGCCGAAACTTTTTTGTTGGCCATATCCAGTTCGGTAACAGAGAGAGTAAGTTCGGTCGAAACCCAGCCGGTAGGAAGTGTAAGGCCCATGGCTGCAATAGTAGTATCGCCCGTCAAAAGCAAAATTCCATCTGAAACTTCTTCCATCAGCATACAACCATCGATGTTTCTTGTGCCTTCTTCTCCCATAAATCCCATTATCAACCAATCTTCGGGCAAGTTTTCTCCATCAAGACCCTCTTCATTAAAGAAATTGTACACTTCTTCAAACGAAGTTTGCTCTCTTGTAGCAAAAACTGCGATAAAGGTTTCGCTCTCGTCCCCTTCGTATCCGCCATACACGCTCTGCGGGTTCCAATCGGCCACGCCGTCAAAATCGCAAGTTATAGTACCGGTTTGTTCTTCGTCGCCGGGGTTTTCAGGATCGTCGCCCGGATTTTCAGGATCGTCGCCCGGATTGTCGGGATCGTTGTTGTCATCTACTATTTCGCTACCGTTGCCTTGGTTTTCGGTTTCGTCTTCGGGTTGGCAAGCGGTAAATGCTACAAGGCTTGCCACTAGGGCAAAAGCCAAAAGTTTAAATGTCTTTTTCATTGTGTTACACGTTTAAAAATTTATTTATTAAGTAGTTTTGTTATTCTCTTAAGGTCCTTTGCATACCAGTCAAGGATGCCACAATTGTTGAAACTTATTGTAAATGTTTTTTCTTCGCTGCTTCCCATATTGCCGTAGGTCATTTCATTTATTATATCCTTCATTGTGGCAGTAATGTTGGCAGAAAATGTTCTGTTCGCCATGTCGAACTCAATTACGTTTACTCTCATATTGGTTGAAATCCAACCTGTGGCAAAAGTCTCGCCATCAATGTTTGTAGTTCCGGTGTAAAGTATTACGGCAAGGTCGCCTTCCTCTTCAAAAATGCTACCTTCGGCAGTTTGCACGCCTTCTTTGCCATAGAAACCTATTACTATCGCATCGGTAGGTATTCCATCGCCCACAAAGTCCATGCGGTTTAGTATCTGCTCGGCTTGTTGGAAAGTGGTAACCTCTTTGGTTCCTACAGCTATCAGGAACACTTCATCGTCATCGCCTTCGTTTCCTACCCAAACCATTTGCGGACTCCAATCAACAGCACCATCAAAGTCGCACATAACTCCGCTTGGAAGTCCGATTTCGGGGTCGCCGGGGTTTTCGTCATCTACTATTTCGCTACCGTCGCCGGGGTTTGTACCTTCGGCAGGGTCGTCGGGCTCGCAAGCGGTAAACGCTACAAGGCTTGCCATTAGGGCAAAAGCCAAAAGGTGGAATGTTTTTTTCATTTTCGTCTACTATTTTTTTATTTAATAACTTGGTTTTACTGTTTCATTCAGGTTGCAAAGTTACGTATAATATATTTATTGTACAACTTCTCCCGGCTTTTTCTTTCAAAGAATCTTTTGGAAAATATATAACAGGTGTGTATCAACAATATATGCAAGCAAACAACTAAAAAAGTACCGGAACAAAAAAGCGTTTCCGATACTTTTATCAGCATTAAGCAGTTTTTATTTTAGTTTTTTCATCTTTGTTGTAAATTTTTCAAGGTCTTCCAACCCCCAATCGCTCATAGGATAATTTTTTACGGAGAGGGTGAAAGTTTTTGCACCTTGGTCGTTGCCCGAAGCGCCCATCATCAAACTTACCATATCGCGCATGGTAGCGGTGAGCGTGAGCGAGAGTTTTTGGTTTGCCATATCAAATTTTGTTACAGTTACGGTCATATTTTCCGAAATCCATATCAGCGGAATTGTTTGCCCCATCAGCTGGGTAAGTCCGTCGAGATACATAACTCCGTAATCCAGCACCGGGGCACCTTCAAAGAACTCCAATTCCCAATCAAAGTTGCCCGGCGTTCCTGAAAACATCAATATGAAACTATTTTTCAGTTGCTCATAAGCTGCTATTTCGTCACCGCTCTCCATTATTTCGTTAGCCTCATAAAAGCTCATGTTGTTTTGCGAAATGTATCCTCCGGCATATACGCCATCAAAACCTAGGGTGTCGTATCCAAACTCCACAGTTTGCGGAGTCCACGAGGCTACATCCTCGAAGGTGTAGCTCAGCTCGGGTTGTTCTACCGGTGGGGTTGTAGGGTTGTTTTCGTCGTCGTCGGGTGTGCACGAAGTAAGTGCCACAAGGCTTGCCGTTAGGGCAAAAGTCAAAAGTTTGAATGTTTTTCTCATTTTATTACGTGTTAATGTGTTATTATAAGTATTAGTTTTTAATTTTCCAACGAAAACCCTGCCTTGTGAGAGGCAGGGAATTAAATTATATGAGCTTGTTTATCTGTTTTCGAGTCTGCTATACCTATAAACCTTCCTTTATTCGTTCCTTTCTCATCGTTCTTCGCATATAAGTCGCTTGGGAGTGGCTTTTTATTACAGCCAACAACAAAAAAAAGTGCAATATATTTTTTATATTGCACTTGTTCAAACTATTACAAATGGTATTTTTTTTGTTTTTTACTTCTTTCGGTTAAAGTCGGCAGGTATCTCGCCCCAGTTTTCGGTGTCCCACTTCAGTATTTGGGTGGTATATGTGTTGTTTTGCAGCCAGGCTTCGGCACGTTCCACAAAGCGGAACAGCTCTTCGGTTTCGGCGGTTCGTGGAAGTTTTGTTTTGCACTTCTTTTGCTTTACCCATGCTATGGCGTTTACAGAGTCGGAATAGATTGGTTGGGTCAAACCATGTTTTTTCATATACGATAGGCCGTGTACCAAAGCCAGGAACTCTCCAATATTGTTGGTGCCTAAAAGAAACTTTTTGTGAAATATACGTTCTTTGTCGAAGGTACGAACGCCCTGGTATTCCATTACTCCCGGATTTCCACTACAGGCTGCATCAACCGATAGGCTGTTAAGAACAACCTCGGCCGACGGCTCTCTGCTTACAGCTTTGTCTTTGGCCGAAACATACGACCAATAGTTTCTTTTCAGGGCTGCCTCGGCTTCGGCACGACTGTCGAAGGCTTTGTACAATGCTCCCGCCACACCTTTTATTTGCTCTTGGCAGTCTGTCCACGACTCGAATACTCCCGTGGTTTTGCCTTGCCACACAGTGTAATATTTCTGCTTCTTTGCCATTTTCGGTATGTTTATAATATTTTTAGAACTTGCAAAATTACTACTTTTTGCCGAAATATTGCCAAAAATGCTTCCTATTTTACAAACCGAAGACTAAACTGCGGCATATTGCGTTACTTCCACATATATATTATATAACGTAAATAAAAAAACGACGACAAGATGATAAAGATAAAGCAATTTGTATTTAACCACTTCGACGAGAACACATATATAGTTTGGGACGAAAGTAAAGAATGTGCCATCATAGATCCGGGAATGAACAGCGATGCCGAAAACAAGAAGCTCTCCGGCTTTATTACCGACAACCAACTTGTACCCAAAAAGGTGTTGCTTACCCACGCACACATCGACCATGTGGCCGGACTACGCTACGTTTGCGAAACATACGGGCTGCCCGTAACCATGCACGCCGACGGACAAGCCTTCCTAGGACAAGCCGAAGCCTACGGCAACGCCATGGGATTTGGAACCAAGAATATGAACGACCTCCAGACCGAATATATCACCGACAACGCCACTATCAATTTTGGTAGCTCCGCCCTCAAAGCACTATATGTGCCCGGACATGCAGCAGGCAGCATGGCTTTTGTGGCTGACAGCCCCAAAGTGGTATTTACAGGCGATGTACTGTTCCGCCAAAGCATAGGACGCACCGACCTACCTACCGGCGACTACGATGTACTGATGAAGATGCTCAATACCAAGGTACTTGTGCTCGACAACGACTGCGAAGTATTGCCCGGTCACGGCCCAAATACCACCATCGGCGACGAAAAAAACTTCAACCCCTTTCTGATGTAAAAATATATTGACAATAATCAGAAAATATTTGCAGATAAACCCACAAACTATCTGCAAATATTTTTTTGAAGTTGCCTAAGGATATTTTTTGTATATTTGCAGATTATTTTTAATACAACTGAAAAAATATAAACGACTACAAAACAAACAAAAAGACTCTACAAAGCAAAAAAGAACTACTATGATTTATCAAGATGTATTAGAGTATTTATATAATAGTTTGCCCATGTACCAACGTATAGGCAAGGCTGCATACAAAGAAGACATCACCAATACTGTAAAATTGATGGCAGCATTGAAGAACCCCGAACGGAAAATAAAAACCATACACGTTGCCGGGACCAACGGCAAAGGCTCCGTTTCGCACTTCCTGGCATCAACGTTACAAAACTCGGGTTATAAAGTGGGTTTGTATACCTCGCCACATCTTGTTGACTTTCGAGAAAGAATCCGTATCAACGGAACAATGGTTTCCGAAGAGTATGTGGAAGAATTTGTAAACACCCATAAATCACTTTTCGATGAGGTGAAACCATCATTCTTCGAGATGACAGTGGCAATGGCCTTCTGCTATTTTGCCGAACAAAATGTTGATATTGCAGTGATAGAAGTAGGTATGGGCGGAAGACTAGACTCTACCAATGTGATAAAGCCAATACTATCAATAATAACCAATATCGGTTTAGATCACACCCAATATCTTGGCTCAACATTGCCGGCTATTGCCAAAGAAAAGGCAGGAATAATCAAAAACAACGTCCCTGTGATTATAGGCGAGTCGCAAAGCGAAATAGAATACGTATTTCTAAACAAAGCAAAGGAAATGGAATCCAAAATATACTTTGCCGATAGAAATTTCAACGTACAACTATTGGACGATAGCCGCGATGATTATATGCATGCACTTATAAGAAAAGGTGAAGACTACTATTCCGAAGTAAAAACTCCGCTTGCAGGAAGTTATCAATTAAAGAATCTTGCTACTGTGGCACAAGCTGTGGATATACTAAGGGAAAAAGGATATCAAATCTCCGACACATCATTTAAAATAGGCGTGGAAAGTGTAATTATCGACACTGGTTTGCACGGACGATGGGAAGTGGTATCAACTTCGCCTACCATAGTTTGCGAAACTGCCCACAACGAAGATGGAATAAAGAACTTGATGACAAAGCTAAATACTATGGATTACGATACCTTACACGTAGTATATGGTTGCGTAAACGACAAAGATTACGAAAAGATACTTATGATGCTCCCTACCAAGGCAAAATATTATTTCTGTACGCCATCGGTGCCACGCGGTTTGGACGTAAATATTTTGCACAACACCGCACTATCAGTAGGGCTCGACGGCGAACGATTTTCCAGTCCCGCCCAGGCATTAGAAACAGCCAAGTATGCGGCCAAATGGGGCGATGTAATTATCGTAACAGGAAGCATATTTCTTGTAGCCGACGTGCTGAACATAATTAATAATACCGAAGAAAACGAAGACAATAAAACTAAATAAAAAATAGGTGTTTGAACTTTTGTTCAAACACCTATTTTTTTATACACACCATAGTCGGGCATAATTATTTCAGGTAATATTCCACCGTTGTTACCACTCTTATTTTCTTTATCTGCGGAGTATTCTCGTCCAAATCCTCCACTTCAAAGTACCCCTGCGAGGCAGTACGCATTTTTCCAATTCTGCTACGGCTGTTTTTGGCAAATTCGTCGGCAGCGTTACGGGCATTTTCCAAACTTTCGGCTATCATCGATGGTTTTATGTCGTTCAATCCATTATATTCATAGGAGTTATATATGTTTACAATAACTTCTTCCTTAATAAGCTCGCTTTCTATCAAACTTTTCACCTCTTCTACTGCATCCACATTCGAAGTAAAAACATTTATACGCTGGTCGGCGGCATAGCGGTAGCGTATTTTATCATCAGAGTTATAATAGTAGTTTCCATAGCGGTCGGTATAATCGGCCATGCTGTATTTGATTTCTTCGTTGGTGAAACCCGATTTTTTAAGTATTCCTATTATCTTATTATTCACCTCTTCTACCGAATTCCGCAAAGCAATAAAATCATTGTCTTGAAGGCCATAGCTTATACGCATTACCACTCGGTCGGCAGGAACTTCCCGCTCGCAAAGACCGCGAACCTTCACCGTATCGTCATACGACTTAAACTTTTTTACGGTACGCACCATCATCATTCCCAACACAAGGGACGATAACACCATGCATACTCCCAAAATAAAAACTTTCTTAACTGTTAGCATATTTGTACTCATGATATTATTATGTTTAAAAACTTTATTTTTTTCGATAACGGCGTTATATAAAAAATAGTATTCGCTAATTTATATTATGCCAAATAGTTTTTAAGCCTTCGCCCAATGTCGTCAACTCCCCTACCCCATGCAGACAATACTACATCGTGATGTAGATAAATTTTCTTCACGATCAAAATTCATCTGCATCACGATGTATTTTCGAGAACGTTAGGCAGATTTATTTTCCCCCTCCCTATAAACCACAAGATATGCACAGAATATTTCCAGCAAATCGGGCAGATGAATTAGCTCTTTGGGCAGAAACACAAACATTGACCAACAAAAAAAATAATACCCTATCATGAAATATTTGACAGTATATCATCAATCCATTTACACCCTACTGCAAATCCGAAGACAATAGGGTATAAAACTTATCAAACCACAAAGCACAACAATTCAGAGCAATACAACTCTTTGTGCAAACGTAAAAATGATAACTCCAACACTCAATAACAAAAAAGAAGTATCTTTGCAAACGTTTATAAACAAAACTCTTAATTACTTTGGCAACAAAAGATACAGACAAGGAAACCCCTTTGATGAAGCAATACTATGCTTTAAAAAAGCAACATCCCGATGCGATGTTGTTGTTTAGGGTTGGCGATTTTTACGAAACCTTTGGCGAAGATGCCGTAAAATCGTCATCTATATTAGGTATAACCCTTACAAGCCGAGCCGGCAGCGAGCTAGCCGGTTTCCCATTCCATTCCATAGATATATACCTTCCCAAGCTGGTAAAAGCTGGCCTAAGAGTAGCAATATGCGAGCAGCTCGAAGATCCAAAAACAGTTAAAGGACTAGTAAAAAGAGGCATAACCGAACTTGTAACACCCGGTGTTTCATACAACGACAAAGTATTGGAAATAAAAGAAAATAACTTCTTATGTGGATTGCACCTCGCCGACAAAATAAATGGGATAGCATTTCTAGATGTATCGACAGGCGAATTTTACGTTGCTCAAGGCGATATGGCATATATAGAAAAGCTACTACAAAACTTCAAACCATCGGAAATAATACTACAGAAGAAGAAACTCAAAACTTTTAACGACAACATTTCGGAGCATTACTACGTGCAAACATTCGACGACTGGGTATTTACACTAGACTTTGGCCAGGAACTGCTTTTGAAACAGTTTGGCACTACATCGCTCAAAGGCTTTGGAGTTGATAAGTTGGAAGCCGGAATAGTGGCAGCCGGCGCTGCCCTGCACTATCTGTCCGAAACACGCCACGACCGCAACAATCACATTTGCAAAATAACGCGTATAGAGGAAGATAAATATGTATGGATAGACAAGTTTACGGCTCGCAACTTGGAGCTTGTATATTCGCCCAACGAAAATGCCAAAACCCTTACCGATATCATAGACCGCACCACCACCCCAATGGGTGCACGTCAGCTACGCCGATGGATAACACTACCTCTGAAAGAAATAACACTTATCGAAAACCGATTGAAGGTTGTGGATTTCTTGATAAAGGATGAAGAGTTTGCCGATAGGATAAAAGAACAAATAAAAGTAATTGGCGACCTTGAACGCCTAATATCAAAAGTGGCAGTAGGACGTATAAACCCACGCGAAATGCTACATCTACAACACTCGCTAGAGGCTGTAAGTGAGATAAAGATACTATGTTGCTCATCGGGAAACGAATGGTTGAGGGCTATAGGCGAAAAACTAAATCCATGCACCATGATGGCCGAAAGAATAGCCCGAGAGATAAACGAAGATGCCCCGGTGGTAGTGAGCAAAGGCAATGTTATAGCCACAGGCGTAAACGAAGAGTTGGACGAACTAAGGCTACTATCGTCGTCTGGCAAAGACTACCTATCGGCAATACAGCAACGCGAAAGCGAAGAAACAGGAATACCATCGCTAAAGATAGGTTTCAACAACGTGTTTGGCTACTACCTGGAAGTAACCAACACTCACAAAAACAAAGTGCCGGCAACATGGACACGCAAACAAACCCTTACCAACGCCGAACGCTACATAACCGAAGAACTAAAAGAATACGAAAACAAAATACTAGGTGCCGAAGAAAGAATATCGGTATTGGAAGCACAATTGTTTGAACAACTGCTAATAGCTCTGACAGAATATGTACAACCCATACAGTACGATGCACAACTGATAGCCCAGCTGGACTGCCTGCAAAGTTTTGCCACTGTGGCGTTAGCCAACAATTACTGCCGACCCGAACTTAGCGACAGCCACACCATAAGAATATACGACGGCCGACACCCGGTGATAGAAACACAACTACCCATAGGCGAAAGCTATGTAACCAACGATGTACTACTCAACGACAACGATCAGCAGATAATAATAATAACCGGCCCCAATATGTCGGGTAAATCGGCCCTATTACGACAAACAGCGCTAATAGTGCTTATGGCACAAATAGGGTGCTACGTGCCGGCACGAAAAGCCGAGATTGGTGTGGTAGACAAAATATTTACCCGCGTAGGAGCGTCGGACAATATATCGTCGGGCGAATCGACATTCATGGTAGAGATGAACGAAACTGCCAACATACTGAACAACATATCAGACCACAGCCTTGTACTGCTCGACGAAATAGGACGAGGCACGAGCACCTACGACGGAATATCCATAGCATGGGCTATAACTGAATACCTACACAACCACCCTACATACCGCCCAAAAGTGATGTTTGCTACCCACTACCACGAACTGATAGACATGGAAGACCAATTTGAAAGAATAAAAAACTACCATATATCGGTAAAAGAAATAGACAACAAAGTGATATTTTTGAGAAAATTGGTAGAAGGAGGTAGCGAACATAGCTTCGGAATACATGTGGCGCGTATGGCAGGTATGCCACCTCAGGTGCTAAAACGTGCACAAAATATGCTAGAAATTCTAGAAAAAAAGAGCGAAAAAATTGAAGAAAATAGGTCGAAAAACGGAAAAAAACAGAAAAAAATCGATGAAAAAACAGAAAAAAATGGCTATCAGCTCAGTTTTATTCAGCTCGACGACCCAACTTTATTAGATATTAGAGATAGAATATTAAACATTGATATAGACACTCTTACACCCATAGAAGCACTATTCAAACTAAACGAGATAAAAAAAATTGTAAAGAAAAAGTAAAAAAAATTTGGTCAGTTTCAAAAATAGTCGTACCTTTGCAATCGCAAACGAACAAGAAAAGACCTGTTCGAAAAGATTGATAAAAGCGGAAATAGCTCAGTTGGTAGAGCACGACCTTGCCAAGGTCGGGGTCGCGAGTTCGAGTCTCGTTTTCCGCTCAAAGAAGCCCGAATATAGTTCGGGTTTTTTTTGACACTCGGCGTAAGAGATTAGTTGCCGAAGGAAAGTCTGCTCTGGTGGTGGAATTGGTAGACACGCAGGACTTAAAATCCTGTGACCATTGCGGTCGTGCGGGTTCAAGTCCCGCCCGGAGTACAAGAAGCGAAACAACGCAAGTGTTGTTTCGCTTTTTTGTTTTACATATTATTCGTAACTTTGCAAAATCATTTAAACACATATTGCATACCTATGGAAGCAGTAAAACCCGTAATAGAAGAAAGTTGGTTGAAAGTACTCCAACACGAATTTGAAGCAGACTATTTTGCCAATCTAAAAGCTTTCCTTGTAGAAGAACGCAAACAATACATGTGCTTTCCCAAAGGAAAAGATATATTTGCCGCTTTTTGGCACACACCGTTCGATAAAGTAAAAGTGGTAATATTGGGCCAAGATCCCTACCACGGCGAAGGCCAAGCCCACGGTTTGTGTTTTTCGGTGCCGCAAGGCATTGCATGTCCCCCATCGCTAATAAACATATTTAAGGAGATAAATAGCGACATCGGTACCAATATACCTACTACCTGCGGCACCCTTACAGGATGGGCCAAACAGGGAGTATTCCTGCTCAACACAACACTTACAGTACGTGCCCACAAAGCAGGCTCGCACTACGGGCATGGATGGGAACAGTTTACCGACAGAGTTATAAGCAACCTATCGGAGCAACGCAGCGGCATTGTGTTCCTGCTATGGGGCAACCCTGCCATAGCCAAAAGCAAGCTGATAGACACATCCAAACATCATATACTTACAGCACCCCACCCTTCGCCCCTATCGGCATACAGAGGGTTCTTTGGCTGCAAACACTTCAGCCAAACCAACCAGATACTATCAGCCCAAGGACAAGAACCTATCGATTGGACAAAAACAATATAGTATAACTATAGGCAACTTCTGAAAGATAATTTTGGCAGAATGCACCCCTCCTCTTAGAAGTTGCCTTAAGTATTTCAAGGATTATCTTCCTCAACTTCATAATCTATTATGCTTAAAGGCTTAACACAAGATGGTACGATATATAGTTCCCCAAGCCGTTTGGGGAACTCTCCCAAGCCGCTTGGGGAGGGTTCCCAAACGGCTTGGGATATATCCCCAAACGGCTTGGGGAACCATGGTTCTAACGTAAACGTATCATCATGTTAAGCATCTTATCCCAAGGGGTTAAGCATCTTGTTCCTTGCCTTTGAGGTACAAACCATCGAAATGTACAGTCCCGCCACAGTATGAGGCTTGGAATATTTACAGTATAATGGTAGTTCGTAGAAGTAGTTTTCAACAACTTGATTAAGCTGACGATGTATAATTTCATAGAGAAATGTTTTATATTTCGGCTACAAGGGATATTACTTTTTTATGTCTAATCCAGAAATATTCTTTTTGTTTTAGATAACTTCTAAAATTGCATTGCCGATGACCGGTATAACGTTAGGGGCTAAACGCAAAAACCTAAAGGGAAAACTTGAAAAGCCTGAGGCTATTAGTCAAAAAAAAACGTTTGTTCATACTATATCCATCAGGAATTTCAAATTTATCATCTAAGGTAATAAAATTCCCTCCCGATGCAGTGTTATTTACATCGGGAGGGAGTTCAATTTTCATCACGAGGAAATTTCAACGGCATCGGGGGCAGAAAAAAACGCCCTATAATGTCAGCGTTTTTTCACACCCGGGTTTCCGGTTCGTGACGGTATACCGTCGGCGTGTTAATACCCGGGTGTGGCGGAGTTGACGGTATACCATGAATTTTGCCATGAATATTTGGGCAAATGTATTATGCCGGGCGAATGCGATTCGCCCCTACATTTATCTACCTATATATCCGTACAGGCGTATAGCATACGCCCAATACATTATTTATACTTTAAACAAAACCAATAACTACCAACTATTTAGCTCTCTTATAATCTCCCTCCTTGCCGTTGGCCGAAAGGGTTAGCGTTTGCCCATCGGAAGAATATTCAAAATCATAATCCATTGTTATAGAACTTAAGTCTTGGATATTATGCACGTGCATAGTTCCGTACCTCTTGCCATCGAAAGTGTAATCATATCTATCATCATGATTTTGATATATTGTATCTTTAAATGTATTGCTGTAGGTGTAAATCTTGTTGATAAACATACCATAATCATCAGTTACAAACCTAAGAGTTTTGTCGGACACCGATATTAGCAACAGATCACCTTCGGCAATGGTATCTTCCGTATGGCGGTTCCATTCGGTGCCGGTAAGCGATACAGTGGTTTCGTTTTCGGTGGTGGTGGTTGAAGGCTCGTTGCCGGCTGTGAGTGTATCATCTTCTTTGGTGCATGAACCCATAACTATGACGTTCAATATAGCAGTTATTATAACTATTAATATGTTGTGTAATTTGTTCATAAGTATTAACTTTATGGGTATAAATTCTTTTTTTCTTTTGAAAAGCCGTGCTTGGATAGTACCGTTGCACGGCTCTTGTAAGATAAATCTATTGCATAATATTTATGTTGATTAAAATCTTATTCCATAACTTAGTTGTAAGCTATAGCCAACTGTTTGAGTCTTATTGGTTGCTTCAAGACCGGTGGGCAAGCTAGGCTTGTCATCCATAAAGGAACTAAAATATGGGAAACGGGCGCTGAGACCAATATATTGATTTTCGGCAACCTTATAGTTCAATCCTAGCGAAGCAAATCCGCTTGAACCATAGCGAGTGTATGAATGATGTTCATTGGCATAATCGAAAGAATTGTTATGAACAAGCAATCCTATTGCAACTCCGGCTTCAATGTCAAACTTATCATTCAATTTGAAACTGCGACGAATGTCAAACATGGTGTTGATATTCACAAATGTCTCGTTGAGGTTTTGGAAGATTGTGTTACCTGCACTGCAATCCACCATCAAGCCCATAAACCAACCTTTGTTGTTATAGTAGCCTACCGAGATATGCTCTGCTACAACAAGTCCATAACTATCTGTTGGGTCGGCAAAAACCGATACCGGCGATAAGTTTCCATAATTTGAAGTTCCCACTCCTACCTCTAAGGCAAAACCGCCTTTCTTTTCCTGCGCATTTGCTGCCATTGCGACAAAACAAATTGCTAATAAAAAAAGTCTTTTCATCATTTAATTATTTATTTTATATATAACATTTAATTTCAATCCCATAAAAGTATTTCTGCAATCGTTTCTGCTTCTCACTTTTCTTAATACACATATTAGTCGTTTGAGCTGTATGTTTTATTACAGCTATTTCTCAATTTCGTCAAGTATCACATCACATCTCGTACAATTCAAGATTTTTATCATATTGATATATTGGATATTTCTTGTTTGATAAATCCTTTAAAGAATCAACTAATTCATATTTTCTAAATTTCATTTACGCCATATCTTCAAATATTTAAAGTGTTCCACAACCGGTATAATCCCCAAATTATGCATTAATTTTGCAAAGCATACAATAAAATTTATTGCAGGACCTTTTTGAAAAGGTGCTTTGTCTGGCAAGGGTGAAGCGTTTCGTGCTTTGTTTTTTTGCTTCACTCCTTGCGGTTGCACCTCTTTTTTGTCGTTGCCTTGCAGGTGTATTTCGCTTTACCGTCATTGCAAGGCTTTTTATTTTCGTTTCATCGTTTCGTTCATTTTGCTTATAACTTCATTTACTTTGCATAGGCCTGTTTTTTTTTAGAAAAACTACCTCTGCCGTGCTGCGGCGCAGATGCCTATCGGCACCTCTTTCGCCTAATGTTTTATCTATTTTTTATTTTCGTGATGCAAAGGTAATATGTTTTTTTCAATTGTCGTGCTGTCAATTTACGGTATTTTGCTGTTCAAATCCGTTATTTACGACGGATTTGTACAAATCAATCATTTTGAAGCATTGATAAGGCTTGTGTAAAAACATGTATATCAAAAACTAAAAAAGAAAATAAATATTTGACGGATTCGGACAGCGCAGAAGGGTAAAAAGTGGCATACTTAGGGGTCAAAACCATGAGAGTTACGGGTCAAAACTATGGCACTTACGGGTCGTAACCCGCAGGGTTATGAATGGGAAGCTATATGTAGGGCTGTAGCATAGGCGGTAGCCTCCCTTGTCGGGCATAGGCGTTTCGAAAACTGCTGTGGAACGTTCCAAAAACTGCATCGGAATGTGTCTAAAACTTGTTTTGCTCGTTTTATAAACACGTTTCAAAGTTTGGAACAGCTGTTCCAAACTTTGGAATTCGTTTCACAAGCGTGCCTATGAGGTTTTATAATCGAGTTTACAAAGTTTTAGAGTCGGATATGTGAGGTTTATACAACGTGTATGGCGGCAGGGTGTGCCGGGTTGGAAGGGCGTGTGTGGAGAGGTAAAAAACGAGGTGTAACAGTACTAAAACACACAAAGCCAATACAGTCTTGTTGTTTATACATATCACAAGCGCAAATTGGCATACACATTACAACCAAAAAAAGCTTGATTCTCTCATTCATGAGAATCAAGCCTTTTTTGGTTGAGATATATAAATTTTATTTTGCTACATTGATATCTTTTCCCAGGAAGTAGCTTGCCGGTTGCAATATATTGTCGAACACGTAATATTGGATAAGCACGGTGTCGGAATTGTCCAATATGGCATAAAGGCGGTCCACATCAAATATCTCGGACAAGTCTCTTCCTTCCATCTCGGCAATAAGCTCGGGATTGGTAAACTTGACGTATGTTCGCAACGAGCGCACACGGTCGTTCATATCGGTAACGGTAAGTACAAATCCCGGTGGTCGTGAGAAGGTTGTGTCCAGCTCTACCTTCGGAACTACGGATGCATACTCGTCGAAGTTGAGGTTTGAAAACGAAGATAGCAACTGGGCCACCCTTGCGGTATCAAACTGAGGTGCCACGGTGTTGGTTTGCAACAATCTCAAATCGAACGATTCGCCATTGCGTACCACCTCGAATGATTCATTTTGAGCCTGAGGTATTTCTACACGTACCGACTTAAGGTCTTGGACATCGCAGTGTACGATTTTTCGTGTACGCCATAGCGGTGGATTGGGGTTGAAACGCGGAGTAAGGAATCCGCGGAAGCCGGGTATATGCACTATGTAGGGCTCTTTATCGCCATCGCGGAACATGTAGGTACCCATATTGTCTTGGGTTTCATTGCCCACATAATAGGTTCGTGTAAGTTTTTCGGAAGGAAACAAATGTAGCTTCCCACCAAACCAATCTATAAGATATACTTTCTGATACACTTCGACTTTGATACTGCTTACCGAAAGGTTTTTGATAATATTGGGTACAGCAGTGCGATTTACATGCTGGCGGATACGCATTTCGTGCAGTGTTTCCAACAATATGTCTACCAATGGTTGGTTGGCAGCATACTGTTCGTTTACAAGCCAAAGGGTATCATCGTCGCCATAGCCTACACGCTCCAAAAGAAGGTTGACATCAAACTTGTTTGACAAATACAACTTGGTTACAGCATCAATATCTTCTACATGATAATCTTGCTCTAATGTGGAAGATTTAGACATGGATCGTACAACGGCAAGTGCTACCAAACCCAAAAGCACCACTGTGCATATAATAACTATATTCCTCTTTTTCATCATTTATAATTATTAATCTATTAGTATTTCTTTTTATATCTGTTTTTGCGAACTATCATTATCACCACACCTGCAAGTATTACTATCACTATAGGTACTACGGTGTTCAGAACCTGATACATCGAACGGTTTTCTTTTATTTTGGCTACATTAAGTTTGCGAATCTTTATCTCACGCGAACGCGACTCCATATAATCCTCATCTCCACAAAGGTAGTTGATAGCATTGAGTATAAAAGTTTTGTTGGCATAAAGGATATTGGTATATTTGTCGTATCCAAGAGGATAAGGAAAGTTTTGCTTGTAGTTGAAAGCATTCTTTATAATATCGCCATCCGATATTACTATCATTTTGTTTGGTTCGCCCTCGCTACGATATCCCATTTCCGGTATTTCGGTAAAGGAAGGTGCAAGACGGTTTTTCCAAGGCGATTTGAAGGAGCCTTCCAATAGTACTGCTATGGGTAGATTAGACTTGTTGAATAACCGTGGATCGGGCTCTGTTTGTGCAATGTTAAGGTCTACAACAGCAGGAGCATTCACCACACGCGAATATTCGGAAGTGGTAAGCAGCACTGTTTTACGTATTTCGTTATCTATAATATCTATACTGTTGACAAACTCTGTTTTTATCACATCAAGGTTCTTTACTATGGGGTGTTTTGATAATGGTACCACTTCGGGGAAATAATACCATGGGCGGAAACCTATCTGAGGATTGTTGCCCATAGAGCCACCTGCCATAGGTATAGGCATACAACGTATGTCCATAACAAGGTTTGGATTGATACGTACACCATAGGTAAACATCATCTCGTCGAATCCCAATCCCAAATCGGTACGCATAGCCATGGCTTGGCTGCGTGTGGCCAAACTATCCATCTCTATATCCAAAGCATCAACAAGCCACAACACTCTACCTCCATACATCACAAATTGGTCTATTATATATAAATCTTCGTCGCTGAAAGGCTTGGTTGGTTTGGGTACTACTAGAAGTTTAAATTTGTTACGAAAATCTATATCGGTAGAATCGGATGCACTTATCACCCTTTCGGTAAGTGCATTTACATTGCCATCGAGGGTTATATTTTCCATAGCATAGTAGTCTGTAAGAGCTAGCTGTATGTCGTATATGGCATGTCGTTCAAGCTCGCCATGTCCTTGAAGGAAGGCAATACGCTGTTTTTCGCCTCGACCAAGCCGGCGTATAGCGTCGGTAAGAGTATATTCCAACGACTGGATAGAGTTGTTTATCAGCTCGGCATCGGATACATAGCTTTGTCCCAACAACAATTGAACTGATGTTTCCTGACCTTTAAAGAACACGTCGGCAGCAGGTATAACCAGCTGCTGCTTTATACCATCGGGAGTTTTCAGTTCTATACGGCTTGGCTGTATACCCTTTTGTGCAAGTTTTTGGTAGAATACTTTCTGTTCCTTAGGGTCATCAAAATCGGTAGGATTGACAAACTCATATTCTATATACTTGTTATATGCACGAAATTGATTGAGCATTTCCTTGGTTTCGTTTTGCAAACGTACAAAATCGGGTGGAAGTTCGTTACCTTCCAAATATACTCGGACTAGTACTGTTTCGTCTATTCCTTTAAGCAAACGTTTGGTGGCTTTTGAAAGTGTGTAACGCTTTTCGGACGTAAGGTCGAAACGAACATATAGATAATTACCTATTATATTCAGAAAAATAATAATGAAAATTGCAGCCACTACCTCTATTATATGCGAACGTTTGAGGCTGCGTTTTTGTTTACTTTCAGGATTCTTTTCTTTGAAAAGTTTGATATCTTTAAGTTTCATATATGATTATTTTCTACAAGTTGATTAATGATTTAGTTTTATTTCTGCCATTTACGTGATTGTAATACCAATCGGGTAAGCATAACAAAAAGGGCAATAATACTGAGGAAGTATAGCACATCGCGTGTGTCTATTACACCACGACTTATAGACTCATAGTGATAACGCATACCCAACGAACGTACAAAAAGGTTCAACGAACCAAAGATATCCATATTATAAAGCGTTTCGAAACCAAGATAACAAAACACCGATAGCAGTATTGCTATTATAAATGCCACTATCTGATTGTTTGTAAGCACCGACGAGAATAGGCCTATGGACACAAACGCACTACCCAAAAAGAGCAAACCTATGTATGAACCCACAACACTACCCGTATCAACATTACCTATAGGATCGCCAAGAAGATAAACACTTACGTAATAAACCAAAGTGGGTAATATGGAAATAAACACCAAAGTGATACCTGCCAATAATTTTGCAAATATTATTTGATATTCGCTCAATGGTTTGGTAAACAAAAGTTCTATGGTTCCATTCTTCTTTTCTTCTGAAAACATACGCATGGTAATAGCAGGAATGAGAAACAAAAACAAGAAGGGTCCTATAAGAAAAAGCCCATCCAAACCTGCATAACCATAGTCCATAATATTAAAATCGGAATTAAATACCCACAACATTAAACCATTGAGAAGTAAGAAAACAATGATGGTAAGGTAACCCATCAACGACGAAAAAAAACTTCCCAACTCTTTTTTATACAATGTAAACATATCAATACTATATTATTATTCTATCTTAATTAACTTACAATAAACGTTGTAGCAATATTATAATTGCGTTGTTATAAAAAAAACAATTTGCAAAGATACTATTTTTTCTCCAATCTTCCAAAAAGAGAGCTTATTAGATTTTTTGAAGACATCAATGTAAGGGTTGAAAAATTAAAAGAAAAAACAAATCTACCCGGCTTATTTAAAGAGTAAAATTTAAACATACTGCAATTATTTTTATCCACAAATTGTAGATAAAAATACAAAACGAAGAAAATACCTCTATACTATAATGTATTTTCTTCGTTTTTCTTATCAAGTTGAGTTGTCTTAAGGTATAACTTAAAAGTCAATTTGTTTTATAATTATCTAACCTGCTTAAAATTGTAAATAGCAATATCATCGTTGGCTACAATTTTTATTTTTCGTTTGTATAGAGACTGTAACATAGCCTTGTTTTTGGCATGATGACCTACAGCAGCATTTACCTGATGCGAAGGTACATCTACAATAATTTCTGTGTTGGATGTATCAAAATTAGCCTTTGAAAATATATCGTACCATATTTCGGTTTGAACCAACTCTTTAAAAGCTACATGAAAAGGACCGGCAATATAATCGGTACCATTAATAAAACCCTCTGTAGGATGCAAACCCACACGAAGTACTGTTACATTATTTTTCTCAAAATGATATAATATAGGTTTCACCCAATCAATGGCTTGATCTAAAGCCAAAGGCGAATAAATTCCTTGTTTATACCAGTCGGCCAATTTGGTATGCTGTATAACCAAAGTAGGATATATCCGAGTATTATCAGCACCCCACTCTACTATTTTCTGTGCCGTAAGCAACGATTTTTGTGGTGTATCTTTTGGTAATCCTACCATCATTTGCATACCCAATTTAATAGAACTACTTTTTATAAGATTTACAGCATCCATCACTTGCTGTGGCGTATAACCCCGTTGTATAGTATTCAACACATCTTCATCCAACGACTGCACACCAAGTTCCACAGTAGTAACATTGTTTTTTAAAAGAAAATCTATTATTTCTTCATTAATATAATCGGGTCTTGTCGAAAGTCTTACTTCTCTTATACTACCATTATCACAATAAGGTTTTATAAGCGAAAACAAGCGTTGTTGCTCCTCAAGTTCTATTCCTGTAAAATTTCCTCCAAAAAATCCAAGTTCTACATAAGTATCACTATCAAATGTAGATAAATGAGTTTCTATAGTATTTATGATTTCTTCGTTTGTAGGTATTTGTAATTGTCCGGAAATAATACGTTGATTACAATATATACATTGATTTGGACAAGCCAATTCAGGAACAAAAATAGGTATTGTACGGTGCTTCATTTATTTATCATTTTTATATTTTTACATACTCAAATATTTCATCAATAATCCATAATTATCAGACAAATTCTCTTCTGCCATATATTGATAAAAATATTCTACTTTGTAATTATATCTTTCCAATGCCTTCACCACCCTACACAAACCCATTTTATTTAATTTTATTATCAATCTTACTTGTGTTGATTCCGATACAGGTACTAAAAAAAGATTAATAATACGTGCATCTTCATTTTCAATAATACGTGAAATCTCACTTATATACAAATCATTATAATTCAATATTATTTGTATAACATCACCTTGTTGATTGGCAGCTGTATAAGTAGAATAAGCTTCCAAAAGTTTATATACAGTAAGTACACCAAGATATTTTTTATTTTTATCAACAACAGGTAATATATCCAACGAATTATCCAAAATTATAGATGTAGCTTCAAACAGAGTTTGACTATTATAAATATACAAATCTTTCAACAAATCCCTCCTATCTATAATTTTCACACCTAAATCTTCAAGTTCATAGATATCTAAATCAGATATCAAACCACAATAGGTATTACCATTTAAAACAGGAAAATATGACATTTTACCTTCATCCATCAATCTAGTAGATAAAGAAAAATCATCATCTAACTTCAGAGGTATAATATGATTAGATATATAATTATCAACTATCATTCAAACAATTTTTAGACTACAACATATAATAAAACAAACTACAAAAAACAAAATATTTAACCAATAATAAAGACATTAAACAATAACATTTTGTTTCACGTGAAACTACACTATATTTATTTATAAATCAAGATATTATAAACAATAAAAACATATTATATTTTACTATTTTTTATAGTTATAAACAATATATGTAATATATAAACATTTGACAATATTTTTCGTTCATTTTTATTGATATAACTGAAGAAATTCTTTATTATTTTGCATTAAATCTATAAATTTCAACATATCTTTTCCACTTATTAATAACGAAGCCGTATTATCATTTGGGTGAAAACTAACTTTTTCACTAGTTTTCAAAGATTCATCTATAAATAATATTACTTCATGATTTATATCATTAAGTAAAGTGAAAAGAGATACAGAACCTGGAGTTACACCAAGATATTTCATCATTCGCTCTGGTGATGCAAAACTCAACTTACCTTGATGCAATTGTTTTTCTATATCATGTATATCCATCTGATGTGATGAATCCATAATTACAAGATAATGCTTATTGCCTTTATGATTTCGAAAGAAAAGATTTTTACAAAGTACAATTCCATCCCCTCCTACATATTGCTTAGCTATATCAATAGTTGGAGCTGCAGGATGCTCTATATACTCGTAGGAAATATTATTGCTGTCCAAAAAATCGTAAACAATTTGTTGACCATTCATAAAACAATCTATATTAAATTCAACGATTTAGATATTTCCAACATTCTTATTATAGGAGCTTTGGCTTTTTCTATCAATTCCGAATTCATTATTATCTCTGGCTTTTCTGTAGCCAAACATGAATATAATTTTTCTAATGTATTCATCTTCATATGACGACAATCGTTACAATTACATCCACTATTACTTACAATTATAAATTCTTTATTAGGATTTTCAATTTGCATCTGATATACTATTCCTGTTTCGGTAGCAACTATAATTTGTTTTACATCAATGTTTTTTACATATTTAAGCATAGCATTTGTAGAGCCAACAAAATCCACTACTTGCAAAACAGTATCATTACATTCAGGGTGCGCAATTACTTTGGCTTCAGGGTATTGTTGCTTATAACGCAATATAGTATCAGCTGTAAGAGCATCATGAACTTCACATGCACCATTCCACAAAACCATATTACGACCGGTAATACGGTTAATATATCCGCCAAGGTTTCTGTCTGGAGCAAATATTATCTTCTCATCTTTTGGTAAAGAACCTACAAGTTTTTCGGCATTACCTGAAGTACAAATGATATCTGACAAAGCCTTTATTTCTGCCGAACAATTGATATAAGAGATAACTGTATGGTCTGGATACTTTGCTTTGAATTTTGCAAATTCACTAGCAGGACAACTATCTGCCAACGAACAACTTGCACTAATATCAGGCAACAACACTTTTTTTGAGGGATTTAAAATCTTGGCAGTTTCTGCCATAAAATGCACTCCACAAAAAACTATAATATCACAATCCACCTTTCTAGACTGTTCGGCCAATGCCAAACTATCGCCTATATAATCAGAAAGTTGCTGTATTTCATCTATTTGATAATAATGCCCTAAGATTATAGCATTTTTTTCTTTCTTTAATTTCTTTATCTTTCCTATAAGTTCAATATTATCCATATAAATCTTATATTATTGTTATATAAACCATTAATAATAAAGTAAACTCTGCTTTTACTTTACTTTTAGTTTGCAAAGATACGAATAAAAATATAGATTTTATCCATTATATGAATTAAAAATTATACACTCATAGATCAATACCCTATTATCAATATCGCAATGATATGGTATCACAAACAAGATTATATACCATCATTTTTGCCTATATACGAATAAAAATATATTATGATATACCCGTTGAATGAATTAAATTTTACACCCTACCATCAATCTGTTTACAATAGGGTGTTACGAGTGTGATAGTATACTGTCAATCGCAAGTCAATATATAGTCTAAAAATGCCTCGTGATGCAGTTGAATTTCCATCGTGATTGAAATTCAACTACTACGTGATGTAGATAAATCTCCATAGTAAGGAATTTATATTTGATGTTTGTTATGTTTTTTTTATTTGTATATCAGAATATTCTTGCAAATGCGCATCTACAAAATCAAACACTCCGGATTTAATTTAACCAAGAGGTTTGATTGATATAAAAATATCTTTTATTGGTCAAAAAATAAACCATCTTTTTAGTAATAATAAATATATATCTTTTATAAATATATTTTTTCTTTTTATTATGCTGTTAGTTTGGTTCAAAAAAAAGACTGATAATATTTTGAAATAACAATAAGTTTAGTTTATGAACAAATTATTTACATTTTAATTACTTGTTTTTCAAATTATAATCTTTGTTTTGAACATATGTTTATTACTTATTGAACATATAATTGTTATTATTTTTATACTATTTTTTTGTTGGTTTATGTGTAGATAACTGATGAATAAAACGAGGTTTATGAACTTTTTGAGTGTCAAAAAAGATACGAACAAAGTTATCATAGCCTTATTATTGATTTATCAACAAGTGTAATGTTTATAAAATATATATTCTGATAATCAATAAATAAATGATAATAACAGCAGATAGTGCAAAACTTAATTGTTCATATATTGAATGGTTTAGATAAATGAAGTATCTTTGCAAAAATAAAATAATTATCAACAAAGAGAAAAAGTATGAATATTATTCCTATAGCTTGCGATCATGCAGGATTTGAACTTAAAGAACTTGTAAAAGAATATTTGTCGAACAAAGGATACGAGGTGAAGGATTATGGAACAAATAGTTCCGACAGTGTTGATTATCCTGATATTGTTCATCCATTGGGAAGAGATATCAATAATGGTGTTTACGAACGTGGTATAGTAATATGTGGTAGTGGCAATGGTGTACAAATGACTGTAAATAAATATCCTAATGTTCGTTGTGCACTTTGTTGGACACCTGAAATTGCCGAGTTGGCACGTCAACACAATAACGCAAATATATTAGCAATGCCGGCACGTTTCATAACCGCAGAAGTAGCCTTGAATATTGTAGATAAATATATTAGTACAGAATTTGAAGGTGGAAGACACACACGTAGAGTGGAAAAAATAAGCAAGATATTTTAGATTTGTAGAGGTTTGGGGTAGAAAAAAGGCGTTAGATCAAAGATATTAAAATATGAATAGTGATGCGTATTTTGGTTTTATTCAAGATTCTAAATCAGTTATTGCAAAAAAAAGTACTGATAATAAATTGAATATTGTTTCAAAGTCCGAGTTATTTTCTAGATTGTTTTCTGCTGGTGATAGAGATTATATAGTTTCAGTTTTACAGAAATCATTGGAAAATTTACATGACAATCTAATGGATTTTGAGTGTAAATTTTCTTCAAAAAATGGTGCCAAAATTTATTGGGCTGTGGATTATGATGATGTTTTAAACGGATTACACACAATAATTTCAAAGAGAAAAGTAAAAACTATAAACTATCATTCTGATTATTTATACGAAGAAGTTGGGTTAGAAGACTTTTTTAAGAAAGAAAAACTGAAGTATTCAGATATAGCTGATATGCAGTTTATCAAAGCCGATAGATTGATTTGTGATATGGGAAGTATCCTTATTTTTGACAAAGATATGTCTGTGGCAGAGCGTTTGAATAACGGAAGTATTAATGTTTTTATAGTTGGTATAGAGCAGCTTATTTCATCTATGGCTGATGCTGAGCTTTATTCTATGTTAATGTTTTCTACTGCAAAAAAAGATTATAACAGCACTATTTTTTATCGTCCGTTGGTTCGTGATAATGATTTTCTGTTTATTGTGGACAACGGTAGAAGTACTATGCTTTCGATGCAAAAGCAACGTATTGCACTTACTTGCTTGCATTGTGGAGAGTGTAAAAAGGTATGTCCTGTATACAATATTGTGGGTGATAAGCCTTATAATAATGTTTTTACGGGGCCTATTGCCAATGTCATTTTGCCTTTTTTTGAAACAGTAGAGTCTTATAAACATGTATCATACGCTTGTCTTATGTGTGGAAACTGTGAGAAAGTGTGCACTGTATCTATTCCAATCAAGGATTTGATAATAGAAAACAGAATATATTTTCGTGAAAATAAATATGTTGACTCAATAGACAATAAAAGATATTCAACTTACAAAAAAAATATTGTTAGCAGAAGTAAGATGAATAAATCAAAATTGTTTCGTTGTGCTGCATTGAAAAAATTCTTAGGTAAAAGTTTTTGTAAAAAACGTAAGATGCCACTATTGGAATCTATACCATTCAACAAACAATACATCAAAAAAAATCAAAATAATGTACGCTAAATCACATTTTTCACTTACAGACACTGAGATAGATATAGATTTATCTCGAATATTGTCAGTTCCACTAAATGATACTGATTATATACAAAAGTTGAAAAATATCTATTCTTGTATAGATAATACCACACTTGAGGGTTCTGACAATTATGAAAAGATAAAGAATTTTTGTACTGATACATATCTTGCTACTAATATAGAAAAAGGAATAAAATCTGTAGCATCAGTATGTGTATACCCTACTTTTGTAAAGTTGGCAAAAGAGTGTTTGAGTGGAAAAGGTATTGGAGTTACTTCAGTAGCAGGTGGATTTCCGTCGGCGCAGATGCCATTTAATCTACGTTTGCAAGAGGTGAAATATGCAGTAGATGAGGGTGCTGATGAGATAGATACAGTATTGTCGCGCGGTATGTTATTAGAGGGTAAATATGATGTTGTTTTTGAAGAATTGATGGCAATACGTAGTGTATGTAAAAATTTAAAACTGAAAGTTATACTAGAAACAGGCGAATTACAAACTACTGACAATATATACATTGCCTCAAAGATTGCATTAGCAGCAGGTGCTGATTTTATTAAAACCTCTACAGGAAAAATAGCAGTGGGAGCAACAGAAAAAGCAGCCTATATAATACTGAAAGCTATACAAGAAGAAGCAGAAAATACAGGGCGTATAGCAGGATTTAAGGCAGCAGGAGGTATATCTACTGCCCTACAAGCTTTGAACTACTATAAAATAACAGAATATTTTATAGGTAATAATATTGACAATAATCGTTTTAGAATAGGTGCAAGTCGTTTAACAAAATCACTTTATGAACAATTAACAGCATAAATTGCTTATATATAAAGAAAAATTTATACTTTTACATATAAATATGTATTAGATTGTTGTGAAGAAATGAAGGTATTTGGAATTAATTATTTGACGTTTATACAGATAATGTGAAGAGTATAAGAACTAATCAATAATTGATAAAAACTATATATAAATGAAGCCATTACAAGAAAAACTATCGCGTTATACAGCGCCACAAGATGCTAAACAAGCAGGTATATATCCCTATTTTAGAGCTATATCTAGCGATCAAGATGCTGAAGTTATTATAGACGGAAGGAAAGTTTTGATGCTTGGGTCTAATAGTTATTTAGGTTTAACCAATCATCCAAAGATAAAGGAAGCTGCCAAGGCTGCCATAGACAAATATGGTACAGGATGTGCAGGTTCGCCATTCTTGAACGGAACTTTAGATTTGCATATAGAGTTTGAAAACAAGCTAGCAGAGTTCTTTAATAAAGGTGGTGTAATGCTTTATTCTACAGGTTTTCAGACCAATGTAGGTGTTATTCCTTGTGTAACGGGAAGAAATGATTATATTATTTTTGATGAAACAGATCATGCTTCGATAATAGAAGGCAAAAGACTTTCATTTGCAAACACCTTGAAGTTTAAACATAACGATATGAATAATTTGGAGCGTGTATTGCAAAAATGTCCTATAGAATCTGCAAAACTCATTGTTGTTGATGGGGTATTCAGTATGGAAGGAGATATTGTAAAACTACCTGAATTGGTGGAAATTGCCAATAAGTACAATGCTTCTGTTATGGTAGATGAAGCTCATGGATTGGGAGTATTGGGTAGTAAAGGACGTGGAACATGCGATCATTTTGATGTTGTGGATAATGTAGATATAATAATGGGAACATTCAGCAAGTCATTGGCATCAATAGGTGGGTTTGTGGCTGCTGATGCAGAAACTATTAATTGGATGAAGCACAACTCGCGTTCATACATATTCAGTGCTAGTATATCACCCGCGGCTACAGCTGCAGCTATGGCAGCTTTTGATATAATGGTGTCGGAACCTTGGAGGCAAGATAACCTTTGGAAGGTTACAAATCATGCACTTAATGGTTTCAGACAGTTGGGCTTTGAGATAGGAAATACCGAAACACCTATTATTCCTCTTTTTGTGCGTGACAACGAGAAGACGTTTACCGTTACTAAAATGTTGCTCGATGAGGGAGTATTTGTAAACCCTGTGATAAGTCCTGCTGTAGCTCCCGATGATACTTTGATAAGAATATCACTAATGGCTACACATACAACAGAACAAATTGATTATGCAATAGATAAGATATATAAGTGTTTCAAAAGATTGGAGATATTAAAATAACCTCTTCAAGTACACATTTAAATTTGAAATAGAAGTACTAAACATATGGAAATAGTTATAAAAGAAGTTATTACAAAATCAGAGTTTAGAACATTTGTAGAGTTTCCAAACAAATTGTTTAGAAAGTGTAAAAACTATGTACCCTCTCTGATAAGTGATGATTTAAGCACATTATCCAAAAAGAATCCTGCTCATGAATATTGTGATTCCAAGCTATGGATGGCTTATTCTAGAGGTAGAGTAGTAGGACGTGTAGCTGCTATCATCAATCGCAAAGCCAACGAGCATTGGAACGAAAAAAAAGTTCGTTTTGGTTGGTTTGATTTTGTGGAAGATATCAATGTATGCAGCAAATTATTGGAAAAAGTAGAGGAATTTGGACGTGAGCATGGAATGACAGAAATTCATGGTCCTATGTCGTTTACCGATATGGATAAGGAATGTTGGATAACAAAGGGATTTCATGAACGCCAAAATATGACCCTTCTATACAATCTGCCCTATTATGTGGAATTTATTGAACGATTGGGATATAGCGTTACTTGTGAATGGGCTCAGAACAAGATGCCTGCTTCGCAACCGGTACCCGAAAAAGTGGCAAGAATAAACTCATTGATAATGGAAAAATACAATCTCCGATTGCTAAAGTTTAAGAGTTGTAAGGAGATAATGCCGTATGCTAGAAGTTTTTTCGAAGCCCTCAATGAAGCTTTCAATTCTGGTGGTATATACAGTTTTGTACCGCTCAATTCCAAGGAGATAGATATTTATATCAAGAGTTATTTTTCGGTGTTGGATCCAAAATTGGTATCGCTTGTGGTTGATGAGAATGACCAGGTTGTGGCCTTTGGTATAAGCATCCCCGACCTCAACGAGGGTTTTCGCAAAGCCAACGGTCATCTGTTTCCATTTGGTTGGTTCCATATTCTGAAATGCTTGTATAAGTACGATACTATTGATTTGTTACTCAATGGTGTACGTCCCGAATGGCAAAAACGTGGTGTACATTCCATCTATTACAGTGATATGAATGAGGTAGCTATAAAACATGGAATAAAAACAGCATATACCAATCCACAAATAATTGGTAATGAAGCAGTGAAGATATGGTCGAATAGTTACGAATGCGAGGAAGTAATACGTCGTGCTGTGTTTGGAAAAGCACTCTGATGGATTATAAAAAAACGCTCGATTATTTGGGTTTCCAATAATCGAGCGTTTTGCTTTTGTTGCTAGAACGTTTGTATATAAAACACTCGAGCGGTTAAGTTCCTACAAACGATCAAAACAAACTATTTGATCTGCTGTATTTTCGGCTGTTATGCTTCATCAATTAGCCAAAAGACTACAGCTGAAACAACTGCTCCTCCACCAAACAAACATATCTGTGTATGAAAATATGTTATACCATAAGTGGAAAAATCGGCTAACTTTTCGAATAATTTACTTCTATTGAACTGTCACTGTACCGGACATAGTCCAAAATATATACTGTAAATTTCGTTTTATCAGCTTTTTATTAGCTTTCGGAATAGTTTTTTATTCGTCTTTATTGCTTGTTTTACAGCTTTTTTTGTTCTTTCGGTACGACATAAATTGTCCGATTGCAGCCATTATTATTCCAAACAATATTGCTTCTATAGCAACCGACTCTATCTTGTGTTCGGAAGTTATTGTAGGATGGATTAGTTCTATTATGTACCGTACAATAAAGAACCCTACTGTGTTTGTTATCCATCTTATGGAAATCTCTTTTATATTTTTCATATCGTGTAATTTGTGTTGTTATTATATTATTTTATCGTTGTTTTCTTCGTTCTTTTTCTTCTCTTTTCGGCTATGGATTAGTTCGCAAACTATGTCAAATACAAAGAACACGCCAATCCACTTCAAGGCTCCCAATACATGATCCTCGAAACTGCATTCGATACCTTTACCTTTCATATAGGTATAATAGTAAACCAATTGGAATAACGATCCTACAACAATGCTTCTGACTGCATTATAAATCAATGTTCTAACTTTCATATTTTATTTCGTTTCTTTGGTCAATTCGGTTGCAAAGATACAAAATTTTCTGTATTTGATAAAATTCAACATTACAGCCTATCAGATTATTTTCCAATAGGCTGTAAAAAATATTATGTAGATTTTGGGAAAAATTGATTCTCTCCTACCCTACACTTTATAATAGTTTCGCAAAATGCTTATAAACATATTGGCAGGCACTATCTTTTTGAGCAAAACCGATAGGCGTTGCTCCATATTGGCTACCACATATCGGAAGCGTGGGTTCTTTTTGCGGATAATTTTCTCTATCTTTTTGGATAAAACAATAGGTTTAAGACCTCCTTTTTCTTCCTTCTCGATGATTTTTAATGATCGGTCAAAGCTGATATTATAATCATCATTATTGAGCGTCAGAGACGAGTTTTTGCGGTTTTCGGTGAAGTTTGTGGCAAAATCGCCGGGTTCTACCACCACCACCTTTATGCCCATACCTCTTACCTCTGCAGCAAGGGCTTCACTATAACCTTCGATGGCAAATTTGGATGCCGAGTAATATCCTTGATAAGGAAGTCCCATAACACCACCTATAGAACTGATATTGATAATTTTACCACTTCTTTGCTTTCGCATACCGGGTAGCACACATTGGCATACATTAGACATACCTCTGAAGTTGGTATCCATTTGTATGTCAATTTCTTCATCGGTAGCCAACTCTATGCAACCACCTATACCCATACCTGCATTGTTTATCAGTACATCTATCCTACCCTCTTTTTCCAGTATATAATTCACTGCTGTATTGACACTTACTTTGTCGCAAACGTCCATTCTTATCATCTTTATACTGCTATCGGTCATCTCTTTTCGGCTAGTACCGTATACAGTATATCCTTTGGAAATCAAGTATTTGGCGGTACTATGGCCAAATCCCGATGAAGCTCCGGTTATAAGTACTACTTTATTCATTGTTTGTTATACGTTTGATTTTGCAAAGATACTAATTTATTTGATATTGATTGCTATATGGTATAAAAAATAATTTTCTAAAATAATAACCGATATATCAAAATAAAGTTGTAACTTTGTAGGTTACTTTAAAGGCAAAAGAATGTGTAGAAACAAATAAAAGATACAGATGGCTACAAACGATAAGTTGATAGAAAAGTTAGATAGATTTGTACGCAAATATTATAAAAATCAGCTCATTAAAGGCTTACTATATACCGTAGGCTTATTGTTGTTGATGTTTATTTTGATCAATGTATTGGAGTATTTTGGTTATTTCAGCACAATGGTCAGGATGGTACTCTTTTGGTCATATTTGACTGCTGCTGCATTGTTTTTGGGAGTATATATCGTGCTTCCACTCTTGAAAATGTATAAAATCGGAAAAAGAATATCATACCATCAAGCTGCTACTATAATTGGGAAACATTTTCCCGAAATCAGCGATAAGTTGCTCAACCTTTTGCAGTTGAAAGATATGGCGGATACTTCTGCAAACAGCGATCTGTTGGAAGCAAGCATTCAGCAAAAAACCGAGAGCCTCTCCCCTCTCCCATTTCTCAAAGCTATTGATTTAAAGCAAAATAAACGATATGTCAAATATGCTGTAGTACCGTTGGTTGTATTGCTGTTGCTGCTTATTTTATCGCCGGCGGTGATAAAAGAACCCTCAAACAGACTAGTAAACTATAATACTTACTATGAAAAACCTGCTCCTTTTGTATATCATGTTATGAATGATTCTCTTGTGGCATTTCAGCAGGAAGACTTTCTTTTGAAACTGAAAGTAGAAGGAAATGATATTCCCAACGATATCTTTTTGGTTATCAACGGCATTGAATATAAGATGACTAAAGAGGATATGACTACTTTTAGCTACTTGTTTAAGAATCTTCAGTGCAGTGAAAGCTTCCATTTTGAGGCTGTGGAAGTTGTATCGCCAAGCTATGAGCTAAAGGTATTGCCCAAACCTGTGATTGTGGATTTTACAACAAAACTCATCTTCCCTTCCTATACAGGCAAAGTGTCTGAAGATTTGATAAACATAGGTGATTTGACTGTTCCCGAGGGTACCACAGTTCAGTGGATTTTCCAAACACGTGATGTGAATGATTTTTACTTTATCGTAGATTCTGTGCTACAGACTTTTAAGCCTGATGCCAACGGAAGACTTTCTATTTCCAAACGATTTATAAGCCCTGCAAATTATGCATTCTATTCATCCAACAACTATGTGTTTAATATTGATACTCTAAAATATACAATTTCGGTACTGCCCGATGCTGTACCAATGATATTGGCTATGGAAATGAGGGATTCGATTCAGGCAGATCGCATATTCTTCAAAGGAAGGATAAAGGACGATTATGGTTTTTCGAAACTACAGTTTAAAATCATCAAAACATCGAGCAATGACACTACTGATAAGGTATTTGTAGAAAAACTCTTGCCTTTCAAAGCCGACGAACCAACGCAAGAGTTTTACTATTCTACTGTCTTTGAGGATATAGATATAATGCCAGGTGATAAGGTTGAATACTACTTTGAGGTATGGGATAATGATGGAATACATGGTGCAAAATCGGCAAAGTCACAAATATTCGAGGTAAAAGTGCCTACAGAAGAAGAACTTGAACAAATGTTTGAAGCTAGTTCGGAACAAGTTAATGAACTTTCGCAAAACTCGTTGCAAGAGATAAAAAATATGCAAAAGGATATTAATGAAATGATGCGTAAACTAGTGGATAAGAAGGAACTAACATGGCAGGATAAAAACCAGCTTGAAGAACTTGCAAAGAAACAACGTGAGGTGAAAGAAACTTTGCAGAAAATGCAAGACCAAATGCGCCTAAACAATATGTTGGAACAACAGTATAAGGAGCAAAGCGAATCGATAATTGAGAAGCAAAAGGAGTTGGATCGTCTTTATAACGAGTTACTTACTGATGAAATGAAGCAAATGATGGAAGAAATGAACAAGCTGATGGAAGAGGTAGATAAGAAGAAGGTACAAGAGGCTTTGGAAGATATGAAACTTAAAAACGATGCTTTGGAGAAGCAGTTGGATCAGAATATAGAGTTGATGAAGCGTTTGGAACTAGAAAAGAAGATAGAGACTACAATAAAGAAAACTGAAGAATTGGCACAGAAACAGAGAGAGTTGGCAAAAGAAACAGAGCAATCCGGAAGGAAAGAAGTAGAGGCATTGAACACAAAACAAAACAAGCTTAATGAGGAGTTTAGTAAGCTACAAAAGGATATAGATGATATACAAAAGAAACTTAAAGATATAGATGAAACGGCAGAGTTTAAGCGTAATAGAGATACCGAAAAATCTATATCAGACAAGCAAAATGAGGCATCTAAGCAGCTGAATAACAGGAATAACAAAAAGGCTTCAGAGCAGCAGAATTCTGCTGCTGATGAGTTGAAAAAGATGTCTAACCAGTTGGCTGAAGCACAATTGGATATGGAGCAAAGTGATCTTGCAGAGGATGCAGAACAAGTACGTCAGCTGCTAAAGAATCTTGTAACTCTATCGTTTGATCAAGAACAACTTATATCCGATCTCAACTCAATACAGATACAGGATCCGAAATATCAGCAAATAATAGCTTTGCAGAACAAAATAAAGGATGATTTCAAAACAGTTGAAGATTCTTTGCGAACCATGGCTAAACGTCAAATGACTGTGGCTATGGTAATAAACAAGGAGTTGGAAAGCATTAATCTAAATATTTCTAAATCAATGAATAGGTTGTTGCTGATGAATCAAACATTCTATGGTACTTCAAAGAATCAATCGGCTGCTTCATCAATGCAGTACTCCATGATGTCGTTGAATAATCTTGCATTGGTTTTGGCAGAATCTTTAGATGAAATGCAGTCGCAGATGAGGCAGAATAGTCAGAAAAAGAAATCGGGTAACTGCAAGAAGTCAGGTAGTTGTAGCAATCCCGGTCAAAGTAAATCCGGCAAAGGTAAACCATCAGCAAAATCGATGAAAGACCTGCAAGATGCCCTCAATAAACAAATGGAATCTATGAAGCAACAGCTTGATAAACAGGGTAAACAAGAGGGTAGAGGTAAGATAGGTCAGGGTAGTAAAATGAGCGAAGAATTTGCACGTATGGCTGCACAACAAGAGCAAATACGTAGGATGATGCAAAAATATGGCGAAGAACTTAAACAAGGCAGTGGTGGAACCATGGGTAAAGAAGTGGACAAGTTGCTGAAACAGATGGAACAGACAGAAACAGAGCTTGTAAATAAGACTATTACTAAGCAAACTATGATGCGTCAGCAACAAATACTGACTAGGTTGCTTGAACATGAGCAGGCGGAAATGCAAAGGGAGCGAGAACAGAAAAGAGAAAGCAAGGAGGCAAAAGATATTTTTGAGCAGTCGCAAGGCGATTTGGAAGAATATAATAAGCTGAAACAGCAGGAACTTGAGATGTTTCGAACTGTCCCACCAACATTTACAAACTATTATAAATCAAAGGTTAATGATTACTTCTACAAGCTAGGGAACTGATAATTGACATTTGGTGGTGTAAAAAAATATTTTAAACAGACTTGTCTTGCTTAGAAAAATAACGTATCTTTGTAATCTGTAAAATGAATATATTATATATGGAACACATTGTTATTCAGTCTAATACTGCTAATTTAACTAAGGTAGAGCAGTTTCTTGATACAGTATGTGATACAATGAACATTCACAACTACTATGGAATAATATCTGTTGCAGTAATGCAAGCAGTTGAAAATGCTATACTTCATGGTAATAAATCGGACGAAAGCAAATCTGTTTCCATTAAGTATTCGAAATGTAGAGGCGGGATTGCTTTTATTGTTGAAGATGAGGGAGATGGCTTTAATTATAAAGGCTATTCAGGCTTGTCGTTGGAGGGTGGTAAAGGTGATGGTATATTTTTGATGCAAACGTTGGCAGATTCTTGCACTTATTCCAAAGGTGGTAAAAGAGTGAAATTAGAGTTTATGATTCAAGGTATAGAAGCCTCTCGCTCTTTGGAGCGTGCAGCTACATTGCAACATTTCTTTGATCCAAAGAAAATTAATGTTTGATAGAAAAATATAAAATAGGAATAGTTTAAAGCGAGCGGCAGTGGTTATTGTGGTTATTGTCGGTCGCTTTTTCTGTGTAAAAATGAATAGATATGAATCCAATTTTTAATACTGTTTTTAAAGCTTTGGCTGTAGGATTGGGAACAGCTGTATTTGTACTTTCTGTTATGAAAGTTGATGTGGAAACTGAAAGTTTGTTTATGATGTTGGGAATGGCGGTCGCTTGTTTGGGACTTTCTCTCTTTGATCAAAAAGATGGTAAGAGCGATTCGGATACAACTGCAGTATAAAGCGTTTATCTATGCTGTATAGCAAGGTAAATATTCGAATTATATATTATATTGCAAGGAAAACGCCTTTAGAAGTATAAAAATTATCTATAATATATTAAAATACTGTAACTTGTATGGTGTATACTGATGTTCTGATAATAGAGCTAAAAAACGATTATAACAAAAAAATACGTAAGTAATGGCAATACATTTTTCTGTAGAGAAAGAAGGCTTTCGATTGAAAGAAAAAATGAAGTTAAAGGCATGGATAGCATCCATGATAAAGAGAGAAAATAAGAAAGTGGGCGATATTGCTTATATGTTTTGTAGTGACGACCAAGTGTTGGAAGCAAACATTTCTTATTTGGAGCACGATACTTATACTGATATTATTACTTTTGATTATGTGGAAGGTGATGTAGTATCGGGTGATATATTGATAAGTGTTGATCGCATAAAGGATAATGCTCAAACGTTTGGTTGTACTTTTGAACAGGAGTTGCACCGCGTTATTATCCATGGAATTTTGCATCTTCTTGGTGTTGGTGACAAGACTGACGAAGAGGCAAAAATAATGCGAAAAAGGGAAGAAGAGGCACTAAAAGTATGGGATGATATGACTATGTTTCACGAGAAACATTAGTATTAAAATGTAGATAAATAAGTAGATAGCTTTGGTTGAATAAGTATAAAGTATATAAAACATGGTTTGGGAAAGATATGAAGTTGTAGTGGTAGGAGGTGGCCATGCGGGTGCTGAGGCTGCGGCAGCAGCAGCTAATTTGGGTGCAAAAACGTTGCTGATAACTCAGAATTTGGATGCTATTTGTCAGATGTCTTGTAATCCTGCTATGGGTGGGGTGGCCAAAGGGCAAATAGTAAGGGAGATTGATGCCTTGGGTGGTTATTCGGGGATAGTTACTGATACTACCATGATACAATTTAGGATGTTGAATCTTTCTAAAGGTCCTGCTATGTGGAGCCCGCGTGCACAGAGTGATAGGATGCAGTTTTCGGCTGTGTGGCGAAATATTTTGGAGTATATTCCCAATCTTTCCTTGTGGCAAGATGAGGTTGTGGGGGTGAAGATAGAGGGTAATGCGGTTGTAGGTGTTTATACCAAAATGGGTATAGAAATACCGGCTCAAGCGGTTGTTCTTACTAATGGAACCTTTTTGAACGGACTTATTCATATAGGCGAAATGTCGCTAGAGGGCGGTAGAATAGGAGAGTATCCTGCTGTGGGATTGTCTGCCCAGCTGAGGGAATTTGGTTTTGAAGTGGAGCGCCTTAAAACCGGAACACCTGTGCGTGTAGACGGTAAAACTATCGATTTTTCAAAGCTTGATGAGCAAAAAGGTGACGAACAGCCGGGTAAATTTTCCTTTATGGATACTCCTATATTGACAGCTCAACGGTCATGTTATTTGGCTTATACTAGTGAGCAAACTCATGATATTCTGCGTACGGGTTTTGCCAAATCGCCGTTGTTTACGGGAAGAATACAGGGTAGAGGCCCAAGGTATTGTCCATCTATTGAGGATAAAATAGAGCGTTTTGCAGGTAAGGATAGACATCAATTGTTTGTAGAACCTGAGGGTTGGAAATCTAATTCTTATTATATAAATGGTTTTTCATCGTCGTTGCCGTTGGATGTGCAGCTACAGGCTTTGCATTCCATCAAGGGTTTTGAGGATGCAAGGATATTTAAACCGGGATATGCAATAGAGTATGATTATTTTCCACCTACACAGCTATCATATACTTTGGAGACCAAAAAAGTGGAAAATCTCTACTTTGCAGGGCAAATAAATGGTACTACGGGCTATGAAGAGGCTGCTTCTCAAGGTTTGGTAGCAGGTATAAATGCGGTGCTGAAATTGAAAGGTAAACCTTCGTTTGTAATGAATCGTACGCAGTCGTATATTGGAGTTTTGATTGACGATTTGGTTACTAAAGGCGTTGATGAACCATATAGAATGTTTACTTCGAGGGCTGAATATCGTATTTTGTTGCGTCAGGATAATGCCGATATTCGTCTTACTCCATTGTCTTATGCCATGGGATTGGCTTCGGAGGAGCGTATGCGTAGGGTGGAAGACAAGTTGAAATACTCGGAAGAACTGATGAAATGTGTAAGAAATACATCGGTATTGCCTTCGGAGGTGAATGATGTACTTGTTGAGAAAGGTACTCCGGCTATAGATCAAAAGGTGAAAATGTTGAATCTTTTGCTGCGTCCGCAGGTGAATATTGTCGATTTGATGAAAATGTCGGCTGAGTTGCGAGATGTAAATTTGCAGATTCCTGAAGATAGAAGAGCAGAAAGTTTGGAATATGCCGAGGTACTTTTGAAATATCAGAACTATATAGATAAGGAACAGGAGGTGGCAGATAAACTTCTGAAGTATGAAAATATGCCTTTGAAGGATGATTTTGATTACTTCTCTTTGCAGTCTCTTTCGTATGAAGCAAGGGAGAAACTTACCAAAATGAAGCCCAAAACTGTGGGTCAGGCATCGAGGATAAGTGGTGTTTCGCCTGCTGATATTTCGGTATTGATAATCTATCTTACCAGGTGATAGAGTAGGGGATTTGGGTTGTGCTTTTGGTGTGTTGTTTCACGAGGAACAATAGGGTTAAACATCATAGAGCATGGTTTTTAACCCTCCTCGAATAGGATGTTTCACACATTGAAAAAGGCTGTTTTCGGCTCTTTGTTGGGTCTGGGGTGGCAAATAGAGGTGATATTGCATCTAAGCATCATAGAGCATGATATTTGGAATAACAGAATTATGATTTATAAACTATAGATAAAATAAAATATTATGGCAACAAAAAAAGAATGGTTTTTGGCTACAAGACCGTGGTCGTTTCCGGCTTCTACTATGCCGGCGTTGGTAGCTACATCTTATGTATTTCTTCAAAACAGCGATAATCTTTCGGCTGTAAATTGGTGGTTGGTTGTGCCCATATTTTTGGGAGTGGTATTGTTTCACTCGGCGGGTAATCTTATAAGCGATTATTTCGACTACAAGCATGGGGTGGATACTCCAAACAATATTGGCAACACAAATATGATGATAATAAACGGAATTTTCGAACCCAAAACTATATTCCGCTATGGTTTCATTTTGCTTGTGTTGGCTTCCATTATCGGAATCGTGCTTACCTGCGTTACGGGTTGGCAACTGCTTGTTATAGGTGGTTTGGGATTTTTGCTTACAATGTTCTACTACAAATTAAAGTTTAATGCTCTTGGCGATTTGGATATATTCATCGTTTTTGGTGTTCTTATCGCTCTTGGCACTTCATTTGTGCTTACAGGAGTGTTGGATTATTCGGTGCTTTTGGTATCGGCACCTACCGGATTGTTGATTACAGGTATTCTTCATGCCAACAATACAAGGGATATTGAAAACGATACCTCGGCCAATATTGCTACTCAGGCATCGGTGTTGGGAGTGAAAATGTCCAGAATTTATTATCTTTTGCTCGTTGGTGGGGCATACGTTATGGTTGCAGTTTTGGCAGCCGTTGGTGTATTGTCGTGGATAGCATTGGCTGTAGTGCTTTCATTGCCCATTGCAATAGGTAATATCAAGCGTATGGCTGCCCATAAACAGCCTGCCGATATTTCGGACCTCGACGGTAATACTGCCAAGCTGGTTATGATATTTTCGTTGCTCCTATCGGTTGCTAACTTTATAACAGCACTTGTTCTATGAAAAAACTTGTCGTATCAATACTAGTTGCATTCGTTCTTTGGTTTGTGATGTTCTCGCCATGGACCAAAGAGTATTTACCCTTTTGGGCTGCAATGTCGTTTTCGGCTGCTATACTCACAACATTGGCCATCGTGTTTTATGGCCATAGGTTGAAGCAAAGTATATGGTGGTCGTGGACCGATTTGGGCATAGGATTGCTGTCTGCTGCCTTGCTGTGGGGCGTTTTTTGGTTGGGCAACTATTTTTCCACAATGCTCTTCCCCTTTGCCGAAGCTCAGATAGGAGGTATATATGGAATGAAGTCCGGTCAAAACCCAATGGTAGTAGGCCTGCTATTGCTCCTGCTTATAGGTCCGGCCGAAGAGGTCTTTTGGCGTGGATACGTTCAGCAACGTTTGGGCGAGAAGTACTCCGTAGCAATATCCATGGTTGCTGCTACGGCTGTATATACGCTCGTACATGTTAGTTCCTTCAACTTTATGCTTACAATGGCGGCAATGGTATGTGGAGCATTTTGGGGGCTGATGTATTGCTATCGCAAAAACCTGCTTGCATTGATAGTTTCACATTCAGTGTGGGATGTGTCGGTGTTTATTTTATTCCCAATATCATAGCTAAGGCTTTTGTTATGAGTAGGTTCTATACTTTTACCAAAACGTCGTTTGTGCGAGGTATGCAATGTCCTAAACTTGTATACCTCGACAAATATTGTTCCAAACTTCGTACCCCACCCGATAGGGATACGCTTTTGCGTTTCCGCAAAGGGCGTGAATTTGAGCAAAAGTTCAAAGATATGTTTCCCAATGCTGTAGATGTAAAAAAGCATTGCAGTATCAGAAGCATAAAGTATGTGGAGTTTACAACCAATGCCCTGGCAGCCGAAGGCTGTGTAGAGCTCTTTGAAGCCGGAGTGCTTCACGGCGATATATTGGTGCTTACCGATGTGTTACGCAAGAACGACGATGGGAGCTATGATATTTTTGAGGTGAAGCATTCCGAAAAAATCAACAGTGCCATAGCTTGGGACGTGGCAGTGCAGTACTACGTTTGCAAGAACGCATTGGGCAATATTAACAGTTTCAACATCGTAAACCGGCGTGGCGACGACGAATTTGTAGTTACCGATATGACAGCCGAAGCCGAGGAAAAACTACAGCTTGTACATGAAAACCTCAATGCTTTTCGCGAAATACTGCAAGGCTTTGAACCCGAGGTGCCTATGGGACCACAATGTGATGAACCCTATGTGTGCGACTTTAAGCGATATTGTATGGCAAAGGCTGATACTCAATGCTCGATGTGAACAATCTTGCCTTTTCGTATAACAATAATCTCAACGCTCGACTGTTTTGTTTTTTTATGTTCGAATGCTTGAAGGCTAAACGTTCGAGCGTTTGATATGCACATGCTCGACCATATATGGGCTAAATGTTCGAGCGTTCGGCATCTGCTACTCGACTATTGAGCATACAAATGGTTGAGCATTGAATATTGCCTGCACGATTGCCGTAAACTTATTTATCGATAAAAGTAAGGATAAAATACGAGCATCTTTAAGCCACTGATAGTATGATGTTTGTCGGCCCAACTATGGAGGGCTGTTAATTAAATCTAGTTTTTATTGGCAAAATATCTGAAAAACACGTATCTTTGCAGTTCAAAATGAAATTGATAATAGAATAATAAATATTAATAACAAGATGATTACAAAGTTAGATGACGTTTTGGCTTTGGCCAAATCAAGAGGCAAAAAAAGATTGGTGGCTGCTTACGCCAATGATTCTCACACAATAGGAGCTGTTAGCGCCGCTATCGACGCAGGTATTGTTGACGCTACTTTGGTTGGCGATATCGACACAATAAAGAAAGTTTGTGCTGAAGAAGGTATTGATGTAAACAAGTTTGAATTGGTTCAAGAAGCTGACGAAACCAAAGCAGGTGTAAAAGCTGTTGAACTTATCAACGAAGGAAAAGGAAACCTTTTGATGAAAGGTCTTTTGAGTACAGACAAGTACATGCGTGCTATCCTTGCAAAGGATAAAGGTCTTATGCCGGGCAAGAAAAACGATATGCTTACTCACATGGCTGTATTTGAAGTACCTGCTTATCACAAATTATTGGTTGCTAGTGATGTTGCTATCATTCCCGCTCCCGATATGAAGCAAAAACAAACTATCCTAAACTACCTTATAAGCACTGCTAAGAGTTTGGAAATAGAAAATCCAAAAGTAGCTCTTATCGCTGCTACTGAACAAGTAAGCGTAGGTATGCCTGCATGTTCCGAATCGGCTATCATATCAATGATGAACAACCGCGGACAGATAAAAGGTGCTATCGTTGACGGACCTTTGGCTTTGGACGTTGCTATTGACAAAGAAAGTGCTGAGATTAAGAAACTTAAAGGTGAAGTAGCCGGTGATGCCGACTGTTTGTTGTTCCCCAACATCGAATCGGGCAACGTATTCTACAAAGCTTGTACCAAGTTTGCAGGTGCCGAATTGGCTTGTATGGTAGTGGGTGCAAAAGTACCTTGTATCCTATCATCGCGCGGCGACAGCATGAAGACCAAACTTTATTCTATTGCTCTTGCAGCTTTGTCGGCAAAATAGTAAGAAGGGAATATTTTTTTCATAATTTATTGAGTTTAAAATTGGAGGACTGATGTAATATCAGTCCTTTTTTGTAAAAAACAACGGATATGGACAAGTTTTTTAAAGAAGCAGGGTTGGCAATAACAGTGTGCGACACCGAAGGCAACATCGTGGATATGAACGACAAGAGTGCTGCTACCTTCCTAGCCTCGGGAGGCTACGAACTTATAGGCAAAAGCCTGATGGACTGCCACCCCGAACCCGCTCGTACCAAACTGCAAGATATGCTTGCCAACCCCCGTACCAACGCCTACACCATAGAGAAGAATGGAATGAAGAAACTGATATACCAAACCCCATGGTATGAAAACGGCGTTTTTAGGGGATTAATCGAACTATCGATGGTTATACCTATGGATATGCCGCATTACGTGCGTAAGCCTGCAAAATAAAGCAAAACCTCGATAAAGCACTATAAAGATGGTCGAATGTATGATATTCATGCACTCGACCATCTTCTTTTTTTTGTTCTACTACGGGAGATAAATAGTTGAGGAAGGTAGGTAAAACCGCTCGAGTAGCAAAAAAACTTCTTTCGATATTCAATAAAATGATGGTCGCTGCGTTATATGCTTGTATTAGTGTGCATGAAATATTTTGAACGTAGAACAACAAATCATATAACGATGAAAAAAACATTGATGGCAGTAGTGGGTGCTGCAATAGCACTTACGGCTTGCAACAACTCTTCCGACAAGAATGTAAAAACCATAGAACAAGTTGATTATACCGCTGTGGATATTCCCGATTTTGTTGCCGATTCGGCTTATAGATATATCGGGGAGCAGTTGGCTTTTGGGCCGCGTGTGCCAGGCACAAAGGAGCATAAGCAATGTGCCCAATACCTGACTTCGAAAATGCAACAGTGGGCTGATACTGTATATGTACAAGACTTCAACACAGTGCTTTGGGACGGTAAAACGGTGAAAGGTACCAATATAATAGCCTCGTTCGACCCTGCAAATACCAACCGTGTGCTACTGGCTGCTCATTGGGATTCACGAGCCTATGCCGATCACGACCCTAATCTCGATAATCACCACAAGGCTATACCGGGTGCCAACGATGGTGCAAGCGGTGTGGGTGTGCTGATGGAAATGGCTCGTAACATGCAGGCTAAACGTCCCGGTGTGGGAGTGGATATAATATTTTTCGATGCCGAAGACCAAGGTATTCCCGAGTTCGAAACTCGTTATCAAGACAACACTTGGTGCCTTGGTGCACAGCATTGGGCCAAGACTCCGCACGTGATGTTTTATCGTGCCAAGTATGGAATACTACTTGATATGGTGGGCAATGCCAACCCTCGATACACCAAAGAGGAGGTGTCGCGTACCTTTGCTCCGGGGCTTATGAATAGGGTATGGGATGTGGCCAATCAGTTGGGATACAGTTCGTCATTCGTCAACGAGAACACTCCTGCCATATTGGACGACCATCTTTATGTAAACCAAATAGCTCAAATACCTATGGTGGATATTGTTCAAAACCAGCCGGGTGTAAGCTTTTTTGAGCATTGGCATACTATGAACGACAATATGGATGTGATAGACAAGCAGGCTTTGGCGCAAGTGGCACACGTGGTATTTACAGTTGTTTATAGCGAAAAGAATTAGTGTATGACAGGTGTTATGAAAAAAATATTGTTATCTTTATTAGTGCTTGGTAGTATGATGTTTGCAGGTTGTGTGAAAGAAAATGATACGCCCATGGGGTATGTCAATTTTACTATCAACCCAAACTCTACTTTCTATACCAACCTCAACCATGTAGGGGGCTACGAATACTTTATTGGTGGCTATAAGGGAGTGATTATTTTCCGCTACTCGTGGACGGAGTTTTTAGCCTACGAGCGTGCTTGTCCTCATTGCCACGAGGTAGGAGTGGAGGTGCAAGAACAATCGGGCGTGATATTGGAATGCCCGCAGTGTGGGTCGCAGTTTATCTATACCGACGGCTCGCCTATCAAAGCTCCTGCAGTATCGTCGTTAAGGCAGTACTCCACTTATTATGATGGCAGTCAGCTACATGTATATAACTAATATATTTATACCCGTATGTTGCCTTAAAATCTTTCTATAGAAACTTGGAAATACAATCAAAAGAGGCGTTGTACCTAAGTTTTCATGTCTCGAACCGATTACCCTTTCATTGACTGCTGAAGCTATAGATGTAACGTTATCCACCATAATGTATAATCCCATACATTATGGTGATGTTGCTTGTAGTTGCCATGGTAGTGCCCTTCCATAAGCCGATGCCATATATGTACCAACGCCCCGTTTTGATACCGAAACAGTACCTAATGCTATTCAATAAGTTAGAGGAATGCCCGCCGGCTTGATGCCATGCATTTTTTTTGCAAAAAACATCCATTTTATTTTATTACTGTCCGCTAAAACTTATGTCTAAACATAAAAATAAAAGGCTTGCTTCGATTTTGAAGTTCAGCCTTTTTTAATTATATTAGAGTTGCCACACTAAAATATAATTATGAGCAAAAGTACACATTTTTTCGGACAGCCGGTATATGGACAATTAATAAAAAGACTTAATAAGGAAAAAATACTT
>JAGCLZ010000015.1 GCA_017646685.1 Bacteroidales bacterium | reverse complement strand
ATGGCATTGATGGAGATGATACAGATGGGCATATAGATGATTTATCACGTTTTGTAAATGAAGATACTATAGTTACAGCAGTGGAAACCAACGAAAATGATGAGAACTATATTCCATTGAAAGAAAATTTGGCAATGCTTAATAAGGTGCGTTTGCTTTCGGGAAAACAGCCCAATGTAGTTGAACTACCTATGCCGGATCCTGTGATTTGGGAAGACCAGCGCCTACCTGCATCGTATGCCAACTTTTATATTGCAAACAACACTATAATAATGCCTACATATAAGTGCGATAATGATAATAAAGCATACTATATATTGGAAGAATGTTTTAAGGATTATACCATTCATGCAATAGATAGTACCGACATTATTTGGGGGTTGGGTAGTTTCCACTGCTTGTCGCAACAAGAACCAGCTTTGATTCCTGAATAAACAAAAAGGAAATACATAATAATTTAATATAAGGTTTGTACTAATTGATGAGATAGTACTACTTGATAATATTATGAGTATGAGAGTTTCAATTATTAATATTGGTGATGAATTGTTGATTGGTCAGGTGGTGAACACTAATGCTTCGTGGATGTCGCAACAATTTGTTGCAAATGGCATGGATGTTGCAAAAGTATATGTAATATCAGACAACAAGAAGGAGATTAAAGAAACCTTGGAGTTGGCATTGCAGTTGACCGACGCGATAGTTGTTACGGGTGGTTTGGGACCTACTAAAGATGACATTACAAAAAAGACATTGTGCGAGTTCTTTGATAGTGATATGGTAGAGGATCAGGCTACTTTTGAAGTAATATCATCTATATTTAAGAAAAGAGGGTATCCGATGACCGATACAAATCGTCAACAAGCTTTTGTGCCGCGATGCTGTACAGTGTTGTTGAACAAAAGAGGTACGGCTCCCGGAATGTGGTTTGAGAGAGATGGAAAAGTGGTAGTATCGTTGCCGGGAGTGCCATTTGAGATGCAATATCTTATGGATGAAGAGGTGATTCCGCGTATGCTTGACTATTTTAAGGTGGGATTCATAATGCACAAGAATCTTCTTTTTCATGGCATAGGAGAATCTTTCTTGTCTGACAAAATAGAAAGTTGGGAGCTTTCGTTGCCATCAACTATTAAACTGGCTTACCTTCCCAAAGCAGGAATGTTACGCTTGAGGCTTACAGGACGCTGTATGGATAAAGAACGTTTGGAGCAAGACATCAATACTTCGGTGAAGGGCTTGTATGCTTTGGTTGGCGAATATATATTGGGCGAGGATGCCGAGTCGTTGGCTGAGCTTGTGGCCTTGCGTATGAAGCAATATGCCAAAACATTATCAGTAGTCGAAAGTTGTTCGGGTGGGGCCATAGCATCAACTATTACTTCGATGGCAGGAGCTTCAGAATATTTCAAAGGCGGAGTGGTGGCATATTCCAACGAGGTTAAGCATTCGATGTTGGGAGTGCACGAATCTACGTTGATGCAATATGGAGCAGTAAGCGAAGAGACTGTGAAAGAAATGGTTTGTGGGATTATGCAAAAGATGAATACTGATTATGCTGTTGCCACAACAGGTATAGCGGGTCCCGGAGGTGGAACTGATGAAAAACCGGTAGGTACTGTATGGATAGCAGTAGCTTCGAAGAATGAAATACACACTCAGAAAATGTCATTTGGAGATGATAGGTTAAGAACAATAGAGAGAACCGTAAATCAAACATTTGCAAATTTATTAAGGTTGATGAATAAAGAGTTATGTGGAAAATAATTACAAGTCCGTATGTAGTATCAGTATTTATGCTTGTACTATCCAATTTTTTTATGACATATGCATGGTATGGACATCTAAAAAATATGTCAAACAAGGCATGGTATGTTGCAGCTATTGCAAGTTGGCTGATAGCATTTTTTGAGTATATGATACAAGTGCCCGCAAATAGGTTGGGATACACTGTATATACTTTGCCTCAATTGAAGATAATTCAAGAAGTAATATCGCTATCGGTTTTCATTCCGTTTGCTATGATTGTAATGAATCAACCATTCAAAACAAATTATATTTGGGCGTGTTTATGTTTGGTAGGAGCGGTATATTTCATGTTTAAAAACTAACAAAATAAGTAAAATATACAAATTATTATTTATTATATTGCATTGATATATAAATGAATAATATCAAGGTGAAAAAAATGATAGATATAAACATATATTAGATGCTTTCTATTTCATAATAATTTTGTATCTTTGCACTCGTAAAAAGATTTATTAGTAGTAAAATAATATATAGATATAGAGATGAAAAAAGTATACTTTTCGTTGTTATTTGGATTGGTTTATTCAGTCGTTTCTGCACAAAGCATAAGACCATTGTATGATCAATTTTCCAATTCGTGGGGTTATGTAAACAAATCCAATATGTGGGTGTTGTCACCAGCCTACGAAGCAGCAGAAGATTTTACCACAGATGGTAAAAAATCAGTTGCTCCTGTAATGTTGAAAAAGCGTTGGGGTGCCATAGATTTGAGTGGAAATATAGTGGTAGAACCTATATTTGAGTTTAGTAGTCAAGCTGTAGAAGCTTATTATCAACAAACCTTAGAGTTGGAACAAGTAAACACATGGGTTTTGATGCTTAAGGATTCAGAAACTGGAAAATATGGTTTTGTAAACTGTAAAGGTCAGTGGGTGATAAAACCACAATTTGATGTAGCAACCGATTTTACTGATTATACCTACAAACGTTATTCTACTGTTCAAAAAGATAATCGTTGGGGATGTGTAAGCGATAAAGGTGAAATTGTTGTAAAAATGATATTCGAAACTCAAGACCAAGCAACAGATGCAGGTTATCAATGGCATAAGAATGAGCCTCTAGGAGTATGGTTATATCCTGCACGAGACAAGGACGGAATTTGGGGTTATGTAAACTACAAAGGTGAATGGGCTATAAAGCCAATATTTGAATATGCTCAAGAGTTCGTGGGTAACAGATATAATCGTTGTGCTGTGGTAAAGATAGACGGATCATGGGGGTGTGTTGACGATAGAGGTAAATATGTGGTAGATCCAAAATTTCCATATGCAGGACAAGCTGTTAGAGCCGGTTTTGATTGGAGAAAAAGCAAATAATAGTTTAAAGCAAATTATGTATTAAAATATTGTTGGGGCGATAGAAATATCGCCCTTTTTAGATTATTTTGATTGATGATAGAATGATGAAAAAAATAAGTATTATATTAGTTGTAATATCGCTATGCATGACCGTATGGTCGTGTAAGTCCAAAAATGAGAAGAATGTAGAGAATGTTCCTGTTGTAGCTGCTTATCTTGTACACGATAGTGATGTGATGCCTGATTTGAGATGGGTAACTCAGATAAACTATGCCTTTGGTTTGGTGGATCAAAATACTTTTGATAAGATAATTATACTCAACGAAAAACGTTTTGAACGGATAGCTTCTCTGAAAAAAACAAATCCTGATATAAAAATATTGCTTTCGCTTGGTGGATGGGGCGCCGGTGGTTTTAGCGAGATGGCAGCCGATAGCAGCAAGCGTAAACAGTTCGCTAATGATTGTAAGCGTATTGTGGATGAATATCAAATAGATGGAATAGATGTTGACTGGGAATATCCGTCAAGTGATGAGGCCGGTATATCTGCCACCCCTAATGATATAGATAATTTCACGCTCCTAATAAAGGATATACGTGAGGCTATTGGTGGCGACAAAATACTTACAATTGCTACAATTGCAGATGCTTTATATGTAGATTTTTCCGCAGTTATTGATTATTTGGATATGGTAAATATAATGGCCTACGATGTTGCACGGCCACCATATCATCATTCGCCTCTTTATCGCTCCTCTCATGCCGGTCGTATAACTACAGATGAGGCTGTGTATGCACATATAAAGGCTGGAGTGCCTGCCGAAAAGTTGGTAATGGGCATACCATTATATGGTCATGGGGTAGATAGTTTGCCTGATTATACTTATTATGCCGATATATTAAAACTTGAAAACTATACGTTTCATTGGGACGATACTGCCAAGGTGCCTTATATGACCGATAGTGAAGGGAAATTTGCACTATGTTACGAAGATACAAATTCGGTGAGAATAAAGTGTAACTATATAAAAGAGAAGAAATTGAGAGGAATAATGTATTGGGAATATACGTTAGATGCTCCACATCTGCCATTGATAAAGACTATATACAACACAATGAATCAAGCTAATGAATAACAACGATTTTAAAGCATCGCAAACGATAGAGATTGGGGATAAGAGGTTTAAATTATATCTTTCCACTGCAGAGATACAGCAAATAGTTTCACAGTTAGCAAATCGTATCAGTAATGATTTGAGGGACGAAAATCCTTTGTTTTTGGCGGTCTTGAATGGTAGTTTTATATTTGTGGCTGACCTTATGCGTGAACTGGATTTTGATGCAGAAATATCTTTTGTAAAGATGTCTTCCTACCTCGGAACTCAATCTACAGGCAAAGTAGAGAAACTGATAGGGATAAACGAAAGTATCGAAAACAGAACAATAGTGGTGCTTGAAGATATAATAGATACCGGTATTTCGATGGAGGCAATGATACAACAATTGAAAGCCTACAACCCAAAGAACATACACCTATGTACACTTTTGTTTAAACCCGGCAAGTTCGTAAAAAACTATCATATACGGTACATAGGCAAGGAAATCGACGACGATTTTATTGTGGGGTATGGCTTGGATTATGATGGAAAGGGACGAAAATATAGCCAAATATATACTATATGCGATAGATAGTTGAAAAATATTTCTAATAATTAGTTTCTGATTATTAGTATATTGAAAAATAAATCAATAAGGTGTTGGAGAAAAATTTTGTAGATTCGGAAAAAGTTTGTATCTTTGCAAACTCAAAAGTAAAAGAAATTAGTAATCAAATCGTTTAAAAAACCATAGTTTAAAACGGCAAAAATTAAATAGAACAATGAAAAAAGGTATTCATCCAGAAAGTTACAGATTAGTAGTATTCAAAGACATGTCTAACGATACAATGGTATTGACAAGAAGTTGTGCCAACACAAAAGAAACTGTTGTTTATACAGACGGTAACGAATATCCAGTAGTAAAATTGGAAATTTCCAATACTTCACACCCTTTCTTCACTGGTAAATTGAAGTTGGTTGACACAGCAGGACGTGTTGATAAGTTTATGAACAAGTATAAGAAAACATATAAACGCTAAGAAGGTAATTTGTTTTAGATTTTAAATGTTTGGGAGCTCCTTGCAATGTAGGGAGCTTTTTTTATGTTTTCCCCAAAATATTGTCACTAAATCCAATACCTCTATGTACAAATAGTACTATGTATTCAAAAAAATATCTATATAAAAGATATATACTTTTAATGTCTAAACTGTAAGGTTATGAGACGGGAGTGACGTAATTATGAAATCCAAATTATAATATATATGTTTTTTTGATAACTTATATATCTTAATTGAATAAGATATATAAGTTATTTTATAATTGACTATATCAAAATTATGGTATAAAATTACTCATAGTTATCCAATAGAAATTATCACGTGATGAAAATTCAATTACATCGTGATATAGATTTTGTTTCCTACTCTATGACAAATATTCCTTTGTGTATCAAAAATAATTCCGTATCTTTGCACTTCGAAAACAAGATAATATTTATTTGGATTTTTAGAACAATATTGTGATTGGACGATGAAACAAAATGGAAGTTTTTTTCTGGATTTATTATCCATAATACCTATTGATAGTACGGTGTGTTGCATTCAAGCTCCTGATATTGAGGGTTTGTCTTCTGTATTATCGGAGACAGACGACCCCGCTTTGATGTTGTTGAAAACAGATTCTCATTCTCGAGAAATAATAATAAAAGAAGTCCACAGAATAATATTCAGGATTATATTCACTATATAATTTTTACTGATAATGGTAGAACTATTTTTGAAGGCTACGATGGATTAGAGTATGGTCTTTTTTCTAATTCCTTTGAAATTCCATATTGGTTTGCCGAGCGGTATGAACAAAAAGATATATATGGAATTTCTACAATGTGGTAAATCTGTGCTATAATTCTATGACTTATTTTCGATTTAAATCAATTACTAAGACAAGAAAAACATGAAAAGGAGAAATTTATAATGATTCATTTGTTTTTGGAACAAGCTAAAAAGAGATATCTTGAAGTGGTTTTAGATGCTTTTGAATGTAATCGAATTATCGACAGTCTTAGTTTGCTAAAGACTGATAAGCTGTTTAAATATGATGGCTTAGATTTTGAAGGGTTTAATGGGAGAAAAGGATATTCTAGCATGGAATCCATAGCATTTATATATTGTTCGAATAATCATATAGCTAATACCGAATATAATATCAAATGCTCTTTAATTGGTTTGCATGAAGTAGAGATATGTATGACTTCGGAAGGGATACAGGAATTGCAGTCAATCTTAGAATATGTAAGAGATAAAGAAGATCATTTTCATCTTTTTGGAGGATTTAATTTATATACAAGAGAAGATGATAAATACTCGGATAATATACTGGACACTATAACGATATACAATACGTCGAATTATTAAAAACTTCTGATTCAAAATAATTCCGTATCTTTGCATTTCAAAAACATTGTAAACTATGGATTGTATAAAAGTTCTGTATAGGAGGATGTCTTTTAGGTTCTGTGGCATTGTAAGTCTATTGGTGATGTTAAATACCTGCTCTTCGTTTGGACAAATGGGAAAAGAAAGAGTAGAAGTTTATGCATTGGATGATACTATGGATGAAAAATGGACGATATATTTCTATGACGATGAAAAGTTTGTAGAACAAACTAAAGATGAGGTGTATCAAGGGGATTATTTTGTTTGGGAATATAATGGTGAGTCATATTTGCTGATGGAAACCTGGGAAGAGTCGGATACTTCTGTACAAAATAGAACTTTTTTGTTTACTAAAGATTTTGATACTCTGTATCCTTCTTCAACAAAAGTAAAGAAATTGATACGAAAAACATTCCGGATATCGGAACTCAGAAATGCCAACAAGGGTGATAATTTTTTAATCAACATGAGCAAAGAAAGTATTGAGAATGCGGAAAGATATAGAAATAAATTACACAGAAAAGAAAAAAGAAGACGTTTTTTAGATGGTATGTTTCAGAGAAATAAATAATATATATATGGAAAAGCAAGCTAATATTAAGTGGCAAACAAAAACGGTCGGAATGTTTTTATTGATGATATTATTAAGTACAGCATGTTCAACAGATAGACATGATGGACCGTTGGATATCAGGAAATTTTATTCGCCCAATATTCCTATAATTACTACTGTGGATTCGGTAGAGAGGCTTTTAGGACGTTGCGAAAAGATTGGAGAAAATTGGTATTGGCGACTTAATGAAGATGGTACAGGAGATGAAAAACTTGAGTTTGAAACTTTTTCTTATTGGAAAAAAGGACTTCAATACCTTGTAAAGGGTGATTCGGTGCAGTTAGGTCGTATTAATTTTAGATACTCGGGAGTTGAATATGTACTATACCATAATGGTAAACGTATTGATGGCAAAACTACAATAAGCGAAATGAGAGAATATTTGGCGATAGAGAATCCTATTTCGGATTTTCGTTTTACTGTAGTTACTATGAATGGAGAATTTTACGATGAAGGGTATACAATGTTATATTCTTGCAATAATAGAGAGGTGCCGGACATGGTTTCATTTTATTTTGACGGAGAAGGAAAATTGTTGGAGTTAGATTTAGGTTGTGATAATGGCGGTATTTTGAGTGCCGACTAATTTTATTAGTAAAGATTTTATTCAATTAAAAAACTAAGAAAACAATGTCTAGAAAAAAGTCTAAATATAATAAGAAAACTAATATATATATCGGTTTTCGAGCTAAGATGATTACTGTGATTGCTGGGTTGTTATTATTTGCTATATCAAAACTAGAGGCACAGGAAATGAGGATTTACTCAAACGGTAAATATCAAATAAAGATTCTTACTAGTGAATATTACATACCTGATGATATTAATTGCTCATGTATAAGATATATTGAATTTACAGATTATGTTTTGAAGGCTGAAATTGTGGAATTGTTTGATTCTATAGTTGATACTATTTATTATCCATTGTGGGGGGCAAACACTCCGGTTAAATTGGCAAAAATACAAATCTCAAAAATCATTTATAATTTTAATCCGAAGATTAAATTATCGGATTATTCAAACCCTATTGATTATCACAAACTATATAATCCAACAGATTCTACTATAATGGCAATTAAATATCTTTTATATCCTCATGACGTACAGTTGTCTACTGAAGAACATTTAATATGGGTAGAAGCAGAATATTGTAATTGTTATGTGTTAAGAGAAATTGTTGATGAAAATATAATATTCATCAACCGTAATTCACATTACACGGGATATTATAGAGAATCATACTTGATGAAAGATTTCAGACATCCGTACATAAAAGATTGATAAGAAGTAGTAATTCAAAAATAATTCCGTATCTTTGCAAACATATATAGGAAAGAAATTTTAAAATAGGAATAGATATGAGAAATAAAGCTCTTAAATTATTGTGCGTAGTTATATTGGGAGTATTTTGTGTGTGTCAATCGTGTAGCATTCGAGATTACTATAGTTATACAAGTTGCGTTTCGTTTTGTGAAAAATATGGCAATGACGATTTTTCTATCTTCGAAGATGTTTATATGTATTATCGGGGATGCAACGATGAAGAATATTATCTGTATGTATTGGCAATGCCAACATCGAATGGCAAAGGTGTTATTTTAAATGTAGATTATAAGGATTCGATAGACTATAAAATTGAGTTGTCGGATACTTGTGTGTTCGATACGACTAAGGTTCTTACATTGATAAACAAGTTTAGGACATATAGATTGATTGAATTGAATACTAATGATGATGGAAATCTTTTTTTGGATTTTATAGATCATGGTGGTTCTCTGATAAGGTTTAAGGATGAAGCTGAAAAGGTCAAAGTATTGTTGAGGTCGCCAAAACTGATTAGAATATCGGATTTGTGGTATTATAGTTATTAAAAAGATTAAAGTCAATTTCTAAAAATTGCTTTGCAAGTGATTTGCGAATTTTTCTTGAGAAGATTCCTACTTTCTTTTGACCTATCATAGCGGGCTATGCGACCCCAAAAGGAAGGTAGAATAGTATTGCAAAACAATAAAATAGGAAGATTGTAGTTAAGCCAAAGTGTATTGGGTACATTTGAAAATAATAAACATCAATGCAAAAAATAAAAATCTCAATACATTTACCTCAAAAGACCTAGGTATTTTATCTGCAAAGACCAGGTAAAATGCCCCAAAAGACCAGGTCTTTTATTACTAAAGACCTAGGTATTTTACATACTATGTATGAAGGTTTTCAAATTTACCTCCTAAAACTTTTAGTTTTCCCTTTAGTTTTTTATCGATTTTTATAAGGCAACTTCTAAAAAATCCACGTTTCGGATAAACAAAAGAGTGTTCTTTGAAACTTTTGCGTGCGTTGACTTCGTCGATGTTGCTATCGCTCGAAAGAGCTAATGCTTAGGCATTGCTCTTTACTCGCTTAATCGCAACGTTGCGTTTTTCTTGGAATCTTTCTATTTCTTTTGGGGTCGCATAGCCCGCTATGATGGGTCAAAAGAAAGTAGAAATCTTTCTAGCAAAATTCCACAAATCACTTGCAAAGCAATTTTTAGAAGTTGCCTAAAGGTAGTTCCTAGGTGCTGCAAATTATATAAAATAATACTAGATGGCTTCGAAATGTGGAGTTTTTAGAAGGGATATTAGCCGTATCTCATATATGTAAAAAATAGAGAGGTTTTATGTTTTTAGAAACCTCTCTATCTTCTATATATACTAGTGTTGTTTTATAAATCTATTTTTAGTTTCAAGCTCCACACACGTCCGAATGAATAGAATACTTGTACATCATCGGGATTAACTTCAATGATTTCTGTTCCAACATTGGTTGGATTCCATGCTTTTTCTATATTGTAAGAGTTTAGAACATTGTTTATTGTTGCAAACAAAGTCATATTTGTTTTTCCAATTTTGAAGTTGTATGACATTCTGAAATCTAAATATCCGTATGTTGGTATTTTCCAAGGTTGTGATAATTTCATTTCTTTTCCGAGCGAAAGGTTGCCTCCAGAAAACGAGTAGTAGGCATAATTTCTATCGTATAGAGTATAATTAAATCCTATTCTTGTTTTGTCGAAAGGTATAAAGCATATATCGAAATATGCTGTTGTTTGTGCCGAACCTCCCACATTTATACCTTTCGTATCAATGATTGCGTATGCATGATTGTCGGCTCCGGGTGTGGTTGTTTCACCTTCGGGTGTAAGTGCATTGCCATATACGTCGTATGCCCAGCCTTTTACATCGCTACTATTCCATTTCCAATCGCCTAGTGAAAGCATGGTGCTTAATTCTAACCAATTACATGGCTTGGATTTAATGTCGAGCTCTACTCCAATGTGTCGCGCATTGACTCCGAGCATGTTCATATAATAATATTCGCCATTGGCTAGTCTGCCTGTTTTTGTCATGGTTTTATCTATCCATTCTGTGAAGTAGCTGTTTATGTTTATGGCTAAATATTTGTTTTTAAATCCATATCCTATTTCGGCCGATGCTGCTTTTTGGTTTTTCGCATCTTTGTTTATGGCATTGCTATTATTGGCAGACATAAATACCCCACCTTTAAACATTGGAGCTCTTGATATGTATCCTGCGTTGAAAAAGATATTATTTCTTTTATTTATGTTATAGTTTATTCCACTCTTGATATTTCCACCCCAAAAGTTTTGAGTGTCAGATTGAGCATTTTGTTCAGCGTAATAAAATCTGTCGTATCGCCAATAGTGATTGTAGTTTATGTTTCCTGATACGAATGCTGTTATTTTATCTTTAGAGTATTCTAGTTGAGTAAATATTCCTTCTTGCATCACATAGCTGTCGTAATCGCGGAATACAATATCACCTATGCCCAATTTTTCATTAACCCATTCTTCGGATGAGGCTATATAGTTGTTCTCAATCAAAACATTGCGACGGTTTGGGTCGATATAGTAGTCACCACCATACAAGTCTATTATTTTGTTGGTATGGATGCCTTTGAAATAACGATAATCGATGCCTACATACAAATCCAAATATTCCGATAGATTAGTATTGAAAGTGAATATGAATCCATTGGTGTTTTTATCGCCAATATTTTGAGCCATTACTAGTTCCGAGCCATATTGTGCTTCGGTATTTATGTCATAAATCATTCCATAATCAAAAGTTCCTTGATTTGTTATAAAATTTGGGTTCAACAGCCCGTTTGTTACAGGTTGCCATGCTGTCCAATTGTAGGTGGTGCTATTTACATTGCCCGAATATCCATAGCCTTTACCCCACGAAGCATACGCCGTAGTTGAAAGTGTTGAGTTATCGTTTATTTGCCAAGTGTGATTTATGGTGAGTATAGGCTTGTTGTATGTGTTATATGCTGTTGATTTTCGTTGACCTAAATTGTCGAAACCATAATCGGGGTTGTAGCGAGTCCAATGCGAATTTCCACTATATAAGAATTTAACTCGTTTCCATTCAGCTATACTTAGTGCAGCCGAACGTTGATAATGTTCTTGAGAGCAGCCGAAAAAGTTGATATTGAGAAGTTGATTTTCAGTTATAGATTTCGACATGTTGATATAGTATGTATAACTTTCAAAATCTCCACCTTGTATATATCCATTGCCCCATGTTTTTGACCCCAGTATATTAAAACACCATCCGTTATCCATCAATCCCGATGAAGTACTGAATAGGACTTTATTATATCCATCGGCACCTACGGCGTATTCTGCCGATGATCCTTTTTGCGGTTCAAAACCTTTGGTTATGATGTTTATAGTTCCACCTATCGATGGGTTACTGAGCATTCCCGAACCTATGCCGCGTTGGGTTTGTATAGCCATGGCTATATCGCTGAGTCCAGCCCAATTGCTCCAATATAAATCGCCATCTTCAGCTTCGTTTACAGGTATGCCATTGATCATTACGGCAATGTTTGTGTTGTCAAATCCTCTCATCCATATCTCCGAGTCGCCCCAACCGCCTCCTTGCTTATTGGCATGAACGCTTGGTGTTCCATTGAGAATTTCAGGAAATTCTCGTGTGCCCAAATTTTCTTCTATTTGTCTGGAATTAATGGTGCTAATAGCTATTGGAGTTTTCCTATTTGTTCCAATTTGTGCACTGATTGTTATAATTGGTAATTTAAGGATATCTTTATTAAGTGCTATTTCAAGATGTTTTTTACCATCAATTTTTACTGATTTAGGAGTGTAGCCTACATAAGAAATGTGCAATGTTGATGTGTCGGAGTTTAGCATTATCGAAAATTTGCCATCAATATTGGTTGTAGTAGCATTAGATGTGCCTTGCTCTTGTATTGTGGCTCCAATGAGTGTAGAATTATCTTCGGCATCATAGATTGAGCCCTCGATACTGATTTTTTGTGATAAAACACTTTGAGAAAAGGCAAAAACTAATATTAGGGATATTATTTGTTTGCCATAAACTGATTTTAAGTAATGTGTAATCATATTTGGTAAATATATTTTTTGCAAAGTTACGTTTTTTTTCGGATTTGACAATAGTACTCCGAATAAAATAATGCAAAAGTTGGGTGGTTATAAAATTCATTGAATTAAGGCAACTTCTAAAAATTGCTTTGCTAGTGATTTGTGGAATTTTGCTAGAAAGATTTCTACTTTCTTTTGACCCATCATAGCGGGCTATGCGACCCCAAAAGAAATAGAAAGATTTCGGCAAAAAAACGTAAAGCACGCAAAAGTTTAAAGAAGAATTCTTCTAATTTACTAAAACGTGGAATTTTTAGAAGTTGCCTAAAGTTTATATTGATAGAATGTATTCGTTGGGGATGCAAATATCTGATGCTTACTCCTATGATATGCGATGCTTGACAATGAGGTTTCCCAACGCCGTTGGGGAAGTTCCCCCAACGGCGTTGGGAAGGTAGTGTTTCAATGATCAGGGATAATTATTTCAACCTGTTGAGGTTATGGAGCTAAGCAATATGATAAACGATGTGGATGATGGACAGCAACATGGGCCTATGATTTTTTCCAAAAAGAAGTTGAAAAGAATTTTTTCTAACAAATAAGCGAAATATTGCAATAATGGTTGTATTAATTCGATAAAAATATGTATATTTGCAAAGCGTAAAATATTGGATAAGTAGTTTTATTAGTCGCATATTCAGTGTTTTGCGTGCAAATGTTTATTATAATATTGAAAAACAAATAAAAAGAACATATACATTATGGATTTTAACTTATCAAAAACAGAAGAACTTTTTTTGCAAATGATACGTGAATTTGCAGAAAAAGAAGTAAAACCCCTAGCTGCAGAAATCGATGAGCAAGAACGCTTTCCGATAGAAACAGTAGAAAAAATGGGCAAAATAGGTTTGATGGGTATTCCCATTCCTAAACAATACGGTGGTGCCGGCGGTACCAATATGATGTATGGTATGGCTGTTGAAGAGTTGTCGCGTGTATGCGGAACAACCGGTGTTGTACTTTCGGCTCATACTTCGTTGTGTGCTGCTCCAATATTGGAAAATGGTACCGAAGAACAAAAGATGAAATACTTGCCTAAATTGGCATCGGGCGAATGGGTAGGAGCTTTTGGTCTTACCGAGCCTAATGCAGGTACAGATGCAGCCGGTCAACAAACCACAGCAGTACTAGATGGCGAAGAATGGGTGCTTAATGGTAGCAAAATATTTATCACCAATGGAGGTTATGCTCATGTGTATATCATTATAGCAATGACTGACAAATCGTTGGGAACAAAAGGTATATCGGCATTCATAGTAGAAAAAGGTACTCCCGGTTTCTCAATAGGTAAGAAAGAAATGAAGATGGGTATTCGTGGTTCGGCTACTACCGAACTTATATTCGAAAACTGCCGTATACCAAAAGATAACTTATTGGGAAAAATAGGTGGCGGTTTTGCAATAGCTATGAAGACGTTGGATGGTGGACGTATAGGTATAGCAGCTCAAGCATTGGGTATAGCCCAAGGAGCTATGGACGAGACTATCAAATATACAAAGGAACGTAAGCAATTTGGTCGTAGTATATCTCAATTCCAAAACACTCAGTTCCAGATGGCTGATTTGGAAACTAAAGTACAAGCAGCTCGTTTGCTTGTTCGCAGTGCTCACTACAAGAAAGATAACGGTATCCCATATTCAGTAGATGCAGCTATGGCAAAATTATTCTGTGCCGAAACAGCTATGGAAGTAACTACCAAAGCAGTTCAATTCCACGGAGGATACGGTTATACTCGTGAATATCCTGTAGAACGTATGATGCGTGATGCTAAGATTACCGAAATATATGAAGGTACATCCGAAGTACAACGTATGGTTATAGCAGGTAAATTATTTAAGAAATAGTAATATACTCGTATAGAGTAGTTGTAATTTAGACTATTGAGAGTAGATTGCTGATTTATTTACAACAGAGTTTGATGGAAACAGTACGAGCAATAATGTAGGCATAACAAAAATCGAGCTCAAAAAGATAGATAGAACATAATGAAAATAGTAGTTTGTATAAAACAAGTACCTGATACAACAGAGGTAAAAATCAATCCTCAAACAGGTACATTGATTCGTGAAGGCGTTCCGAGTATTATGAACCCCGATGATAAAGGTGGTTTGGAATTGGCTCTTCAATTGAAAGATAAATACGGTGCTCATGTAACAGTTATTACAATGGGTTTGCCACAAGCCGAAGATATTTTGCGTGAAGCATTGGCTATGGGCGTTGATAGAGCAATATTACTTACAGACCGCAAACTTGGTGGTGCCGATACTTTGGCTACATCCAATGCTTTAGCAGGCGCATTGCGTAATATAGAACACGACTTGATAATAACAGGTCGTCAAGCTATTGATGGAGATACTGCACAAGTAGGACCTCAAATAGCAGAACATTTGGATCTTCCTCAAGTTTCTTATTTGGAAAACTTGGAATATGATGGCAAGAAAACATTCACCATACGCAAGCAAACAGAAGAAGGTTATCAAATGTTAGAGGTTGATGCTCCATGTTTGGTAACAGTGTTGGCTCCTGCTTTCAAGGCTCGTTATATGAGTGTTAGCGGTATAGTTGAAGCTTATGGCAGAGAAGTAGAAGTATGGGGTGCCGATAAAATTGATGTTGCTGATGAAAAGATTGGTAAAGCAGGATCGCCTACAAGTGTGGCAAAAGCATTCCCAAAAAGCTTGAAACCAGCAGGCGAACAATATGATGTAGATCCTGAACAAGCTGTAGGTATCATCGTTAGCAAACTAAAAGAAAAATTTATTATCTAACCCACAAATTTGAAAGAAAAAATGGATACAACACAATATAAAGATGTTTACGTTTTTTGTGAACAACGCGAAGGCGTAATACAAAGTGTAGCTCTTGAACTTTTGGGAAAAGCTCGTGAACTAGCCGATACCCTAAACGAAAAAGTAGTAGCCATATTGTTGGGTAAGGACATAAAGGCTAAAGCTCAAGATCTTATAGCAGCTGGTGCAGATAAAGTATTGGTAGTAGATAATGATGTATTGAAATATTACCTTACTGAACCTTACACTCAAGCTATTACTCAAATTATCAATGAGCAAAAGCCAAGCATACTTATGATAGGTGCTACAACCATAGGTCGTGACCTTGGTCCTCGTTTGTCGGCAAGAGTATGTACAGGTCTTACTGCAGACTGTACTAAGTTGGAAATAGGCGAAGAACGTGAATTGTTGATGACTCGTCCTGCTTTTGGAGGAAACCTTATGGCTACTATCGTTTGTAAAAACCATCGTCCTCAGATGAGTACTGTACGTCCGGGAGTAATGAAGAAAATGACTCCGGATGCTGCTCGCAAAGGCGAAGTAGTAGATTATCAAATAGCATTCAATCAAGAAAAAATATCTCGAGTAAGATTGCTTAATACTGTAAAAGAAGATAAAGGTATGGTTGATATATCTGAAGCCAAAATATTGGTTTCGGGTGGTCGTGGTGTAGGTAATGCCGAAGGATTCAAGAAATTGGAAGACTTGGCAGCAGTACTTAACGCTCAAGTATCGTCGTCGCGTGCTTGTGTTGATGCTGGTATTATTGACCACAGCCGTCAAGTAGGCCAAACAGGTAAAACTGTTCGTCCCGACCTTTATATAGCATGCGGTATCAGTGGTGCTATTCAACACCTTGCCGGTATGGAAGAAAGTGAATTTATCGTGGCTATAAACAAAGATAAATTTGCACCTATATTCAATGTTGCCGATGTAGGTATTGTTGGTGATGCTAATAAGATTTTGCCTATGCTTACCGAACGCCTTAAAGGTATGATGGAATAATAAGCAGGCCTAAAATAAGAAAGATAAATTTAGTATACTTTTTATTTTAAAGAACAGTGATGATAATGCCAATGGCTTGTCATCACTTTCTTTTTTCATTATATGTATAGCATATTTTTCAAAAAAAATGTGTACCTTTGTGATACTGATTGATAAATGTAAAGAATAAATATAATACTGATAAATAATATATTATGAGATTAAGACTTTTTCTTATAGCATTGGTTATGCTTGCTGTTGAGGGAACGGCGATGGCACAACGACTTTTTTCGCCAAGCAAAATAAGTCAGGTGGTGCAATACATAGAGCGTTTTTATGTCGAAGATCAAGATATGGACAAGATTATGGACAAGGGTATAGAGAGTATGCTGCAAGAGTTGGACCCACACAGTGTATATATTCCAAAAAGTGATGTACAGAAGGCCAATGAACCTCTTGATGGTAGTTTTGTAGGGGTAGGTATAGCCTTTCAGTTGGTGAAAGACACTATAAATGTTGTGGAAGTTATACATGGAGGTCCTGCCGAAAAGGTGGGTTTGTTGCCCGGCGATAAGGTGGTACGTGTAGATGACAGTCCGGCGGTGGGCGACAGTATTACCAACAAATGGGTGTATGACCACCTGCGTGGAAAGAAGAATACAAGAGTGAAACTAGGTGTAAAAAGAAGTGGAGCTGCCAATATGATAAACTTCGATATACTGCGCGATGCTGTGCCTATCAATAGTGTGAATACATATTTTATGATAGACAAAGAAGTGGGATACATTGCATTGTCGCGCTTCTCACGTACATCGGCAAAGGAGGTGAGGGATGCTATTGCCGATTTGAAAACTCAAGGTATGCAAAGTTTGGTGTTTGACCTAAGGAGCAATTCGGGTGGATTTTTGGATATTGCGGCCGAGATAGTTGACGAGTTTTTGCCGGCCGACCAACTGATAGTATACACCGAAGGAAAGAGCCACGACCGACAGGTGATGAAAAGTACTGCCAAAGGTAGCTTCGAAACAGGCAAGCTGGTGATATTGATTGATGAGTATTCGGCAAGTGCAAGTGAGATAGTAAGTGGTGCTGTGCAAGACCACGACAGGGGTATAATAATAGGACGTCGATCGTTTGGAAAAGGATTGGTGCAACGTATGTTCCCTACCATCGATGGGGGACAGATGAGGTTGACTACTTCCAGATATTACACACCTAGCGGACGTTGCATTCAAAAGCCATACAACGACGGCCT
>JAGCLZ010000014.1 GCA_017646685.1 Bacteroidales bacterium | reverse complement strand
TCCGAAAAAATGTGTACTTTTGCTCATAATTATATTTTAGTGTGGCAACTCTAATATAATTAAAAAAGGCTGAACTTCAAAATCGAAGCCAGCCTTTTATTTTTATGTTTAGACATAAGTTTTAGCGGACAGTAATAATTTTGTATATAATTAGATGAATTTCTACTTTTGATTCTAAGTTGCACATTTTCTTTGATATAACTAAATAAATTATATTTTATGGTGTAATTCAACTTTTTTCGTCAAATACGCATGGCAAAATAGCTAGGTTTGGTTCTACAAATCATGTGGTTTAAGGGTTGTAATCACCATAGTTTTTACCCCTAAGTATGGCACTTTTGGGTTGTAAACCATAGGGATTGACAGCGTAAAGTGGCGGGATGGAAAATCTATATAATATCGGAGTATATAAAAAAAGACGAAAAACATAGGGAAATGCCTATTGTCTTTCGTCTTGATATTTATTTATATGGATTGATGCTTATTGTTTTGCCAACCATTTGCGGATGTTGTCCATCACAATGTCGGCACGTATGTCGAATGCTTCGCGAGTGGCGTAAGCTACGTGTGGTAGCAACACAGCATTGGGTGCTGATAGTAGCGGATGGTTTTCGGCCAACGGTGGTTCGGTTTCGTACACATCGATACCTGCGCCGGCTATAGTGCCGTTCTTTAGGGCTTGTGCCAATGCGTTGTTGTCCACCACAGCCCCACGTGCGGTATTAATAAGTATTGCCGATGGTTTCATTAGCGATATCATTTCGGCATTGATCATTTGTGAGGTTTCTTTGGTGGCCGGCACATGCAGGGTTACTATATCGGCATTTGCCATAAGGTTTTGGAGCGAAACGTATTCGATATCCAAATTTTTCGCCTCGCTGCGTTGGGTGCGACTGTATGCCAATATTTTGCAGCCAAAGGCTTTGAGTAACTTAATGGTTTGTATGCCTATGGCTCCGGTACCTACAACGCCCACTGTTTTGCCATTCAGTTCGCGGCCAAGGAACATTCCTCTCGAACCAAGTTGGCGGGTATTGGCGTCCATTTCAGTTATTTTGCGGTACACGTCAAGCATAAGCCCTACAGCCAATTCGCTTACAGCCACAGTGGAGTAGCCCGAAGCGTTGAAAACTTCGATGTTGCGACCTTGGCAGTATTCCAAATCAATGTGGTCCAATCCTGTAAATGCTACCGATAGCATTTTTAGGTTAGGACACTTACTCATAGTGTCTGCCGAAAGGCGTATATTGGAGATAACCACAATGTTGGCATCGCCTATGCGTTGTGCTATAATGTCGGGGTTTTCGTTGCGATCCATGTAGTATTCAAACTCGCAACCTTTTGTTTCAAATTCGGCACGCAATGTTTCAAATTGATCTTTGCCAATGCCTAATGGTTCTACTACAGTTATTTTCATTTTAGTTCTGTTTGTGTTAATTCATTATTTCGTCGAGCTCCAGCCAACGCAGTTCTTTTTCGTCTATCAGTTCTCGTATTTCGCCTATTCGAATAGCCCACGAGTTTAGTTTTTCGTAGTCTGTTTCTTGGCCCGAGTTCATCAGTTCTTCTAGTTCGGACTTTTCTTTTTCGAGAGCTTCTATTTCGTTGGTTAGTTGCTCGTATTCTTGTTTTTGTTTGTATGTAGGTTTTGCTACAGACTTGGTTCGTTCGTATTTTGGTTTTTCTTCGCGTTTTTGCTGTATGGCAATGCGCTGTTCGTGTTCTTTCTGTTTTATGTAGTCGGTGTAGTTGCTGTGGTAGTCGCGTATTTTTCCATTACCTTCAAAAACAAAAAGGTGGTCTACAAGGTCGTCCATAAAACTACGGTCGTGCGATACGATTATCAAACAGCCTTTATAGTTTTCCAAAAATTCTTCGAGTATTTCCAGAGTGTATATGTCCAAGTCGTTGGTAGGTTCGTCTAGTATCAGAAAGTTTGGGTTTGCCATCAACACTTTAAGTAGGTAGAGTCTTCGGCGTTCTCCACCGCTAAGGTTTCCGTAATAATTGTATTGAGTGGTGTCGTCAAAACCAAAATGACGCAAAAACTGTGTGGCGGTCATTTCTTTGCCGTTTTCTAGGTGTATCACTTCGGCCACATCTTTTATTATTTCTATTACTCTTCGGTCGTCGCTTTCCGTTAATCCGTTTTGAGTGTAGAAACCAAATTGAACTGTTTGTCCAACCACAATGTTGCCACTGTCGGGTTTTAGGGCTTGTGTTATTATGTTTAGGAATGTTGATTTTCCGACCCCGTTTTGTCCTACTATTCCTATCTTCTCGTTTTTCTTGAAAGTGTATGTAAAATCATCTACGAGGTTTTTGCCTTCGTATTGCTTTGATACGTTGTACATCTCCAAAATTTTGCCTCCTATGCGTTCGGTTTTTACCGATAGGGTAGGGCGGTGGTCGTCAATGCGTTGTAGTGCTTTGTCCTTAAGTTCGTAGAATGCGTCAATACGAGCGCGGGCTTTGGTGCCTCTTGCACATGGCATGCGTCGCATCCAGTCCAGCTCGGTACGGTATAGGTTTTTGGCTTTTTCTATCTCAAGGCGTTCTATCTCTTGGCGTTCGGCTTTCTTTTCTACATAGTAGGCGTATGTGCCTTTGTAGCGAAACAGCTGTCCTTTATCTATCTCTATTATGTCGTGGCAAACGTTGTCGAGAAAGTA
>JAGCLZ010000169.1 GCA_017646685.1 Bacteroidales bacterium | reverse complement strand
TTTTTATAGCAGAGATATTCAAAATAGCTTCTGATATTCAAAAAGAACAAGATTTGACAATTTAGTCAAAAGGAGGTGGATATGGAAAAGATAATAGTAAATGTTGATGTTATGATGGCAAAGCGAAAAATAACGCTTACCGAACTAGCCGAGAAGATAGACATAACGCCTGCAAACCTTTCGGTGCTGAAAACCGGAAAGGCAAAAGCTATAAGGTTTTCTACTTTGCAATCATTGTGCAAAGAGCTTAAATGTCAGCCGGGTGATATATTGGAATATCTGCCCGATGATAGCGAAGCTGCCGAGAAAAAGAAAAAATAATAATGTGAATAATTAACTGATCTATAAATTAATATTTTAAAGTAACTGAATAAATAATTAGATTTTATGAAAGTAAAAAAAATTTGGTTTTTGACACTGCTACTAGTGGTAGCAAGTTCAAGTTTCGCACAGCTTGGTGGCATGCAAAAAACTGAGAAAAAAGCCACCGATTTGACAGCTAAAGTCCCTGTGGACAGAAAAGTTCGTATTGGTAAGTTGGAAAACGGAATGACTTATTATATCCGTGCCAACAAGAAACCCGAAAATCGTGTACAATTCCGTTTGGCAGTTAATGCCGGTTCTATCCTTGAAGATGCCGACCAACTTGGTTTGGCTCACTTTGTTGAACACATGGCTTTCAACGGAACTAAGCATTACAAAGGTAATGAAATGATTAGCGAACTTCAAAAGAAAGGTATCGAATTTGGTCGTGGTATCAACGCTTGGACCTCGTTTGATGAAACCGTTTATTATGTAGACCTACCTACCGACAGCCCCGAAATGATCGAAATGGGTTTCAAAATCCTTGATGGTTGGGCTAACGGACTTCTATTTGAAGGCGAAGAAATTGAAAAAGAACGTGGTGTTATTCTTGAAGAATGGCGTGGTGGATTAGGTGCCGGCGAACGTATGCGTAAAGCCACTTGGCCTACTATGCTTAAAGGTTCGTTGTATGCCGAACGTTTGCCTATAGGTACTCAAGAAGTTATCAGCACTTTCAAACACGAAACCATCAAACGTTTCTACAATGATTGGTATCGTACCGACTTGCAAGCTATTATCATTGTTGGTGATATTGATGTAGACGCTGTAGAAGCAAAAGTAAAAGAATATTTTGGACCATACGTAAAACGCGAAAATCCTCGTGAAAGAAAATCATTTGATGTTCCTGCCAACGTTGAACCACTTGTAGCAATAGCTACCGATAAAGAAGCTACAGGTACTACCATCAATATGTTTTGGAAACATGCCAAAGCTCCTCAAGGTACAGTGGGCGACTACCGTCAAAGCCTTGTAAGAAGCCTTGTAAACAATATGTTGAGCTCTCGTTTTGGCGAACTTTCGCAAAAAGCCGACGCTCCTTTCGTATATGCCGATGCAGGTTACGGTGGATTCCTTGGCCGCTCTACCGATGCTTTCACAGCCGCTGCTATGCCTAAAGAAAACCAAATAGAAGCAACTGTAGAAGCGTTGCTTACCGAACTTAAACGTGCCGACCAACACGGATTTGTTCAAACCGAGTTGGACCGTGCTAAAGAAGATCTTCTAAGCAGCTATCAAAAATATGCTAAAGAAGAAAGCAAAACTCAAAATGTTAGTTTCGCAGGCGAATATACCAACCACTTCCTTGAAGGTGAAGTAATACCCGGTATCCGTCAAGAATATCGTTATGTAAAAGAATTTATGCCTACTATCACTTTGGAAGAAGTAAACGCTATGATAGCAGGTTGGGTAACCGACGAAAACTTCGTGTTCTACCTTACTGCTCCCGAAAAAGAAGGTTACAAAGTACCTACAAAAGAAGAAGTTTTGGCTATAGTAGCTAAAATGAAAAATGTACAAACCGAACCTTATGTAGACAACTATAAAGATGAACCATTGTTTGCTAAAGATCTTAAAGATGCTAAGATAGTTGACACTAAGAAAAACGAAAAACTTGATTACACCGAATATACTTTGGAAAACGGTGTTCGTTTCGTGGTAAAACAAACCAACTTTAAAGAAGACGAAATCCTTGTACGTGCTTTCAGTTTTGGTGGCGTTTCTTTGTACGAAGATAACGAAGTGCTTACAGCTACTTTGGCTGCCGGTATAGTTGATGGTAGCGGTATTGCCGATTTCGACAACTCGCAACTTAGCAAGAAACTTCAAGGTATGAACATAGGAATATCTCCTTCTATCAGTGATTTGACTGAAGGTTTCCAAGGCAATTGTTCGCCAAAAGATTTTGAAACTTTGCTTCAACTTACTTATTTATATTTCGATGCTCCTCGCAAAGACAAAGAATCTTTCGATCGCATAATGTCGCAAATGAAGAACCAATACAAATTCTTGGGCGAAAATCCTCAATACGTATTCATCGAAAAGATGATGAAAACAGCTTATCCTAACGACAAGCGTCAAATACTTATCCCAACTGAAGAACAAATGAACGCCATCGATTTTGAACGCGCTTTCAATATCTATAAAGAACGTTTTGCAAATGCAGCCGATTTTACTTTCTTCTTCGTAGGAAACGTATCTGACGAAATGATACCTATGATAGCTAAATATTTGGGCAACCTTCCTGTAGTAAAAGATGCTAAACCCGAAACTTGGAAAGACCGTAGCACCGACTTTGCTAAAGGTATAAAGAAAGAAGTAGTTAAGAAAGGTATGGACAACCAAGGTATGCTTATTATTATGGGCGAAACTGAAGGTTTTGAACTTACAGCTCACAACAAACTTGCTACCAACATGCTTAGCGATGCCATTTCTATAACAGCTATCGAAGTTATCCGCGAAAAGATGGGTGGTACTTACAGCCCTTCGGCAGGTGTTGGCTATGAAGTATATCCTGCTCCATCGTTCAGCTGGCAATTCTATATCAACTGCGACCCAAGCAAAGCAGGCGAAATAGAAAAAGCAGCTATGGATATCATGAAACAATACATCAAGAAAGGTCCGGACGATGCTACTTTGGCAAAGGTTAAAGAACAAATGATTCGTGCTCGTGAAACCAGCTTGAAAGAAAACAACTTCTGGGCTAGCGTTCTTTACGGTTCGTACTACTACAACATCGACCGCACAAACGACCTTCTTTTGGACGACTACAAAAAGCAAGTGGAAGCTATCACTGCCAAAGATATCCAAAAGATTGCTAAGAAGTACATCAACTTGAAAAACTATATCGTAGTTACTCTTGAACCCGAACAAGTAAAAGAATAATCTATAATATATAGTATAAAAAAAGCCGAAGCAAACAGCTTCGGCTTTTTTATATGCCACACTTAGCAGTAAAAACCATGCGGTTTACAACCCAAAACCACGGCACTTACACCCCGAAACTCCCATGGTTACGCCTCCTAAACCGCACAGTTGCGAGTGCCGAATCGGGCAGCCCGAAACAGGCACATATTTATGTATCACATTTTTTCTGTGGCAGCGATTTTAAGTTGTCGAAGAAGATGGTTTTGAGAACGGTCCGTTCTCGCTTGAGATAGGGCTCTTCTCATTTGAGAACGGTCCGTTCTCTGCTGAGATAGGCCCTTTCTCAAAAGGTATTTCTCCGTTAATGCAAATTCATTGCAAGGGGTTTCGGAAAGCGGTTTGCGGTGGAATTTACAGATTTGAAAAAAACTTACCAAAGTGTTTGGCAATTAAAAATAAATGTGTAATTTTGCACTTTCAAAAGTAAAGAAGTTATGACAACAAAAAAGGACATACCAATACCATTTCTATTGTTGCCGACAATGGGAGAAATGCCGCTGTTAAGTATATGGTATTTGGGTAAGAATAACTTTGATGAACGTTGCCCTATGGCAACGGAACGTGAAAGTGCCGTTGCTGTAGGGCTGTAGTTGTTGCCCAAAAGTTTAAACATACATCCTCTTTAGGCAACAACTTACAAAACCAATAAGCGTTGGTTTAAAAGAATGTATATAACGATAAATACAGAAAAAATCATGAAAAAAGTATTTTTAAGTTTAGCCTTATTGGCACTGGCAGCCGTAGGAATGCTAAGCATTAGCAGCTGCGAAAAAGGAGAAGAACTCCAAGGAACGTTTATATACTACGACGAACCATTTGAAAAACATTGTGTGAAAAGTGATAAAGAGATTAAGGGGTATTTTAAATACTCAGATTCAGAACTTCCTCTTTTTATTACAGGTAGAATTCCTTCTGAGTTCAAACCGGGAGATACAGCTATAGTTTCGGCCGAAACAAAATGTGTATATAGATCAGTAGGACCGGATGTTGATTGTAATTTTAGTCTTTATGAATTTAAATCGGTAGAAAGGATATAAAAGTTTAACTTTTTATTAAGCATCAAATAAAGCCTTATATGTGTCTTATAGGCATAAGAATATAAATTAAATAACGCTTTAAATAGAAAGGAATATGAAAAGAATATTTTTAAAGTACTTCCTATTGGGGTTGATGGTCGTAGGAATATTAGGTATCATTAGCTGTGAAAAAGAACCCAACAATACTATTAATGGTCACGAATATGTAGATCTCGGCTTGCCAAGTGGATTAAAGTGGGCTACTTGTAATGTAGGTGCAAATACTCCGGAAGAATATGGCAATTACTATGCTTGGGGCGAAATTGTTCCTAAAACGGACTACTCTGATGAAAATTGTGCAACGCTGGGTAAACAACTTGGCGATATAAGTGGAAATGCCTCCTATGATGCCGCTACAGCCAACTGGGGAGCCCCGTGGCGTATGCCAACAAGAGAGGAGTTGAAAGAACTGATAGATAACTGCACTTTTACATGGACCACACAAAACGGAACAACAGGAACACTTGTAACAGGAAAAAATGGTAATACTATATTTTTCCCTGCCAATGGTTGTTACATTCGTACATCACTCTGCTACAATATATTCGAAGGCTTTTATTGGAGTTCTACTAATTGTGATAATGATATTTTCCCCGATGAATCTGCTTATTTTATTGGTTTCTCAATAGAAAAAAAGTGTTACATGGATTGGTTTATGAGGTTCTACGGCTATGGAGTGCGTCCCGTTTCGGACTAATATACATGGCTTTGAAATATATTTTGTCTCATCTTTTTTTTGATTGAGAATATATGTGCTTTTAATGAAATGAAAAGAAATAATGTATAGATATATTAAAAGGATTGATTTATGAAGAAAGATTTTTTTAAGTACGCCCTATTGGCGTTGACGGCTGTAGGAATGCTAAGTATTAGTAGCTGTAAAAAAGAAGAAGAACCGGAACCATCCACAACCAAAGGCGCGATATGCGAAACTATTGAAGAAATTCCAATAGATGATGAGGAGTTGGCAAACCGGATAATAACTAATCTCATTGATGTATATATGGGCAGTGATAATTGTGTCGAAGTCAATTCTCGAGTTGAATACGATTCATTGTTTCCAAATTGCCCTTTGCCGAAAGAAGTTGACTTTGATAATAAAACATTGTATGTTGTTAGAAGAATGCTTACTCGTCCATTTGTAAGTGAGGAAATAAGTTGCTATTATAGCTTTGGTGGAAACTATGCTAATATATATATCGATGTGGAAACAGACTGTGAAGCAGAAAGTGTCTATTCCAATTATCTAAAAGTATTTACAACAGATAAGACCAAGGAAAATCAAAAAGTATTCTTGAGTTTAAATATCGATTATGAACAACCTTGGACTTTTTGGCCTTGATTTAATTGTTCTACTTTAGTTGAATAATAAACTATATTAATATTGAAGATATTATGAAGAAAGTGATTTTTAAATTCGCCTTGTTGGCAATAGTAATCATAGGAAGTAT
>JAGCLZ010000168.1 GCA_017646685.1 Bacteroidales bacterium | reverse complement strand
TAAAAATTAATATCAAAAATTATATACACTTTAAAATAACGTATAATCTATAGGAATATTGTGTGTATGTCGTAAAAAAAAACTCGATGCCTGTTTAGGGCACCGAGTCGAAAAATATTTTTAAGCCTTATTAGCATGTGAATAACGTGGAATATATGTAAATATTGTGTGTGTACACAAAAAAAACTCGATGCCTGTTTAGGACACCGAGTCGAAAAAAATTTTTATAGTTAAAATCATATGTAAATAACGTGGAATATGTGTAAATATTGTGTGTGTACAAAAAAAATATTTGCCCCACATGTTTCTATAAGGCACAAAAAAAAACTCGATGCCTGTTTAGGACACCGAGCTGAGAAAATATTTAAATAATTATATTGTTCTGTACTTAACGTAGAATGTATATAATTATTGTGTACTCATAAAAAAATATTACGATACATACTTCTATAGGCACAAAAAAGCCCGGTGTATGTTTAGGACACCGGGCAAATAATATAAACTATAAATTTAAATAACGTAAACTGTGTATAAATATTGTGTACGCATCAAAAAAAAGAATATTTACCCCACATGCTCTATAAGGCACAAAAAAACTCGGTGCCTGATTGGGGTACCGAGCAAAGAAAAAAAAGTTTGACGATAAATTAAAACATAATAACGTAAACTGTGTGTAAATATTGTGTACGCATCAAAAAAGAATATTTACCCCACATGCTCTATAAGGCACAAAAAAAAGCCCGGTGTCTGATAGCGGTACCGGGACGTAATACTTATAACATGAAAAAGAAGGAATAAACGTAGTATATGAATGTATTATTGTGGTGTGCTCTCGGAAAAAAAACATCCTTCCGATGTTCCCCTTTGGCTGTATGGGTTGGCGTAAAAAAACTCGATGCCTATTGCAGCATCGAGTAAAAAAATAAAATGATACAATTATAAATAAATACTATAAACGTATATATACATAAAATATTGTGTATACACCACCCCAAAAAAATAATATCCCTCATACGGTGCCATTGGGCAAAATATACCTTAAACCGGCCCAAGCATGAACTGCTATAAAAAAACGGCTCTGTGCTAAATCTTTGATTATATGTTTGTTCTGAATGTTGCAAGGTGGGGGGAAGAAATATAGTTAAAAAATGTTTATCTTGATGTATGTCAGTGTTTTGTGTGGTTATTGGGTGGTAAATTGATGGTAATTTGATTGGAATTTATTCCGTATCTTAAAATTTCTTATCGTGCCTATGGTCCACGCCTTGTTTGCATCTGCATTTTGCCGTTAAAAAAAAGGCCTTATTGCACCCTCCGCACCTCCCGTTTTTGCAACAAGAAAGCGTTTTTTTTCTTTTCACACCTTCTTTATTAAATAATTGACCTTACAAATCAGTACTTTAAATTTCTTTGCGAAAAGTATTTTCTCTTTACAAATCACTGCATCGGAATATGTAATTTTGCATTCTGAAACCAATAAAAAATAAAGAAAATGAGCAGATTAGAACAATTAGATGAACCTACCCAACATGTCGTTTACGGCCTTGCGGGGTTGATGTATGCCTATATGAATGAATCGGAAATAGATGTGGTTTTTCGCAATGTGGCCTTGCTTTCGTTGGAGGCTCAGATCAAGGTGGTTGCCTTGATTGTCTTCAACCGGATGTTCCCCTTGGCCAACCCCATTGTCGACGACAAATACCTGCGATATATAGTGGGTGCCATCGAGGCCGATTTGAAAGAAATAAATCAAGCCGAATAAACAATTTATTTAATAACCATAAAAAACAGACAAGATTATGATGCAAAAAATTGAAAATGTGACGTTGATGGTGGTAACCGAAAGAAACGAAGTGTTGAACAAATTTGATGCGAAGGTTGAACGTATTTCATCGTCGGAATTTGTGGCAACCGAGAAGGTTAAGAAAGTTTATGCCGCCAATCCTCGTGTGTATGAGAGTGATACACTTTCTTTGACTTTAGACAAAGATGGCTCTGCACGTGTGTATGTAAAGAAGTTTGATCCGCAAAGAGCCGCAGACTTTTTGGCTTCGCTTTACGAAGATCTGAAATCGGCCATCGAGGCTTTAAAGCAAAAGGAGGTGCAGTAATGGCTACAACTATATCTAAATGCAACTCTTGCGGTTATAGCGGGTGCCACAACTTTTGTGTGGCCATAGGATGTAAAATTCATCTTGTACGCAAGTATGGCGAGGTGCTGAACTTTGGAAACGGAGTACTTAAATTCAGCCCCAAAATTATGTCGTCGCTACAACCTATCGTATTCTACGACAAGTCGTTCGATATGGTGATAAACTTTCTCTATCCTACGCTCTTGGAGATAGACCACCGTGGTGTGAAGTAGTGCCCAACCGTCAATAAAAAAAATAAAGGCTGCAGGCTTCCCACACACAAAAAAAAAGGGGGCTTGCACCTTATGGTATAAATATAAAGGCAACTTCTAAAAAATTGCTTTGCAAGTGATTTGCGAATTTTTATTAGAAAGATTTCGGTAAAAAGAAACACAACGTTGCGATTAAGCAAGTAAAGAGCAATGCCTAAGCATTAGCTATTTCGAGCTATAGCAACATCCACGAAATCAACGCACGCAAAAGTTCTTTCTGCAATCAATTTAATTTTCTAGAACATGGAATTTTCAGAAGTTGCCTAAATAACGGATGTATTAAAAAAAAATATTGTTATGGTGATAGAAGAAATACATAAATTGAAAGAATTTTACGAGCAGGCTGTCTTAGAATCCACACTTCCTCCTATCCTACGATGGATATTGCCTCATGTGGATGACGCTCGGATGGGTGGAACCATGCTGGCACTTATGCCTATTTTGGCTACGTATAGCAACCGTGTAAGGCATCATTATGTGTATGACGACGAGGATTCGAACAAGCTTACTGCCCCTACTGTGCAGTGCTACGTTGTGGCTCAATCGGGCGATGGTAAGGGCAAAGTTGAGTTCTTTCAAAACCTTTTGGCCAAGAAACTTTTGGATATGGATTTTGAGGAACGCTGTGTAGAAAACAGCTACAACAAGAAGCGTAATGCTCGTGCCGGTAATCAGAAAATTGAGGAGGCTCCCAATGTGGTTACGATAGTTTTGGCCGAGGTTATAACCGTTTTTATGGTTGTAGAACGCGGATTGAACATTTGCGAACGCTATGGACAGGACGAAACTCTCTTGCAATACCACTTTTCGGCCGAGCTGAAATCTATTCTCGATTCGTCCAAAAACGCAAGTTGCGACCTTGGTTACATCATGCTCAAAGCTTACGACCTGGGTAGCAAAGTGGGCCGCGAAACGGGCAACAAAGAGTCAAAAAAAGGATTGGTGGATGTGAATATAAGTTCATTGTATCTTACAACTTCCAGCGTTTTGAACGAATTTTTCAGAAACAAACTTACTGATGGTACTTTGAACCGTGCCATAATTATTCCTTTTGAAAACGATTGCGGTTTCAAGCATGAGATAAAGCCCGGAATTTCGGACCATGAGAAACTGAAAATCAATGCCTTTTTAGACATAATGATGGCAAACATTTTTGATGCCGATGGAAATATGATGCCTATAAATATATTGGACACCAAGTTTTTGGACAAACATGTGCTGGAGTATAACAATTATATTTTCGACCTTCGCAACAGCTCGTCATGTACCATGCCGGCTACCATCAAGGAGTTTCAGAACCGCTCATCAACATCGGCTTTTCGTGTGGCGTGTATATGCTATTATCTTTACAAACTTGAGCAACAGCAGGCCGACAGGGAGGTTTATCTATCCGACCAAGAGATTGAGGATAATGTGGTGAATATCTATTGCTTTGCAGTGTATTACATTCTTTACAACACTTTGGATCTTTTTGGGATGGACCATAACAAGATTGTGGAAAAAGAGCGAGCCAAACGCAGAGAACGCAAAGCATTCTGCCGAATAACTCTTTACAACTCGTTGCCACGAAAGTTCTCCTTTCTCAAGCTTACCGAAGAGATGTCTGACAGAGAGATGATTACCATGCCTAAAAAACGTATATTGCAGTGGAAATCGTTGAATATGATAGTAGAGGTGGCACCGGGAATATACGAAAAACTGCCCGAAAGCATGCATGTAAAGGATGCAGACAAAACCGATTAGCATAAGGAAACTTCTAAAAATTCCACGTTCTAAGAAATATTATCATGAAATAAAAGAACTTTTGAGTGCTTTACGTTTTTTCTTAAAATCTTTCTATTTCTTTTCGGGTTGCATAGCCCGCTATACTCAATCAAAAGAAAGTAGAAATCTTCTCAAGAACGTTGCGATAGCAACATCGACGAAGCCGGTATTCCGTAAATCATTTGCAAAGCAATTTTTAGAAGTTGTCATAAGAAAAAAAACATTAACACAAACAGTTATGAACAACAAATTTGATATATTGGAAGTAGCCCGCCGCTTGGGCCTGAACATTGTAAGAAACAAGGCTTTATGCCCCATACATAACGACCACCGCCCATCTATGACCTTTCGCAACGGAATGTACTTCAAATGTTGGGCTTGTTCGGCATCGGGCGATGCCATAGACCTGGTTAGGATGGTTAGAAACTGCTCCTTTGCCGAGGCTGTGGATTGGATTGAGGGCAACAGCATAGATCGTTGTGCATACACTTCGGTTGCTACCATGCCTCAATCCAAACCCGTAAACCTAAATAGATTTGAATATCTTTTCGATAATCCAATTATTACCAAAGAGGCTGCCGATTTCTTATTTAACCAACGCGGATTGGACAAAAATGTTATATCCGACTTACGTATATCGTCCAATCACACCCATATCGCAATTCCTTACTTTGACATGGACGGGCATACTTTGATTTCCATACAATGGCGCTATTTGGGCTGCGACCCTTCTGTTCCGCGTTTTGTATTCACAAAGGGTTGCCAACCTTCAATCTACAATCTGCCCTTGCTTTCTACACTTAAACCCGACGATGATTTGTATATATCCGAAGGCAGTTCAGACTGTTGGGCGTTGCTTTCTGATGGCCATAAGGCCATTGCCATACCATCGGCCACATCGCTCAAAAGCTGTATAAACAAGCATATCGATGCCATTGCCCGCCATCCAAGTATTTATATCTTTCCCGACGATGATTTGCCCGGCGAAGCTCTTTTTATGGAACTGAAACGAAAATTTCCTCATATAGTAAAACTATGCTTGCCAACGGGTTGTAAGGATTATTCCGACTTTTACAGCCAAACCCGTGGTAGATAAAAAAAAGAAAACTGCAAACCCGAAGATCTGCAGTAATCATAGTAAAATCATCAATCAGTTAAAATAACAGAACCGAAAGATTTTTATTGTGATGTGAAAAAGATTTTTTTTTAAAATACCTGCAAAAAAAAAGACTGCAACCCACGGTGGATCACAGCCTAAATTCAAAAAAAAATATACATCAACTTTGTTTACGCTAATGAAAACAAACGGTAAACATTATGAGATAAAAAAACGCATAAAACAGATATTTATTGTATAAAACAACAAAAAAACATTAATCCATGAACATAACAGTAGAACGACAAATGTCCAACGGCCAAGTTATAGACGGAGTGTTGAAGATAAATGGCAAAAAAGTTTGCGACACAGCCGAGAACGCCGAAACCGCCATCAATGCCGGTACATATAATATATATATACCCTACTGCAAGCAGTACGACCGTCGCATGCCTATGCCCGAGATAGAGGGCGGCAACCTTACGAAGGCCGAGGAATGCTGCCTGTGCGAAAAGCTGGAATATATGTGTCAAAACGCCAACCTGCCTTCTTATTGCCCTATGCTTAAACCCGGATGTGGGGCCTACAACCGCACCGACGGCAGTATACTCCTGGGCGAATATCTGGCTCCGGGGTGCCTAAAACATCCGCAAAAACACTTCAACGGGGTATACGACCGCATACGAAAGGCAATAGGCCGTGGAAAAGACTGCACACTTACTATTGTGGATATGTAAGCATCACTGCAATAGATAATTAGATAAGGTTGAAAAAATGTCCCGACAAACGCACCTCAAACCTCGGGACATTCCTTGCATGTATGGCATAAAAGTAGTAATTTTGTAATATAAAACAAAGGCGTATGAATGATGTAACAGTCAGATTGGTAGTGAGTAACACTTCTTTGGTGCTCTCTTCCAAACGCCCACCACGAAGGAAAGAAATTATTAACCCTTAAATACCTATATAATTATGGCAATGAAAGTAAAAGCCGTTGAACGTAATATCTCGTTCGACAAAAACAGTGAAGAGTATGGCTACGTGATGTTGCCCGAACTCTACAACCGCTTGTCGGAAGACAAGGTAGTGGCCGAAGCCTCGGCCCATAGTGGAATTTCGCAGTCGATAATCAAGGCTGCCTGTGCTGCAGTAGCCGATGTGGTGCTGGCATGGGTACCCGAAGGACACTCGGTGTCTATCCCGTCGTTTGGAACAATGCGTTTCAGTCTCAGCTCAAAATCGGTTGCCAGTGTGGCCGACGTTGGTACCGACCTTATCACCTCGCGCAAAATCATCTACACACCCTCGGTAGGTATCAAAACGGGTTTGGAACGTACCGCCATCAACATCACCTGTATAGACCGCAATGGCAAGGTGGTGAAGAAAGTAACCTCCGACGGTAGCGTAGATGATCCTACCGACGGCAACGACCCGGGCAACAGCGGTGGAACATCGGGCGGCGACGACCTGGTAGGATAAAAGGCTTCGCCGGACTACGGACAACAGACTACAGACTACAAGTCAACTAGACAACTAGTCGGGCGGTAGCCACTTGTAGACTAGTAGTCTGCTGAGCGTAAGCGAAGCTCTCCGTTGTCTGTGGTCATAAACAAAAAGAAAACACCATGAAAACAAACCTACAGTTGATAACAGCCATCGGCCTTTGCCTCTTCGGCCTTACGCTGATGATAGTAAGTTTTTTTATCCCACCTATGGGGGTGATAGACAGCAGTGTGCTGGTAGCCACCGGCGAGGTATTCACCTTCAGCGGGGCTCTGATGGGAATAGATTATAAATATAGACGATAGACGACGAGACGACGAGACAACGAGTAATCTCTCAATCTTGTAGACTCGTGGACTTGTAGTCTTGAAAAAAAGACAACAAGTAATCTCTCAATCTTGTAGACTCGTGGACTTGTAGTCTTTAAAAAAAGACAACAAGTAATCTCTCAATCTTGTAGACTCGTGGACTTGTAGTCTTAAAAAAAAAGACAACAAGTAATCTCTCAATCTTGTAGACTCGTGGACTTGTAGTCTTTAAAAAAAAGAATATGCGAACAATAACCGAAATAATCATTCATTGCAGTGCCACCCGTGAGGGGCATGCGTTTACAGCCGATGATATAGACCGCTGGCATCGCCAAATGGGCTACCGCTCTATAGGCTACCACTATGTGGTGCTATTGGATGGCACGGTGCAGGAAGGTCGCCCACTAGACGTGGCCGGTGCCCACTGCCAAGGGCACAACGCCCATAGCATTGGTGTGTGCTACATAGGTGGGTTGGATTTGAACGGCAAGCCCAAAGATACTCGCACTCCTATGCAATGCCATGCCTTGGAGCAGTTGATAACCGTTTTGCAGCTGCGTTTTCCTACAGCCACCGTTCACGGCCATAGGGAGTATGCCAATAAGGAATGTCCCTGCTTCGATGTGAAGAGCGTGTATGCACCGGGTGGCCATAGGCAGTTTTCCGAACCTATAAATTTGTAAACAGTATGAAACCACGAAACATAATCTCTTGCATAGCCTTTTGTTTGTGTATATCCTCGTGTAGTAGCGGCAGGGAGGTTGCCCACACAACGGATACCCTCTACATAGCCCAACGGCAGTACGACAGTGTGGTTGTAGACCGCCAAACGTCGGTGGCCATAACTCGCGACACTGTGTTTATACACAAGTTTAACACCGAATATCGCTATCGGTCAAAGACAGACACCCTTCACCATCATCACACCGATACGGTGGTGAAAACCATCGTAAAACGTGTGCCGCCAACCTCTAGAGGATCACCGTGGATTATTGCTGTGGCAGTGGCCTTGGCGGCTGTAACGGTGGCTGGCAAACGACGGAAGACATGATTGTGCAGAGCCGGGTTTTATGCAAAAATGCAGGCAAAAAAACAAACGGACAACACTCCCGTATGGGTATATTGTCCGTTGATAAATAGGTGTTTGTGTTGAATATAATTCTTAGTACGAGCGAGCAAATACCACTCTGCGTTTCGAAGGCTTTCCGCTGAATATACATTTTCCGTCTTCTTCCGGAGCGTCAAACGGGATGCAGCGTATAGTGGCTTTGGTTTTTTCCTTTATAGCCTCTTCGGTTTCGGGAGTACCGTCCCAGTGGGCAAGTATAAATCCGCCTTCTTCGTCCAATATTCTGTTGAACTCTTCCCATGTATCGGCCTTGCGAGTATTGTTTTCGCGGAAGCTCAATGCCTTGGCAAAAAGGTTGTTTTGGATATTGTCGAGTAGGTTTTCAATCTTGTTTTCGATGTCGGTAATCTGGTATATTTCTTTTTCCAAAGTATCGCGTCGAGCCACTTCCACGGTTCCGTTTTCGATGTCGCGCGGACCTATAGCTATACGTACCGGCACACCCTTAAACTCATATTCGTTGAATTTCCAACCAGGTTTGAAGGAGTCGCGATCATCGTATTTAACCGATATGCCTTTGGCTTCGAGTTTACGTTTTATTTCGTTGGCTTTTTCCGAAATCATAGGCAGCTGGTCGGCATTACGATATATAGGTATTATCACCACTTGAGTAGGAGCCAATTTTGGAGGTAGCACAAGGCCGTTGTCGTCCGAGTGTGTCATTATCAAAGCCCCCATCAAACGGGTAGACACACCCCACGATGTAGCCCATACATATTCCAGCTTGTTTTCGTTGCTTAGGAATTTCACATCGAAAGCCTTGGCAAAGTTTTGACCCAAGAAGTGCGAAGTACCTGCTTGTAGCGCCTTTCCGTCCTGCATCATAGCCTCGATACAATAAGTGTCAAGTGCACCTGCGAAGCGTTCGTTTGGCGATTTTATACCTTTCAGTACCGGCATAGCCATGTATTTTTCGGCAAAGTCGGCATATACATCCAACATTCTGGAAGCTTCTTCTATAGCTTCTTCTTTGGTAGCGTGGGCAGTATGTCCTTCTTGCCAAAGGAATTCGGCAGTGCGGAGGAACATACGTGTACGCATCTCCCAACGAACCACATTGGCCCATTGGTTGCAAAGGATAGGTAGGTCTCTGTAGGATTTGATCCAGTTTTTGTATGTGTTCCAAATTATAGTTTCGGATGTTGGGCGAACTATCAGTTCTTCTTCCAATCGGGCATCGGGGTCTACAACCACACCGCTGCCATCGGGGTCGTTTTTCAAGCGGTAGTGAGTAACCACAGCGCATTCTTTGGCAAAGCCTTCAACGTGTTCAGCTTCGCGACAAAGAAATGATTTTGGTATGAAAAGAGGGAAATATGCGTTTACGTGGCCGGTGTCTTTAAACATTTTGTCCAAAGCATCGTGCATTTTTTCCCATATTGCATATCCGTAAGGTTTTATAACCATACATCCACGTACAGCAGAATTTTCTGCCAAATCGGCACGTGTTACCAATTCATTATACCATTCTGAATAATTTTCCGAACGTGTCACAAAATCTTTTGCCATTATTAAAATCTATTAAAGTATCAAATAATATCGTTATCTATGCGTTTATATCGGAAATTTTTCGTACTTTTGCCGAAAGATTTCAATGTGCAAAGATACTAAATAAATAGAAATAAAAACTTAAAAAGGAAGGAATTTATCATGATAAGAATGTCAAATAGATTGATACCCAGTGTAATAATATTTTCAATATTTATGTGCTTTTTGGGTAAAACTGCGTCGGCTCAGATAGAAAATTATGACGAAACTTACTATTCTCCGGCAAAAAATGAGGTAGTTGTTGAGAAATATGACCCAATTGTGTTGTATAAAGACACAACAGTAAGAAGTGTGGAGCAAGAGCTGATTTTGGAGCTTGAAGGTGTACCGATGAATGCCGAAACCAAAGCCAAAACGGTTGTGGTGTATGACGAATCGGACTATTACGATTATGCCTATACAGCAAGAATAAGACGTTTTGACAATCCGGTGATAGGAGTAGGTTATTACGACGACTATTATACCAATATGTATTGGTACACTTATAATCCCAATTATTGGGGTGTAAGCATATATTTGGGCTATAATTGGTGGTATCCGTCATGGTCGTGGTACTATCGTCCTTACTACTACAGTTATTGGGGATATTACGATCCGTTCTTTAACCCATATTGGAACCCCTATTGGGATCCTTTCTACTATGGTCACCACCACCATCATCATCATTACGGCCATCATCATCATGGTCATCATCACCACTATGCTTTGAACTGCAACCACTACTACAATAGTTTAGACAGGGGATCGTTCTACTATGGTCCACGAACTTATAATGGTGCAACTACTCGCTATGTAGGTGGCCGTACCGAAAATATAGCCTATCGTAATAGCACAGCTAGATATAGCAATAGAGATAACCGTTCGTTTGGTCAACGTTACGAATCGGCTATAGCATCGCGTACAAATACATCGCGTGGCAATAACACAGCCGGATTAAACACTCCTACACGTCGTGGCGGAGTGGATATAAATAGAAACGCTTACCGTTCGTCAACTTCGGAAAGAACATCGTCGGCCACCACCGGCCGTGTAACCGCTGGAACTACCGATAGAGGCACCACCACCACCGGCCGTGTAACCACCGGAACTACCGATAGAGGCACCACCACCACCGGCCGTGTAACCACCGGAACTACCGATAGAGGCATCACCACCACCGGCCGTGTAACCACCGGAACTACCGATAGAGGCACCACCACCACCGGCCGTGTAACCACTGGAACTACCGATAGAACTAGCACTACCGGAACTACACGCCAAGTGTCTGGTTCGGATAAATATTCCAAACCTTCGAGTGTAGAAAATACTCGTAATGAACAATATACTCGTCCTACCACACGTACATCCACAAGTTCGGATCGTGTGTCGGGAAGTTCGAACAATAATAGCAACAACCGTTCGTCGTACAGCGGAAGTTCCAACAGCAAAACTCGTAGCAGCAACACTACCGGCACAATCCAACGTCGCAGTAGCAACAATAGCGGAAGTATAAACCGTTCGTCATCGACCAATTCGCGTTCGTCAAGTGTACGCTCGTCTGGTTCATCATCGCGTAATAGCAGTAGCTATGGGTCATCATCACGTAGCAGCAGTTCGAGCAGCAGAAGTTCATCGTCGGGTTCCTCACGCAGCAGTAGAAGATAGAAAAAGATATTTTAAGTCGAACAAAATTTCTATATAATAGTTTATACGTTGATAAATTACAAAACTGAATTATTATGAGAAAAATTTTATTAAGCATAGTAGTTGTCTTGACTTTTAGCGGACTACATGCACAATATGCAACAGAGGCACTGAAATATAGTCAAACAGATTTGTTGGGTACTGCAGCCTACGTAGGTAGAGCAGGTGCCATAGGAGCATTGGGTGCCGATTTTACAGCTGCCAGTTATAACCCTGCAGGTTTGGGCATGTTCTATTCGTCCCAAATAGCAATAACACCGTCAATAGATTGGGCCAAAACAAATTCAACCTATATGGGTAATCCCGAAAACGATTCGAGAAGCGTATTTGCTTTCGATAATGCTCATTACCTATTGGCCTATCGAACAGGAAATTCGACAGGTTGGAAGGCTATGCAGTTTGGTATGGGTGTAAACAAGTTGAGAAGTTTCAATAACCGTACCTATATAGAAGGCAAGCCTACCAACACATCGCTGCTTACCACCTGGACTGATGATGCCAACTATTATGGCAACTATGATGCATTCACAAGCCTACTGGCTAAAAATTGTGGTTTGATATTCTTCGATTCTACTACCGGACAATATACCGATATATTCAGGGGCAATGTGCAAAGTTTGCGTCAAAGCCAATATGTCGTAGAGTCGGGAGGTGTTAGCGAAATGACTATGAGTTTTTCGGGCAACTACAATGATATGCTTTATTTGGGTGCAACAGTGGGAGTTCCTTTTTTGGGCTATCGTAGCACATCCTATTATCAAGAACTTCCCGTGGCTATGGATACAGCTATTGGCTTAAGCGAGTTTGGCTTTATGGAAAGTAAAAACATAAGCGGTACTGGTGTGAATTTGAAACTGGGTGCTATATATCGCCCTATAGAAAATTTGCGATTGGGATTTGCTTTCCATACCCCTACATATTATCAGATAGACGAGTCGTATAGTACAACGGTCGAGAGTGAGATTCTGATTGATGCCAATCGAGGTAAATATCGCTCGGCAGAGGCTACAAGCTACGGATTGTATTATTACAACTTCAGAACACCGCTTAAACTTTTGGCAAATATGGCCGTTACAATGGGCGATATGTCGTCGAAGGTAGCCGGAAGTTTGAGTTTCGACTACGAATATACAAATTATCGTACAATGCATTTTTCGGGTGACGATGCTGAGTATATAAAGCAGGTAAACAACGATATAAAAGATATGTATCGTGTAGCTCACACATTCAGAGTTGGAGGAACATTAAATATCATGAAGTTGTCGTTGCGTGCGGGTGTGTTGTATTCGACAGATCCTTATAAAGAGGAGTTTAACAAAGATGCATCATCGATGGCTTTGGCATGTGGTATAGGCTATCAAACCAGAACATGGTTTGTAGATTTGGCCTACGCACATACCGAACAGAAAGATGATATGGCATTTACTGCCAACCCAACAGACATGGTTACACTGACAAATTACAAGAATGTATTTGTGCTGACGTTGGGTATGAAATTTTAGTTAATAATATACTTGATAAAATATTGTAGAGGTAGCTTAGGTTGCCTCTATTTTCTTTTTATTACAGATGATGAGAGAGATCAAACAATTATTGATATTATTGTTTATGGGTGCAACAATGATGGTTGCACAAACATCGAAGCCTAAAAACATTATTTTCATGGTAGGCGATGGCATGGGAGTGGCACAAGTATATTCATCAATAGTGGCCATGAAGGGAAACTCCAATTTCGAGCGATTTAAGCACATAGGTTTTTCCAAAACATATTCTTATTCCGATTATACCACCGATTCAGGTGCAGGTGGTACAGCTTTGTTTACCGGTAATAAGGTGAATAATAAAGCTATAGCTATGTCACCCGATGGAAAACCGTTGACAACGCTGTTGGAGAATGCGCAGAAATATGGGATGAAAACCGGTTTTGTGGTTTCAACAATTGTAAGCTGTGCAACACCTTCGGCAACGTATGCCCATGTGTCGAATAGAAATAATTTTGACAGTATTACTTATCAGCTTTCTTTGTCGGACATCGATTTCTTTTCTGGTGGCGGTGCCAGGTATTTCAACAAGGCCAACCGAAAAGATGGCCTTTCGCCAATAGATACGCTGATAAAACGTGGTTTTGATATTGTATACACCATGGAGGATATGGAAAAATCCGAAGCCCCTAAGATAGGAGCCCTGCTTACCGAATGGTATCCGGCAAAATATCCCGAACGTGGGGATATACTTGGAAGAGGAGTGGCAAAAGCCATAAACCATTTAAATAAAGAGGATGAAGGCTTTGTGCTTATGGTGGAAGGTTCGCAAATAGACTATGGCGGACATGATACATCCATGTCAAAACTTACGGCCGAAGTTGTGGAGTTTGACAAAGTGATAGGAATGGTGTTGGATTTTGCTATACAAGATGGCGAAACATTGGTTATTGTTACGGCCGATCATGAGACAGGAGGACTTACATTGCCCAATGGGAATATCACTAACGGCGAGTCGGAAGCTATATTCACCACCACCAATCATACAGGGGTGATGGTGCCGATATTTGCTTACGGGCCGGGAGCCGAAAACTTTATAGGGGTAATGGAGAATACAGATATATACGACAAAATTGTTCAAATAATGCAATGGGTAAAATAAATTTATCGTTATAGCGTTTACCAACAGAAATATTATTAGGCCTACGAGAGGTCGATGAATATATAATATGTTTAATTAAGGGATAAAAATAAAAGAATAGAAATGAAAAAGGTAGGAATTGGATTAGTTATTGCAATGTGCTTCATATTTTCATCTAAAGCACAAACATCAAGTGAATATACTGATACACTGAGTTGTCCGATAATTAGTTTTAATTTTGCACCATGGTTGGCACAAGGTGCAATGAATGACATGTTTACTTCGCCGATGTTGGATTTCGGAGTTTCGGCTATTTATAAAACTAAAACTAATTTTTTGTTTGGTATAGAGGGAAGTTTCTTTTTTGGAAATGATAATTTAAAAAATCGTTGCGAACGCTTACAGTCGTTATATACCGAAGCCGGCACTATAATAGGTACAGGAGGTACCGATGCCGGTGTGGAAGCATACAACAGAGGTTTGATAGGTATGCTACAAGTGGGAAAGATTATACCGGTGATAAAAAACAATCCCAACTCGGGAATATTCTTTATGTTTGGTGCAGGTATAGCTCAAAATCAGATTATATACACACCCTGGATGGAAGAAGCTCCACAACTTTCGGGCGACTATGTAAAGCTATATGACCACCAACAACGAGGTGCCCTTATCTCTGAACGTGTGGGATTTTGGTATATGAACAGAAAGAAAAACTATTTGAATTTTCATATAAGTTTCGAATTTACTCAAATGTGGTTGAAGTCGACTCGTGAATATGTGATTGACGATTATATGGGTATAAGAGGAAAAGATAATAATAAATATTTCAGTCATTTGTATGGTATAAAATTTGGTTGGATGATACCGCTCGAAGGAAAAACCACTCAAGAATATTATTATTATTAAAAGAATACTAATATTGTATGATATTGTTGTATTATGTATTGGTAAGCATTGAACTATGAGATACTTTTATACTTTTGGAATATTATGCTATGGCTTAGGTATTAGGTTGGCAAGCCTCTTTAACGAAAAGGCCAAACTATGGCTAAAGGGTCGCACTGATATATTTGGAGCAATAGAGACCGCACTTGCCAATAATCATGCACCATTGGCATGGTTTCATTCTTCGTCATTGGGAGAGTTTGAGCAATGCAGGCCGGTGATAGATTCATTCAAAGAACAATATCCCGAATACAAGATATTTGTAACTTTCTTTTCGCCATCGGGCTACGAAATACGAAAGAATTATCCGAAAGCCGATTACGTGTTCTATCTTCCGCTGGATACGATTGCCAATGCAAAGAGATTTATAAAGATTGTGAATCCGCAAAAAGCCTTTTTTGTCAAATATGATTTTTGGTTTAACTACTTGCATGTTTTGATGACCAATAATATACCTACCATATTATTCTCCTCCATATTCAGGCCTAATCAATACTTCTTTAAATGGTATGGCAGATGGTTTTGTAATCAGTTGAAAGCCTTTACCCATCTTTTTGTTCAAAACAAAGAGTCTGAAAATCTTTTGAAATCACATGGTATAAACTCGTGTTCGGTTGCAGGTGATACACGTTTTGATCAAGTGAACAGAATTGCTTCTGCTGTAAACCAATTTCCTGATGTGGAACGTTTTGTGGCCGATACCAAAGTCTTGCTTGCAGGAAGTACATGGGAACCTGACGAACGATTGCTAAAGACTTTTATTGACCAACCCCACAATAAAGATATTAAAATGATTGTGGCGCCACACGAAATTCATTCGGAACACATAGACTCGATACAGAAACTTTTTGGAGCAAGATGTGTTAAATATTCAGAACTGTCTACAATGCCTGATGTGAAAAACTACGATGTGCTTATAATTGATAATATAGGAATGCTTTCGAGTTTGTACCAGTATGCATATGTGGCATATATAGGTGGCGGTTTTGGAAAAGGAATACACAATATATTGGAAGCATTGGCATTTGCCAAACCTGTTTGTTTCGGGCCGAATTATATGAAATTTCAAGAGGCAAAAGATATAATAAGATTGCAAGGTGGTGTTTCTGTTTCAGACGAACAAAGTTTGGAAAAGGTGTTATCGTTCTGGTTTATAGATAATGAGGTGTACGTGAAAGCTGCCGATGTGTGTAGGCAATACGTAGCTGATAACAAGGGTACATCCGACAAGATAATGAATATGTTGATGAAATTATAAACATGACTTTGCAATACAAATCAATGATACACAGATTATATATATGTTTATTCTCGCTTTTGCTCTTGACATCATGTAGTGTGGATAAATATATTCCGAAAAATGAGTTTCTGCTAAATAAAAACATGTATGTTATAGAGCAGGATTCTCTTTCGGAAGATGAATATAAAATAGTATCATCAGCATTGTCATCGGCACCGGAGTATGCCCAACAAGTGCCAAACAATCGCATATTGGGAATGCGTTTGGGCATGAGGTTCTACTGCTTGTCCAATCCCGATAAGGACAATTGGATCAACAATATTATTCGTAAGCAAGGTTCGGTTCCAGTTATTTTTGATAGAGCAAGTGTTGATGCTACTGCTATGCAATTGAAATTGCTTTTGGAAACAAAGGGATGTTTTAAATCGGAAGTGGCATACAAAACCGATACTATAAAGGAAAACAGAATAAATGTAATATATCAGATATATCCTTCGCCACGCTATGTAATTGATTCTGTATCATTGGAAGTAGATAACGATGATGTGCGACAACTGATCAAACGAACCAACCGCAGAACCCTTGTGAAGAAAGGCGATTATTATGATCAGAATTTATTTTCGGACGAACGTGACAGGGTGATAAAACTGTTGCAAAACTATGGATACTACAGTGCAAATAAGGATATAATAAGTTTTGTGTTGGATACTAACGAAACAGATTGCACCATGGATGTGAAAATGAAAATATCTAATCCAAAGGTGTACAACGTTGTAGGTCAGATAGTGGAGGAGCCTTTGCAGAAATATTATATCGACAATATTTATATATATCCCGATTTGAAGACCTTGCTGCCCGTGGATACATATAAGATGGATACAATTGAATATTTGTATAACAATAGGGGCGACAAAACCTTGTATCATTTCCTTACGAACAGAAAGATGGTTTTGGACGAATCGGTGATAAGTCGAGCTATATTTTTGGAGCCTAGTCGATTGTATAGGTTGCTGAATGTGGAACTAACTTACAACTCGTTGATAAGCCTCCGAAACTTTAAGTTTACAGATGTGGAATTCTTTCGGGCCGACAAGAAATCGGATACCGCACACTTCCTCAATGCTCGCATACGGTTGATGAACGCTATGCGGAATTCCATTTCTACATCGTTCGAGATAAGCAATACATCGCCTTTATGGACCGATACCGAAGAAACAAACAATATAGGTAATTTCGGTTTGCAATGGACAATGGGATATCAAAATAAAAACCTTTTCGGAGGTGCCGAACTTTTTAATATCAAAACATCGCTCTTGTTTGAGTTGGCAAAGTCGGCATTAAAAACCAAAGCCGATGACTTTTACGATATATTTTCGGCATTCGAAACGGGTATAGATATGTCGTTGGATGTGCCAAAGTTTATAATCCCCATGCCGGCATCGTGGTTCTCAAAGCGTTTTCGCCCGCGTACAATCTTTTCGTTGGGGGTAAACTATCAGTTTCGTACTTATTTCGAACGGGCATTGGCCAATACATCATTTGGGTATAACTGGAGAAACACCCTCTATCGTCAACATCAGTACATTCCATTGGAATTCACCTACGTGCGTTTCATCAATCAAAGTGAAGAGTTTAAGAAGCAGATAGAACAATTGTCTGATTTGAGATTGAAATATCAATACTCCGACCACCTTATCATGAACACCCATTATACTTTTGTGTATAACACCCAGCATTTCAATACCAAAACAGATTTTACTTACTTTGCCATGAAGTTGGAAGCTGCCGGTAATCTGCTTTATACGATAGACTGCGCTTTGGATATGCCTGCAGATTCGGCCGGAGTGTATCGCCTATTAGGTGTGCCTTACTCGCAGTATTTGCGTACCGAAATGGATTTGAAACATTATTTTTATCTGTCAAATACCAACACCTTTGTTGCACGCTTAATGTTCGGAATAGGAGTGCCTTATGGCAACTCGATATCGTTGCCATACGAAAAAAGTTTTTATGGCGGAGGCCCAACTACACTAAGAGCCTGGAACATACGCACACTTGGACCGGGTGCTTATTTCAACGAAAAGGCCAATGTGTTTGAAAGAGTGGGCGATATGTCGGTGGTAATAAATCTCGAAGATCGTTTTCACCTCTTTGGGATATTCGAAGGAGCCGTGTTTGTAGATATGGGAAATATTTGGCTCTTACGTCAGTCCAACGAATTTCCCGATGGAAACTTTACTTTCAAAACCTTCATTCCGGAGCTGGCCATAGGCGGAGGATTTGGATTGAGAATGAATATCTCCATCATCACCTTGAGGTTGGATTTCGCCATTCCGTTCTACGACCCGCAGTATACCAAGGCTGAACGTTGGCGGTTACCTCATTGGCAATGGAATCAGATTGTTACCAACTTCGGTATAGATTATCCGTTCTAACGGCGATGTTTCTCCATCAAAGTTTGGAGCCATTATAAAAAGGTTTGCATAAGCCTTCAAATTTCCCTCGTGATGTAGATGAATTTTCCTCCCGATGGAATTTTATTTTCCTCCCGATGTAGATAAATCTCCCTCCCGATGGAATTTTGTATTATTACTGTCCGCTAAACATGACATATTGCTCCCAATCTTCTGAATTACAAAGATTGGGAGTTTATTTTTCTTGAGCAAGCCCCCCCTTTATAAATTTATACCTCATCAGGAGGTGATTCAGAGGCCTCCATAAGTATC
>JAGCLZ010000167.1 GCA_017646685.1 Bacteroidales bacterium | reverse complement strand
CAGTGTGGATTTCCTTGACAAGTGGATGTTTCTTCGTTACAAGATGGAGGTGGAAAAGATTGAAAACAAGATCATCATCCACGGCAAGGCCAAAACCCGACGAGGCGAATGGACGGAGGTGATTACCTACGACAGCGAAAAAGGATTTACCGAAATGTTCTTTTCGGCTCCGGGTGATATAGAGATACGATTTGCATTGTTGGACGTTCGAAATCATTGATGCGAGGCAATACAAAATCTCATTCCATTTATAGCACCTTGAACATGCATTCGTAGGGTACTATTATATTGTAGGAAGTGCGATTGTGGTCTGGTTTGCAAAGTTACGATTTTTTTTCGAAATGTAGGAATAGTTCAACCAATGGGTATTATCAAAAACTCCCTCCCGAGGCCGGTTTATCTACATCACGTACTAGCTGGAGCTACATCACGATGTAAATTCATCTGCATCACGATGGAGTTTTAAGGCGTATATAGGCAACAAAAATAATGGTATATCATCCCCCCCGTAACACCCTATCATGAATAGATTGACAATAGGGTATAAAATATGTGCGAGTATGATTTGATTCAACCGATTGATTTACATCTTGCTATTCAATATTTGCCACTCGTAGTTGCCTAATTGTGGAAGAGAATCTATGATATTGTTGATTTATAATGATTTGGTATTAATGCGGAGCTTTATTAATATTCTGTAATACAGTGTCTAAAGAAAAAATAAAGCAAAAGACACAAATATTCGAGAAAAAAACGTATCTTTGCAAGCTATTTAGAAGAACTATGTACTTTAAAGATATTGTAGGACAACGGGAATTGATCAATAGTTTGACACGGATAATAGATTCGGGTCGAATCAGTCATGCACAGCTGTTTTTGGGCAAAAACGGATACGGCAGTTTGGCATTGGCATTGGCGTATGCACAATATTTAAATTGCGAAAACAGAGTGCATTATCCCAATGTTGATGAACAGACACAGTTGAGAGCCGACTCGTGTGGAAAATGTCCATCGTGTATAAAATATCAGCAGTTGGTACATAGTGATTTGCATTTTGTTTTTCCAAATACAGCTGTAAAATCGACCGACAAAGATGTATCTTCCAAAGATCTTATGCAGGAATTTCGAACTTATGTGTTGGAAAACAACTCCTACATACGGTTGGAAGATTTCTTTGAATATTTGGGAGTAGAAAAAAAGCAAGGAGCAATAAACGTTCGTGATGCAGCAGAGATAAACAGAATATTAGGCCTAAAGACCTACGAGGCAAAGTACAAGGTAATGGTCATTTGGATGATAGAAAAGCTGAATACTGCTGCTGCTTCAAAGTTGTTGAAAATATTGGAAGAACCCACCGACAATACTGTATTTTTGTTGGTGTCGGAAAATCAAGATAAGATACTTTCCACCATACGTTCGAGGATGCAGAATGTGCAACTGAGAAAGATAGATGAGCATAGTATGAGGCAGTATTTGCAAAATATTTTGCCCGATAGCAATGTGGAAAATATATTACAGGCTGCCGAAGGGGATATTATAGAAGCTCGAAACATCATAAGCAAAACAGAGCAAGATCATCTGTTTGCCGAACTATTTGTAACTTGGACACGCCAACTGTTTAAGCTTCAAATGTTGTCTTTGTCGGCATGGGTGGATAAGATGCATGCCATGGGTAGGGAGCAGCAAAAACAGTTTTTGCTTTATGCATTAGACTCTTTCAGAGCTTGTTTTCTTAAAACAGTGGCAGGAGTAAACCTTAGTTATCAGTTGGATTTTGGCGACGAGAAATTTAACAATGCATTCCCTCGCATGATTAGCGAACGGAATATCGAAGGTATAGAAAACGTAATAAATAAAACTATATATGCCATCGAACGCAATGCTTTTTCGAAAATTGCGTTTATGGATTTGTCATTTTCAATAAGTAAATTGCTAAAACAATAATTAAGACTAATGGACGATAGCACAAAAATAAATATTTCGAATAATACTAGCGAAGAATTAACCAACATAAACGACCAACAGACTACAGAGAAAAGAGCTGAAGAGGTAGATAAAACGGTGAGTTTGAAAAGTGAAAAAGATATAGAAACCAATGTGGTGAGAGAAAACTACGACGAATATACTCCATATAACTACGACGAAATGTCGGTAGATCCTTATTTGGAGCCGGATCCTACTATTCCGGAAGTAGTTTACAAAGAGTCTCACTTTTTATACAGAGGCTGTAATCACTGCCCAGAATCGTATGTTCCTGTTTCGGAAACAGAACTTGGCAGTTGCTGTAAATTGAATTCGAAAAACTGGATGAAAAACATTCGTCCTACCCACGAGTCGATGTTTGATATAGTGGAAGTACGATTCAAAAATAATAGAAAAGATTTTTATCGTTTGCCGGATGGATTAGAAGTAACAGAAGGCGACGTTGTAGCGGTAGAGGGTGTGCCGGGGCATGATGTAGGCATTGTGAGTATGACTGGCGAACTTTGTCGATTGCAGATAAAAAAACGTAAGATAGATGTCAATTCCGATTCGATAAAGAGATTGTTTCGTAGAGCCAAAAAAAGCGATATCGACAGATGGGAAGAAGCAATGAAACGCGAAACAAATGCTTTGATAAAAACCCGTATGATATGTGAAAACTTGGGATTGTCGATGAAAATCAATGATGTGGAATTTCAAGGCGACAATTCGAAAGCCATATTTTATTATACAGCCGATGAACGAGTGGATTTTAGAAATCTTATCAAAGTGTTGGCCGAAGAATTCAAGGTAAGGATAGAGATGAAGCAAATAGGTATTCGCCAAGAAGCCGGCAAGGTGGGTGGAATAGGTACTTGTGGATGAGAATTATGCTGCTGTACATGGCTTACCAATTTTCAATCGGTAACTACTAGTGTGGCAAAGGCTCAACAGATACTGCCCAATCCTCAAAAACTTGCCGGACAATGTGGTAAACTTAAATGTTGTCTAAATTTTGAATACGAGGTTTATGCCGATGCTTTGAAGAGCTTTCCTCCTTCAAATACCAGTATACGTACAAAGAAAGGTTTGGGATTGCACAAAAAGACCGATGTTTTGCGTGGTTTGATGTGGTATTCTTACGAAGGTGAGAATGATATGTATGCCATTCCTGTAGATGCTGTAAAGGAAATCATAGAGATGAACAACAAGCAGCAATACCCCGATAAGTTGGAAGATTATCAAACAGAATTAATGTCGGCAACAGTGTTGATGGAAGAAAACTCGCACGAATTTGAAATGGAGTTGATGAAAATGGAAGATAGTGCAACTGACATAGAAGCAGCGGAAAGTACTGCAAATCATAATAAGAAAAATCAACAACACAACTCTTCCGGTAAACAACATCGCAACAATAAAAACGATAAAAACAAGCATAACGACAGAAATAGCAAGTCCAAAGATGCTGAACATAAGACAGACAAACCCAATAACCGCAATGGTAAAAAACAAAATAAGAATAAACACCGTAATTCGGGTGATGGACAACAACGTCAGTCGGCCAATAATGTAGAAGCAAAACCTAAAGATAAATAATAACAAGATGATGAAATATTTTAGAAAAACCATAATGCCGATAGCTCTATTTCTTGTAGTGGGAATGATGGTAAGTTGTGAAATGTCGGTATTTTATGATGAGCATAAGACTATAAAAGATAATGTTTGGAATATTGATGATAAAATGGTGTTTAACGTAGAAGTGGACTCTGCTGATATGCTTGAGAGATATAACTTTCTTATAGATCTTAGGAATACAAGAGAATATCCATACTCTAATGCATTTCTTTTTATCAAGACTACATTCCCCAACGGCGGATATGCGTTGGACACAATGGAATGTCCACTTACCGATCCTTCGGGCAAATGGTATGGCAAGGTTTCGTCGAGCCATGTTGATAACAGATTCTATTTGCGTAAAGATATTATTTTTCCTCAGGAAGGAATGTATCAGTTTGAGATATTTCATGGCTTGAGAGATACCAACGTGGTAGGGATAAAAAATGTGGGATTGAGAATAGAGTGTGTGGAATAGGGCATAGGATAATCAATACTACAAAGGTTGAAAATTAAACAAAAACATTATATATTGTATATATTATGGCACAAAATAAACCAAAACAAAAGAAAGAAAAAAATAGAAAAGGCTATAAGTTCTTATGGAAATTATTTGCCTTATGTTGGCTGGCTGTGATAGTCTTTTTTGCCATGCTTTCATGGGGATGGATTGGCTTTATGCCATCGTTTGAAGAATTGGAAAATCCCAAAAGTAATCTAGCTACAGAGGTTTATTCATCAGATGGTGAGATATTGGGATTCATAGGGGTGGAGAATCGGTCGAATGTTTATTTCTCCGACCTTTCGCCCAATTTGGTAAACGCGTTGATAGCAACGGAAGATGTGCGTTTTTATGAGCACTCGGGTATAGATTTTCGTAGCTTGTTGCGTGTGTTGGGAAAAACAATTATAGGTGGCGACCGTGGCTCTGGCGGTGGTAGTACCATAACCCAACAGTTGGCAAAGAATTTGTTCCCTCGTGAGCGTAAGTCGGGTTTGGGACTTTTGCATTCAAAGTTCAAGGAATGGGTTGTAGCCGTTAAATTGGAACACAACTATTCGAAGACCGAAATATTATCGATGTATTTAAATACTGTGGATTTTGGTAGCAATTCTTTTGGTATAAAAACGGCAGCCAAAACGTTCTTTGCCAAAACTCCGGCAACGCTTACCGTGGAAGAGGCTGCTACTTTGGTGGGATTGCTTAAAGCTCCCACATCCTACAGCCCGGTGCTTAATCCCGAAAATTCGAAGCGTAGACGCAATGTGGTAATGAGTCAGATGGTAAAGGCTGGATTCTTAACTCAAGAAGAGTATGACGAAAAGAAGGAAAAGCCCATTAATATGACTAAATATTTGCCTCAAACCCACAATGATGGTACGGCTACATATCTGAGAGAGTACGTCCGTACTTATATGAAGGATTGGTGTAAGAAACACAAAAAGCCCGATGGCGAATACTATGATGTACATAAGGACGGCCTAAGGGTATATACAACTATCGATTCGCGCATGCAACGCTATGCCGAAGCAGCTGTGGCAGAACATTTGGGCAAGGACTTGCAACCGGCATTTTTTAAAGAGATGAAAGGCCGGAAAAACGCTCCCTTTGTGGATATAACCACCGAACAAATAGATACATATATGCGCCAAGCAATGAAACAGTCTGATAGGTATCGTGCGCTGAAGGATCAAGGGATGACAGAAAAGGAGATACGTAAAGCATTTGACGAGAAGGTAAAGATGAGAGTCTTTACATGGCGAGGTGTTCGTGACACTGTTATGTCGCCGTGGGATTCGTTGCGCTACTACAAATCTTTCTTACACACAGGACTTATGTCGGTAGAGCCCGGAACAGGACATGTGAAAGCCTATGTGGGTGGTATCAACTACCGATATTTTAAATACGACAACGTAACGCAAGGTCGTCGACAAGTAGGCTCGACTTTCAAACCTTTTGTATACACAATGGCAATGCAAGATGGCTCGTTTACCCCATGTTCGCAAGTGCCAAATTCAGAGGTATGTTTTGAGAATGCCGATGGAACCGATTGGTGTCCGAAAAACTCGACCGATGAATGCCAAGACGAGATGGTAACTCTTAAGTGGGCTTTGGCGAACTCTGTAAACTACGTGTCGGCATACCTTATGAAGCAAGGCTCGCCGGAGGTAGTTATAGAGCTGGCTCGTCGTATGGGTATAAAAGCTCCTATCGACCCCGTGCCGGCTATATGCCTTGGAACTCCCGATATATCGGTTTATGAAATGGCAGGTGCTATGGCCACATACGCCAATAAAGGCGAGTATGTAGAGCCTATAATAATTACACGAATAGAAGACAACAAAGGTATGGTGCTCGAACGTTTTGTCCCGAACCGAAACGAAGCTATAGACGAACAAACTGCATACATGATGATAGAGCTTATGAAAGGCGTTGTAAGCAGCGGTACAGGCGTTCGTTTGCGTTACAAATATGGTTTGAACTATCCTATAGCCGGCAAAACGGGAACCACCCAAAACAACTCCGATGGTTGGTTTATAGGTATCACTCCAAAGTTGGCTACCGCTGTATGGGTAGGAGGGGAGTTGCGTTCAATACATTTCCGCTCTATGGCTCACGGTCAAGGTGCCAACGCAGCGCTACCTATATGGGCCCTATATATGAAAAAGGTATATGACGATAAGACTATAAACTTCTACAAAGGCGATTTCAATAAGCCAAGCGTACCGTTGGACGTAGAGATGGATTGCGATAAATATCAAGAAGAAATTCAAGTAGGCAATGACTACTACTCCTTCTGATAGATTTCATCCGATAAACATAAAAGCCCTGCAAGAAACTTGCAGGGCTTTCTTTTTTAATCTTGTGGAGTATAACGGAATCGAACCGTTGACTGCCCAAGGTGGGTTTTAACGTTGCTACATTTTTGGGGGTGTGGGTGTTGGGTTTGTATTTCTTTTTATTTACTTTGTATCTTGTTTCGTTTTTGTTCTGTTTCGTTTTGAGGTTTTAACCTAAAACATTTGTTTACATTAATATTTGTTTTCTTTTTGTGGTTTACAAGGTTAAAACAGTGTCGCTTTTCGGGTCCATTCTATATGGCGGCAGCGGCACATTCGGCACTCCCTGCCCCCGGGGCAGCCGCTTTTTTCAGCCGCTCTATCTCCCCTTCCAAACGTCCTATCTCTCTATTCAACTTTTGGTTTTCTTCCAAAATTTCCCGAAAAATTTTTTCCGAAACAACTCCATTTTGTTGATTTTTTTCTATATTTTCTCGCAACATTTCTCCTTTTTCGAATAAAATCCACTCTAAAGATAACTCAGGAAAAGTATAGTAAATTTTCTCAATTGTTGAGATGGATAACTCACTTTTCTTATCTAAAACACCATTAGAAACCCCTGTTAGAGTATAAAATTTATTCTTGCTAATATTCTTTTTTTCAATATAATAAAGTACTCTTTCTTTTGAATTTAAAAATTTTCTTGACATATTTCTATATTATTTAGATTTATTTCTATATCTTTGCACTCGATTTCTGATTAAAATAAAATACAAAGATAATAAAAATATAGTACAAATAAAATTGAAAGCATTATGAAACAGAGAGAGCTGAAAATACTGGAAAAAGGTGCCGGGCTGGCAATAGCAGCTGTGTTTGGCTGCACGCCCCAAACAGTTACCAACGCACTGAAAGGCCGTACGCATAGTGTGCTGATATCCGACATACGCCGCTATGCCATTATGAACTACACCTGTGTGTACTTCGCCGGGCAAGGAGCGTCGAAACGTCGCTACGAAGCGGTGCGGCTATGCCAGGGCTGCCTCAACCACATCGAAACACAGGAAGGCGACTGGTGTGCCCCCGCAGAAACATACATCCGCAACCAAAAGAACCGCTGCAAATATCGCACCAGCCGCTCAACACAAATAGGAGAGGAGGCCAAGAGATGACACTTCAAGAATTTCAAACGCTGGAACGTAGGTTTTACTTCCTGCTACAGCTGGATTTTGTGGCAATAAGTTACGACCCGGCTACGCAATCGGCAGCAATATCGTTCAAGGTCGAACCCAAGGTGTGGATCCAACGAGCCCGATACACCCAGCTGCCTGCACTGTTCCAACACCTGCTGTATGTGGAAAACCTACACTACGATATGGTAAACAAACCCTATAATATTATAGACAACAAGACTAAGGACTAACAGACCTCGCAACGTTTGTCATTAGACCTTTAAACATTAAAACAACACAATATTATGAATAAAACATTAGACGAAATATTGGAAAACGCTCGAATAAGCTACGGCGGTAAAAAAAATGAAATCGGTAATAATGATAGCCCTCGACGAGGACGACGAAACTATAGTACTGATGAGTGGCCGAGAGGATTTGATGAAATACAGCCTTACGGTATCGGCCGGCAAGGACCCCGACATGAGAAACATTGTAGATTATACATCGGCAATGCTGGCACGCATCGATGCCCGCGAACAGGCTCGCGACAGGGCCCGGCAACAGTTTTTGAAACAAGTGGAAAACCTTTTTGAACAAGACAACAGACAACAGACAACGAGACAACAAGACAAAAGACTTTAGACCTTAGACATCAAAATATTAAACATTATGAGTAGACCAAGCAAACAGCCTCATCGCAGAGAAATACCGGTGGGAGAAACATTCGAATATAAAGGAAGAGAATATAAATGCGTAGAAGGCGAGTTCCAAGACGGTGAGACGACTTGCAGCAAATGTGCATTCAAAAAGACGGCTCATTGTATGTTTTTTGAATGTGCAGCACTCATGCGAGACGATTTTACAGACGTGGTATTCAAAAAAATACATTAGACTAAAGACTTTAGACCTTAGACATTAACCCTTAAACAATAAAACAACAGAACAATGAAACAAAAGATAAAAAGACTGATATGTCGAATATTAGGCCATGTAGAATTGGAAGAAGTGTATGCCGTGGTAAGCGGAAAGGGCCGCAATGGCCGCCCGCGATACAGCATTGTATGCCAAATAGTATGCCTCCGATGCGGAAAAACATTATTCCGAACATGCCATGCCAAAAACCTATCACGTACCGAAATGATAAGACGAGGATGGTTTATTGAAGACAACAAGCAACAGACAACAGATAACAGGCAACAGACCTCGCAACGTTTGTCATTAGACTATAGATTTCAGACCGAAAATATTAAGCATTAACCCCCCAAAAAAAACTCAACATGATAGAGCATGAAATACCCGAAGTGCAAGAACTTCGCACGATGATAGACGGCAAACGCCGACGTTTAGACTTTTTGTTGGCCCAAGCCTCGGGAGCTGCCAACGCAGTGGCAGAGGAACTGGAACTGCTCGAGCGTGTGCTTCTAAAGCTGGAAGCATGCCTCGAACCCTTTCACACCGAAGTGGCCGAGATGGTAAACCACAAAGTGGATCAGATGCTGCGCCAGCCCTATGCACGCAAGCTCGACGCAATGGTATTCTACTTCCACCTCCGCCAACCCCGAGGACCGATGTACTATGTGGGCTACGCATCCAACCTCGGGTATATGCACACCGAACTGCGGTTGGAAAGTTTTATAGGCGGTGCAATATACCGTGCCAAGATAGTGCCATTGGACATACTGGACGAGATAGAGCGTACCGAACAAGAGATAGAGCGTAACGAACAAAAGATAGAAGAATTGAAAAGATTACGGACAACGGACAGTGAGCAGTGAACTGTGAGAGGCTCGAAAGCCCGAAAAAGTTAGACCGCCGACGGAACAACGTTAGACCGCCGATGTAACAATGTTAAACCGCCGATGTAACAACGTTAAACCGCCGACGGAATTTTCAGCTTATTTTTATCGAGTAGAGACACAGCAACGAGTCTCAAAAAAAAACACAACATATAATGAAAAATACAGAAAATATATATACCGACGAAGAACTCGAACAAATGCAATACGAAGAGATGGTACTGCTCGATGGAGCGGCAGCCCTAGGCCAAACAGATGCCCAACCTTCCGATGCCGACCACCTCCAACCCCGGGAACCCACGCCCGACGACGACGAGGTGATGAAAGAAAAATCCAAAATCGAAAAGATAGAAGAGTGGCTCTTCAAGCGCTACAGCTTCCGAATGAACCGAACCACATGCACGCTCGAGTTTATGAACCTCACTACCGACGACGACTTTAAGCCATTCGAAGACGAGAACCTACGCGACATAGTGATAGAACTCAAAAAAATGAAGTTCTCCAAACCCAAAGAAGACCTCGAAGACCTGTTGAAGAGCAGCCGGGTGGCAAAATTTTCGCCAATAAAAGACTACTTCTACGGCTTGAAACTGCGAACCTTTGGCAACATCGACCGCCTGGCCGACTGCGTGAAGGTCGATGACAGCCTGGGCATAAAAATAGGCGATATGAACTATAACGACCTTTGGCACCATTATTTCAAAAAATGGCTCATAGCTTGCTACCTCTGCAGCATGGAAACAAAGCACAACGACGTAATGCTCATACTCATCGGAGCACAAGGACGCTTCAAAACATCGTTCCTCAACTACCTATGCCCACCGGCTCTGCACAACTACGTAGTGTGCAGCCACATCAACCCAAGCCTTACCGACTACAACACCGCCAACTACCTGGCCGAAAAAATGTTTCTCAACATCGACGACCAGATGGAAACCATCTTTGGCAAAGACTACAACTCGATGAAAGCCATAGTATCGGCCCCCGACGTAACCAACCGAAAGCTATACACCACCTCGGCACGAAAGCGAACACGAATAGCCAACCTGTGCGGAAGCGTAAACGAACCACGCTTTCTGCGCGATAGCAACAACCGCCGATACCTATGCTTCAAAATCGTGGACATCGACCCCGACTACAGGCTCATCGACATGGACCAGGTATGGGCCGAAGTAGCCTACGAGGTAATACGCACAAAAAGCAACTACATCTTTGGCCGCGACGACTACGCCAACATCGACACCATGAACGCCATGTTTGAGACCCCAACCGAAGAAGCCGAAACACTGCAGATAACATTCACCCCCGCCAAAGAAGGCTCTGGCGAAACCATATACCTGCTCAGCTACTCCGAAATAAAAGCCGTACTGGCACTGGCCACCGGCAACAAAAACCTCAACGACTTCCGCCTCCAAACAGCCCTGCGAAAATACGGCTACATGCCCCGCATGGCTCGCACCCACCGATACCCCAACCCCCGAAACCTATACGCCGTACACTGCATAAGCCAAACCGAATTCATACGCCAAAAAGTATGGGAATACCTCGAATAAAAGAATAAGACTGTTTTTTTTTCATTACATTTTTTTTTCACTCTCCTACCCCCTGCGGAGGAGAGTGTTTTTTTTTTATTGATATAAGCAACAAAAAAACAATCACGAAACAGCGATATTTGAACTTTTTTCGCAAAAACGGTATTTATATGAAAAAAAAACAGTAATTTTGCAAATCGAAAAGGAACAAAAATAATACAGTTATGCTTATAGATTTTGTATTGAAAAACTATCTATCGTTTTACGACGAAAAAGTGTTTAGTATGCTATGCCCCTCCAATGTAGAGACAAGCCGTGGCACCATAGCCTTTGCCGATAAACACTACAGTTCTTTATCCGCCATATATGGAGCCAACGCATCGGGCAAAACCAACCTTATAAATGCCATGGGCTTTTTCAGATACATGGTATTAAACTCATACAGCGACGACAACATATTATCCGAAATATACCGCCAGCGTTTTTTGTTTGCCACCGACAATGCTACAATATCCATGGAGATAACCATCAAAGTAGGAGAAAACATTTACCGCTATGGTTTTGATATAAACACAGCTGCCGAGACCATCGATAATGAATGGCTGTTTGTACGCCAATCCGGAGCAACCCGCGAAAGCTACTGCTTTAAGCGATATGACGGCGATATACTGTGCAACAGCAAAATATTCAAAGCACGAAAAAAAGACATCGAAAGTACACGCAACAATACACTATTCCTAACCAAAGCAGCCCTCGACAACGAGCCTACAGCCAAAGCCATAAAAGACTGGTTTGAACACTCGTTCAATATAATATCCGGAATGCTGGCCGATACCATAATGTACACTGCCAACAAATACATGAACGACGAGGCAATGAGCAAAGCCATACGCTACTTTATGCAAAATGCCGATTTCGGTATAGGCGACATAAGAGTGGAAGAACAAACACAGAAGGTAAGAACCGAACAGGGCAAAGTGGAAGAGCAAAAAGTATTGTCGATAGAAACTTTGCACACCTCCGACAACGGCAATGTATATATGCCACTTGCAACCGAATCGTTGGGAACACAAAAAATATTTGCTTTGCTTGGACCATGGATAGACTCGCTTATGAATGGCAAAACATTGGTAGTGGACGAATATGGAGCAGGCATACATACCCATCTGGCAAAACAGATGCTGGAGCTATGGCAAAGCCCCATCAACAACGGCGGACAATTAATTATAACCACCCACGATACCAACCTGCTACGCAAAGACCTGCTGCGTAGAGACCAAATTTGGTTTGCAGAAAAAGACAAAACAGGAGCCACCGACCTATATTCGCTATTGGAATACAAGATAGACCAAGCAAGAACCGTACGTGGCGATGCCTCGTTTGGCAAAGACTACCTTGCCGGAAAATATGGTGCCATACCTTATTTTGGAAACATAAATAAATTCATTGCTGACTATGACAAAGAAGAAAACTAACGAACGCTTGGGTACCAACAAGCTGAAAGCAAAAAGCAGTGCATCACAACGCATAGCCGGCACACGCACCGAACGCACAGTAGGCGAATCGGAACCACTCATAGTTATAAGTTTCAAAGATTGGGACAATAGCCAGGGGCAAACCTTTGAGCAGTGGCAAACAAATGGATTGCTTGCAAAACTGATGACAAAACTTGTGGAGATTTGCCAAAAGAACCGTACCACAGCTTCGCAAGAAGGAATAATAGACATATATGGCAATTTCCCGGCAGATTCCAAGTTTAGAAAACCACAATATATAGAGACCGAAGTAAAGTGGGGAACAATAAGAAATATAGGAGGACAAAAAGCACGTGTAGCAGGATATATGATAGATAATGTATTCTATGTTGTGTTCCTCGACCAAGAACACAAGTTTGCTCCTTCTTCCAAAAATTAAACCAACCTCAACCCACCGGAACGGGCAACAGACACAACGCTTGTTGCCCGTTTTTTTTATGCTCATGGCTCAAGGCTTATTTATTAGAAAATAACAAATGTAGTTAGGGGGGTAACTACAAAAAAGGGGGGGGTAACTACAAAAAAAAGCCCTCAAAAAGCCGTTTTTTGAAAATAGAAAAAACAAGCCGACTACACCGACTACGTAACTACAAACAAATATAAATACTTAAAAAAGATTATACAATATGTAGTTAGGTATGTAGTCGGCAGTGTAGTTTTGTAGTTGGCTGTAGTTACCCATTTTCCCAAAAAGCGTTAAAAGCGTTGCCGAAGGTAGTTTTGTAGTTAGGTAGTTACCGAAAAAACGACAAAAATTTCTTTTCTACACTTCGAGATGCTTCGCTTAAGCTTCGCAGACTACAAGACCACAAGACTACGATTGGCAGCCGCCATACTTGTTGTCTCGTTGTCCCAATATCAAAAAAAAGTTGTATATTTGCATTATCGTTCTTTAAAATATTGATAACCAATATTAAAATACAACACAAACACACTATAAATATACTATAAATAAACAAGTGGTTTAAAGTGGAGTAAATTATGTATGCAGTACTAAAACACTAGAGGTAAGTTCATGATAATGTGTTTTTTGATTGATAATAACTGTTATGTGCCCGGCAGTGTACAGCCTGTAAGATATATAGCCGAAAACAGTGTATGTTTTTGCAGGCTGTTTTTCACTGCTACACAGCACGAATAATCTGCTACAAAGCCTACATAACTACACTACATAGTTTGTACACAGTATTAAATAGAATTAAAAACCGACAATGTAAATTTAAAATATTAGCAATATGAGTCAAGACAACAACGTACTAAGGGCATTGGCACAATTTAGTGTGCGATGCGAAAAAGAAGCCCTCGACGGTTTCAACGACATACATGACATGCTGGGTTTTGCCACCAAAGGCGAAACCTTCGGAGCTGTGATAGAACGTTTCAAACTTCCGCAAGTGGTGGCAGACCGCACCAAAGAGCTGGAACAGCAGCTGACCTATAGCACCGCCGAGGTGGAACGCCTTACAGCTCGAAACCTGGAACTTGAACACGAATTGGCTACAGCCGTGCAAGACCTCGAACTGCAAAAAACCGATGCCGACCGCTTTGCCGACAGCACTCGCCAAACCTCCGAAGAACTGCAAAACAAAATTGCAATGCTGCAACAAGAACTGCAACAGGCACGCCAAACCTCGAACCTGCCCACGGGCAGTGTGGTGATAGCCTTTACGGCCGAGAACCTCGCAGTGCTGGACTACGTGTGCAACCGCGAAAGCCGTCGACGCAACACCGCTTGGAGCCGAAGCCATGTGATAAACCACTTTATCAACAGCCGTTTCATTAAAGGCGAACTAAACGGCGACCTCCGAAGCGTAAGCGACACCGACATCGAAAAGATAAGAAAAACATTGGCAGGACAACAAACTACGGACAACGGACAACAGACTGCGGACAGGGAATTGGATTTGTAGGGGAGTATCGAATACGCTCCTGTATTAGCCTTTTTTGATATATAAACAATTTAAACGAAAAATATTACATGAGCAAAAAAAATGATTTTGGTACGATATATACTCAATTTGAAAATAAACCGGTACAAGCTATCAAATTTCTTATGAAAAAGAGAGAAGGAGAGTGTATTAATGCTCTTTACAGAAATGATATTGGGTATATAGACATTGTATGGGGACAAGTTACAGACCCTGTAAAACACAAAGGTTTTGGATTGGCTCATATTATAGACAAACACGAGGCTGATATAAAAAAGCTGGGCTTTGATGTTGCTAATTTCATCGCCACAGTGGTGCAATATGGCAACCTTTCTTTGTCTAAATCAAAAGAAGAGTATTTATTAGAATCTGAAACTTTTAGGGTTGTTATTGAAAGCAAATACAAGGGAAATAAAAAGAATTGGATACTTACAGCATTTAATTTACAGCAAAAAAAGGCAAAGAAATAAATCTTTGCCTTTAAAACTCGAAAACACCAAAATCGTTGACGCTGGTATTTTTACTTATCTGCACTGTATGATAAAACGTGTTCTGTCATTTTCGGCTCGCTAATACTATAAAAGTCCTCCGATTACGTCTTGATAATGCACTGGTTTTTCATTCCGTTTCCGAAATCGACGGTGCAAAGGTACGAAGAAAATTTGATATACAAACAAACAAAACAAAATAAAATATTATGTTCGACATTAAAACCTTAGTAAAACCGATGATACCCATGATAAAGGGCCACATCACCGACGAGAAAGCAATACAAATATTCAACGCCGTAATGGAACGCTATCCTTCTCCTGCCGACGGCAAAAACATCCTTATTGTAAGCCAACGTACCGACGGCTACATCTATGGCAGTGTGGCAACCATTGCCGACGGACAAATAAAAGAAATAGTAGACCAACAGAAACTGACCGAAGTAATAACCCAAATACTCGAAACATTATGAAAGACGATGCAGATATATGGATGGCTACCATGGGCCAGGATATACAAGATTTTACGGTGCCACCCTCACCCATCGAAGAACCCGAACCCATAGAGGAACCGGAACCCGAAACCATAACCAACGCCGACGTGCGAAACCACGCCAACAGCATAACCCTGCGAAAGCCAACAGCCGAAATAATAGTGGGCACCACCGACATGTTGCTACCCGCCATTCTGTGCCTACTCATTAAGCACACCGACACCGGCGACTATAAGCTACAACCCGACGAACACGAAACCCTTGTAAACGCATGGGCCAACTACCTTGGCGAAAAAAGCATAGACCTTAGTCCCGGTTGGGCACTGATAGGAAGCATAGCCACCATATACGGCAGCAAACTGATGATGGCTTTTGCCACACGCAAAGAACGCCACGAACTGGAAGAGATGCGAAAGCAACGTGCCGAAATGGAACGACAGATTGAAGAATTAAAAGCAATGGTAGAGAAAAGCAACGAACAGTAGGGGCGTATCGCATACGCCCTCTATAAAAACAAATTAATTTATGGAACAAACACCCAAGATACGCAAAACACAGCTAAACATGATAGTAGGCATCAACGGTACGGGTAAGACCACGTTTATAAAAGAAAAGGTAGTGCCTACCCGACCGAAGAACCTTATCCTTACACCCGACGAAGCCGAATGGCAGCACCTGCCCATAGTGAGCTCAGCTGCCGAGATCTTCAACCTGCAAGGTTCGGCACGCATGATATACACCTCGCCCAATGACCTGCTGACCATACAACGCAACTATTATGGCGGCAACCTTATACTGGACGATGCAATGGCATACCTCGACCAGCAAACGCCCTCGACGATGCAATACATATACATCCGTCGCCGACAGCTGGGCATTGACTGCTACATTGTGGCACATGGTTTGCGGCAATTGCCTCCCAAAGTGTTTACCTTTGGCAGTTTTCTTATACTCTTTGCCAGCACCGAAAACTTTTCGGTACGCAAAAAAGAACTCCAGCCAACGCTGTTCAATAAGATAATAAACGAACAAACCCGCCTCAATGCCCTTGCCGAGAAAGGCAACCCCTACCATCATACCATCATAAAACTCGACCCGACAATATAAAACCCACCCAGCCATGCCCGACAATAACCGCCTGAACTCTCGTCCTCGACTGCTCAAAGAAATGGCCATGGCCTACGGCGTAGATGTACGCACCTTCAAACATTGGCTGCGTAAGCATCCTAATATTCCATCGGACCATCCTACCACCGGCTACTATTTCTCCATTGCCGAAATAAATGTTATAATTCATGCCATCGGCGAACCTTAGATGAATGTTTGGGAACTTAACTTCCCGAAGATTCATTTTTTTTTCTTTACACTCGCTTTTTTTTTCATACATTTTTCTGCAATTTCCCACAAATTGCTACATTTTCAATCATTTGTGTACATTTTTATACATCTGCGGTTTGCAGTATTCGTAACTTTGCAAACAGAAAACAACAAGTAGACAAACAGAAAACAATGTAATAATCAACAATCTAAGTAAAATGAAAAAATTTTTTGCAGACAACGTAAAAACAATTGCCATCGTGGCGATGGTGGCAGCAGTAGTTTTCGGTTATCTTTATTACAAAAACCGTAACACAGTAGCATTAACCAATGCAGCAGCTCCGGCCGAAGAAACAAAATAGGTTATATGACTACAGCAGAAATAAACAAACGCAAAGACAAAGTATTAACAAATTATTTCACAGGAAAAAGAATTATGAGCGAATCAATCGGAAACAACGCTTTGACTCCAAGATTTGGATTCAGCGTAAAGAACAAAAATGCTTCTACATCAAAAAGCATAGCTATTTTCAGCGGACAATACGACTTCACAGAACAAATTGTAACCGAACAAGTCAAATCGGGTGTGGAAAAAGGCTACTTCAATTTGAAAAGCGGTATCAACACTATGCTTAGTGCTGCCGGATACCCTGTTGATGCTGTATTGGCAACCCTTCCCGAAACAGAAAACGAAGATTTGGTAATAATGCCAAACGACAACAAAAAATCAATCGAAAGCTTTAAACGCTACTTCCGCACTAACCCTCATTTCATCAAAAACATCATCGTAACGATTGGTGGCACAAACGATCCCAACGCTTTCAACAGTGTGATCAACTTCCAAAACAAGATGTACCCATTCAAATCGATGGCAAAAAACGAAATAGATATGAGCAAGTACTACGATCGTATGCAGTACAGCCAAAACAAAATTGAGATACCATTCAGCGAAGGCGAAGTGGAAATATCTGACCAATTATGGATGGATATTTGCGTGCCTGCCGATACTACCTACAAAATAGTAATTGAGCTTTACGCTTAATCACACTCAAACAACAACAACACAAATCTTATCCGCTAAAAAGGGGCAGAAAACATCGTTTTTTTTGCCCCTTTATAAAAAGAAAAAGATTATGAAACCAACGAAAACAAACATACATTACAAACTTAATGCCGATGGCTCCGCACAGCCTGCCGCCTCACAGCCTGCCGCCAATACTCCATGGTATGGCTACATTGGCAGCTGGATGCAAGGTATTGGCAATATTATAGGCAGCACCAAAGAACCTGCCGATATAAACTACTACAGCTATGCCAACAGTTCAAATCAATCATCATCATCATTGATTATCATTCTTGCACTGGCCGCCGTGGTTCTATTGTTTTTCATAAAGAAATAAATTTGACAGAAAGGTATAACAGATATGATAGATTATATAGTAAAACCAAATCCATTTGAAAATAATTCCAGCTATGGCAAATACTTTGCTCAAGCTGTTTCAAAAGAACTTATAACCATCGAAGGTTTGGCCAAGCTGATGAAAAACCGAAACCTGCCTTACAGTACAGGTGCTATCAAAGGTATGCTTGAAGATATGGTAGACTGCATAAAAGAACAACTTTTGGCCGGCAACACAGTGAAAATCGACAACCTTGCCATCTTCGGCATAGGCATTCGCAATGTGGAAGACGGTGCCGAGAGCGAAAAAGACTTCAACGCTGCCGAACACATCAAAGGCGTATCCCTTACATGTAGGGCTGCCGGCGAGCTGATGAGCAAAAATGTAAAGGTAGAGCTGAAGTTCAACAAAGTGGAAAACTGTAACTGCAACGACAACCAAGGCGACGACGACGACCAAGCCGCCAATGATGGCGAAGCAGGCAATGGCAATGGCGGCGGCGACTTGGTAGGATAATGCTTATCACTTACGTCGACAGCAAAGAACTGGGCTCGTGTCCTGCCGCCGTGCTGATGGACGACGGTACCATACAAATAAACGCCGATGTATGGCACCGATACACTCCATATCAGCAACAATTTATTTTGGCGCATGAACAAGGACATTACGAGCTTCAGACCCAAAGCGAAGAGCTGGCAGACCTTTACGCCCTCAGAACATTGCATGGTACCTCGCCTCAAAGCCTCAAGCAGAGCATTGATACACTCGTAAAAATGGGCAACGTAATTCCCACCGAAAGAGTGATGGCTCTATATATACAAGCTTTGAAGATCGATGCAACAATAAACCAAAACCAAAGGGCCAAAACAGAACTGGCAAAGATATGTACAGGCACATCAAACAAAACCCAAATCAACAACAATAATAATAAAACTATGAGACAGAGCAAATATAATAAATACCATCGAGCCGATGGAGCAACCACCGGAGTAGATACAACGGAACACCAACCAATGTATGCCGACAGCCAATTGGCTCAAGACAACCAAAAACAACCCGACTACAACCGCCTACACATCATCACCAACCTCAAGCCGGGTTTGCAAATTGGCGGAACATTCTTTGATTTGCACACCATACTGATGGCTGCCATACTGGTAGTGCTATGCATGATTTATAAAAAGAAATAATTCGGCATCATGAGAAAGAAACAAATCAGCTATAGAAATAAGGCCACCGGTCTGAGCCTTGCAGAAGCTCCTTTACAAAGGCAGGTAACAACCTTTGCAAAGGCAGAAACTAAAGTTGCCAAACAGCCCGCCGTATTGGCGGCAGTGGCCAAACCCGAAAAAACACTGTCGGCCGCAGCAGTCGAAAAGGTTGTGGCAAGTGCCGAACCCATATCGCAGCCACAGCCTGCCACCGAGCCGATGACCCCGAAGATGGAGCCATCGACAAGTGTCACCACCACCACCACCACCGGAGAGGTGCCTCATGCCGTAGTACCGATGGGGCAGGACCCAACAGCGACACAACCCAACGCTACCGCCGACTCAAAATCACGCCTATGGCTGATTGTGGCAATGGCTGCAGGAGTGGCTTTATTTTTATACTTTAGAAAAAAATAGAAACCAATGAAAACCAAACAAACCTACAATACCAAACACGCATCGGGCAACGGACTGCAACGCACATGCTCCCGATCCATGCTGGCAACCTTCTTGGACTGCTACAAGAAGAGCAACGCCAACTGCGACTACCGGGGCGAAGTAGAAGTATTTTGGACAGACAAAAGCAAGCGTGTTCAGCTCCGAACCTTCTACGAAACCTATCTGCGCGATATGATGCAAACAGGCTCGGAGGCCAAAAGTGGATACTACGAATTTAAAGCCACCGATGCAGCACTGTTTAAAAAATACCTCGATGCAGCCAAAGCCATCAACCTTTCGGCCGTGCCCACATTCAGCACAGTGCCCGAAGGCGAACACTACTACGCCAACGAGTACTGGCAAATACCGGTACCATTCAGCCAAGAAGAGCAGCAAAAGGTGCTGGACGGTGTGCATACCGACCTTCTGATACAGCAAGAAAAAGAACAAACAGCCACCGCCATGCAACAGGCTGCCCAGGCCGAACTGGAAGCCTACCGCACAGAGCAAGAACTGAAATCCGAAAAGGCCAACAACAACAAATGGATTATTGTGGCAGGGCTGGCGCTGATACTGATAATAATTTTGAAACGAACCAAACAACGATAAGCCATGAATATTTTTTCATCAATCGTCAACGCTGTAAGCAATATTTTTACAAGCTCGGCCAACGCCCGTACGGCTCAAAAAACCGCCGATGCCGGTGCAAGGCAAAGCAACACCATCTACCGCATGCTACCGCTGATAATATTGGCAGCCGTGGTAATGGCAATAGTAATAACAAAAAAATAGACCAATGAAACCCAAACAACTACAACAACGGAACTATACCATAGGCATACCGGCACAATACACCGACAACCAAAACCTATATGGCACCTCCACCGCCGCCAACAACGGCAGCAGCCTGTTGGGAGGACTGGAAAGCCTGTTGGGAAACGTGGTGGGAGGCATAAACAACGCCATAAACGACGGTATCGACCTGTTGACTCGTGGACGACTCAGCGACAACGCCACCGCTCTCGAACAAGACAGGCTGAGCATGCAAAGCTCAACTTCTACAACACTGATGGTTTGTGCAGCACTGGTAATAGTAGTATATTTATATTTCAAAAAATAAAAAAGCCATGAAAGCAAAACAACTACATAACAAACAGCATTGGAGCCTTTGGGGCTGGATAACCGGCACCGACGATGCCGCCCGCCGAGAGATGGCCGAGAACCAAGCCAATCGAAATGCCAACGCCAACCAAAACGCTTTGGAGGCCGATACAACATTGAGCCTTTACCAAATGCAGCTCGAAAGTGAACGCCAAACCCAACAAATGTACATCACCATTGCACTGATAGCCGCAGTGGTGGCAATAATATATTTCTTATAGCATGAACAACCAACGATTAGACAACTTCGACCGCGGGGTATCCAGTGCCGACAGGTTCCTCAACGTTATCAGCGACCCCCGAAAGGCAATAGCAATAGTTATAATAGTAATGCTTATAATTGGACTGCTTTGGCTATTCAAAAGCCAAATCAGCTCGATAGTCAGCTCTATAAAAGGTGCAATAAACCAGCGCCAAGCCGAAAACGAAATCGAACAGAACTATGGCAGCACATCAATATCGGCTGCCAAAATTGCAGAGATGGCAAACAACATACATTCATGCTTCGGCTACCTGGGCGACAATGAGCAACAGCTATACAACTACCTCTCGCAGCTGGGCAACACCGCCGACTACGAAGCCCTCAAAGCAGCATACGGCAACCGAACATGCCCCGGAATAGGATGCAGCACCCTCCACAACCTCGAAGGTATGATAAACTGCAACCTCGACAGCTCCGAACGACAACAGATAAAAGCAATATTGGCCCAAAAAGGAATACACATAACACAAATAAACGACTAGTAAACAATGGAAACAACAACCAAAAAAACAAAAATACTGCTATGGAGCTCGCTGATAGTGGCCTTGATTGTGATAGGTATAATACTATATCGCCGTTTGAAAACCAAACAAGGACACACCGACAGCCAAGCAGTACTGTATAACTGCCAAAACACTCGCACAGCTCAGTTCCCACTCACAATCGGAAGCAACGGATGGCAGGTGGAACTGCTGCAACGCATACACAACAACTGTCCGGACTGGAACGGCGACCGCTTGACCACCGACGGAATATGGGGAACCAAAACCAACGAAGCCTTTGCCGATAGTTTTGGAACAACAATTTTTGGCAAAGACTCTTTCCTTTCCTATATCAACTACTACAAAGTTTATTTATACGAATAAAAACACACCAATAACAACATGAACAACGAAGAAACCAATTTCTTAGACGTAATCAACGGCAAAGAAAGTTTGAAATTCGAATTGCAATTCGAAACAAAAAGTATCATAGTACTTTGCCTTGCTGCCTTAATAACAGCAACAACAATAATAATGATAGCAAAAAAATAACATTCATGAAAACGAGCGACTACGGAATAAATCTTATAATATCTTTCGAAGGGCTTAACTTAAAAGCATATTGGGATGTGAACGGCTACGCCATAGGCTACGGCACACACTACTACCCCGACGGTACTGCGGTGAAAGCCGGCGACACTTGCACCAAAGAGCAAGCCAAAGAATACATGCTGCACCACATACGCCACGAGGTAGAACCATACATAAACAACAAAGGCCTTTCGCTGCGACAAACACAATACGACGCACTGTCGAGCTTTGTGTACAACATAGGCTGTGGCAACTGGGCGGGCAGCCGGCTGCTAAAACTGCTCCAACAGGTGCCAAACCCCACCGACGACGACCTACGGCAGGCATTCCTCCAATACGCCGGTGGCGGAAACTACAACCGACGGATACAGGAGTACGAACACTTTAAAAAAAAAGTACTTTGACTTTTTGGCACATTGCAGGCATAGCATTAGGATTAACAGCTATAGCGATATATATGATTTTTAAACATAAATAAAACAAGTATAACTATGACAAAACCAGACAAAATACCTCAACAAATAATTTCTCTTTTTGGAAAGAAAAAGAAAGAGAATGAATCTGCTGTATGTAACTGTGTAGAACCCGTTACCCTATATGGCGAACAAGACCCTACAGCCTCTACAAAAGCCAATGTCGGAGATTACTACGTAAATACTGTATCTACGGTGGTTTTTGCATGTGTGGCAGTGGAAGGGGACAGCTATCGATGGAGCGAAGTAGGCAACGAAGATATAATACCTATTACCAGAGAGGAAATAGCAAGCATAATAGAAGACGTAGAAAATTAATACTAAATAATTCATATAATACAAACAAATTTAAAACCAAATCATTATGGCAAAATTTTTAAACGAACAAGGTGTTGCCCATTTATGGGCGAAAATTCTAGAAAAAATCAACAGTATAGTAGTTGATCCGGTAGAAATAGTTTCGTTAACCAATTCAGAAATAGATGCTATTATCGAAGGTACTTATAATGGTGGCGGCAATAGTGGCGGAGGCGACGACTTGGTAGGATAACTATTTAGGTAAGCATAAGAGAAAGTTTTTTTTGACTTTCTTTTATGCTTGAATTAGATAATTAATAAACAATAGATATGAGTAAAGTATTAAACGATGAGGGGTTGACATATTTGTGGAGTAAGATAATATCTAAGTTTGCAAAAAAAAACCACACACATACCGAATACGCCCCGATAGGCCACACCCACGACAATATTAGTGCATTCGGGATGTTGAATATTGTGGACAACACGGTAGACCTCCGCCCCTGTACGGTGCCTACATATACAATACATGATATTGAAACCAACGGCCAACAATTGAAAGTGCTGTCGGCCGACGCCCGTTCTTTGCACCATAAGATACTGCTTCGCAACCGCACCGGCCAGGTGGTCAACGCTACCATCGCAGCCTTGGACACCGAAAACAGGTCTGTATGCGAATGCTCGTTTAACATCGACGGAGTGGTCGAGGTTACACTGGCAGCCCATGGAAATGCGTTGCTGGTTGCTTTAAGCCAAAGCGGACAAGCCATCTAGCCTATAATATATAAATAGGGGCGAGTCGCATTCGCCCTTTTTTTTTACAACTGTCAAAATATAAACCAATACACTCTATGCACGATATACTGATAGCCATAATAAGTTCGTCGGCCATAACGGGGTTCCTCACCTTTGTGCTTACGCTGCGTAGCAAACGGGCATTGGCCTCGGCACAGGCACGCCTCGAAAACGCCGAAGCCGAACATGTGGAACTAACCAACGAGCGCGACGAAATAGAGGTACTGAAACTTGCCATTGCGGCGTGTCGCGAACAGGTGGTGGCGCTAAGCGACGAAACAAAATGCATACGCCAAAAGTACAACGACCTGCTCCGCGACTACGAAACACTGCAAAACAAATACCGCGAACTGAAACACAAATACGACGAACTGAAAGGGAACAGCAATGAATAAAAACTTTTTTTTAAGCATTTTGACACTCTTGCTGCTAAGCTCGTGCAGCTGCCATCGGCGTATGGCACGGTTGCAAAAGCGGTGCCCGCAGTGTTTCGAAAAAATAATGATTTCGGACACTGTTGCCACGCCATCCATTCGCATCGACACCGTTTTTGTGGCAAAAAGCACCCTCGATACCTTCTGTATAGAACACAATAGGGTGGAGCTGGAGGTAATAAAACAGGTGGATACCTTTTATGCCACTCTCAGCCTTAAGCCCGACACCATATATCGCACCTTGCACCTGCCGGCTCCCCACATCGAGCCTTCACCCGACGACCAAGAACCTATTCCGCACAAGGTGGCTCGGCTGATGCGTCCGGCAGTGTGGTTGGTGCCTTTCATCATAGTGCTATGGATATACATACGACGTAAAAAACTTTTTCACTAACCCTTAAAAACAAACCATTATGGCAAAGATGACCAAAAAAGAGCTGTCCGCCATGGGTAGCAAAATCATGGCAAAGGCAAAAGCCATACGCAAGGAACACCCCGACAAGAAATGGCAAACCTGCGTAAAAGAAGCCGGCAAAGCATGCAAGAAATAACATTGTTTTGCGTTATTGTCAGAGCCAAGCACCTTTTCGGTCTTGGCTCTGTTGCTTTTTCAGAAACAACAAATCTTATTATTCATTTAAACACCAAAAAGAAATGAAACAAACAATCAAAACCAATCTTTATGCAGTAACAGATATTTTGTCACTGGTGGCAATCATCGTGCTGGCATTTTCTGTAAAGAAGAAGGACGAAACTTTTTTAATAACGAGTGGAATATTCACTCTTTTTGCGGTTATTGTTTTTCTTATTCAAGCCAAATGGGGACAAACCAAGGTCGGCAACCAAAGTTCCTCCATGATATATGCCAAGCCCGAAGAGGGAGCCGAGCCGGTGGAGGTTCCTCCGCAAGGCGAGTACTTCGGCACCGATGGAGTGAAGGCCGGTGGCAAAGTGTATAAACTGCCCAACGGAGTTCATGCCACAGTGAGCCAAAACGGCAAGGTATCGATAGCATCGCTTACCGGAACACTTATGTATATGTTAATAGGCGGAGTTCTGCCCACGCCTCCAGATGGCGGTTGGCAAAAGCTGTTCGAAAGATAAGGAGCTGCAATGGCTCTTTGCCGTGGCTGTGAAAAAGCGTCGCAGCCACGGTTTTTTTTTATAGGGCATCGATAAGCTAATACCAAACAACATTTTCTCGGTTACAAAGTTTTTTGAACAAAGTGAGGTATCAAAATTCGGGAGCATTATTATATATTGTATCATTTAGGTTGGCATCGTAGTGCGAAGTGTAAATATCCTGCATTGCCAAGCTCGAATGGTCGGCATGCTGGCGAACACTCAGCTGGTCTATACCGGCATGTAGCATATCGATCAGTCCGCTGTCGCGAAGACTATAGAGCTGCATGGTGTCGGGCAGAGCCAGTTCCTTACGCATCTGCATCCACACCTTCGAGAAATAAGTTTTCTGAATCATCTTTTTGCCCGGCATCATGTCCTTTCCCTGCCCAAAGAGGTAGCAGTCTTGGCTTGGTGCCTTGTCCAGCACGGGTATTAGCAAGTCAATCAAATCTTGGGTCAGTGTGGCATAGCGTGCTTTTCCGTTCTTGGCCACCTCGTCGGGGATGTATATATAACGGTGTTTTATTGATACGTTGCTTATCTTTATCTTTGCAATTTCGGCCGGACGCATGGCGCTATAGTAAACCAGCTTGCATACGATTTCCATCTGAGGCCTTGTGGAGCGGAAATAAGATGCTATACGACTTCGGTTTTTGTGGTCTATCACCGTGCGGCGTTTCTTTTCTTTGGCAAGCAGTTTGATGTTGGCAAAATGGTTTTCCTTGCAGTAGCAGTGTTCCACCGCCCATCCAAACATCACCCTCATAGCTTTCACGCTGTTGTTGTATGTTCGGTGGCTGTTACGTTTGGCCAGCATATAGTCTGTAAACTTTACGGCGTCTATTCTCTGAAAGCACCCCGAAAACTTACGGTCTATCCCTACCGTTCGGCACCATTTCATAAAAATATTGGTTTGGCTGGTGTAGCATTTCAGCGTCGAAGGTCGTAGGCCCTCGTTGGTTTTGGCTGTGAGGAAAATCTTTTGCAGCTCGTTCAGCGGCGTATATAGTCGGCTGTTCTCCTGCTCGTAGAACGGCGACCAACCACCGGCAATTTTCTTGTTAATCTCGTCGGCCACCTTCTGAGCGGCCATGCGCTGACGTTGTTTGGTGTGATACTTTTTGCATAAACGTTGTAATCGTACACGTTTACGCTCCCGTTTCCCTGTCATAGGGTTTACTATAAAGTATTCTACATAAAATCCGATTGATTTACTTTCTACTACCACAGCGGGCAGGAAGTCTATTGTGATGTTTTCTGTTGACATTTTTTTTTATTTTCGGTATTAAACTCCCACCGAAAACCTTAAAATGTAACTCTGTTTAATTCTCATTTGGTTTGTCCGATTTTGTTTCGATTTTTTTTGTAAACCTCTGTAACTATCACTAAACCAAATCTTGTGGAGTATAACGGAATCGAACCGTTGACCTTTTGACTGCCAGTCAAACGCTCTAGCCAACTGAGCTAATACCCCATCAACGTATTTTGTTGTCGTCAACCAAAAGGGTTAAATTTTTATCAGTTTGACGGTGCAAAATTACGCATTTTTTTTCAATTACAGCAAAGTTTTTTTTATGTTTTTTTCTATATCGCTTGCTGTAAGTGTGTTATTGTTCAAAAAAAATTATTGGCGAGGCTTTGTTGGTACCATTTTTATGGGTTCTTTGTATAGGTTTTTCTCCAAATAAGCATAGTACGACATGTAATAAATATATCCGTTTCGGACCTCCACACGGTGCTCGTCCGTTACGGTGCGTAGCAATGTTTGCTCGCGATTTATGCTGCCCGTCTCGAGGTCTATTCCCGATACCACCCCAAGGTCGTTGCGGCTGCTTATGGCATAGGCTTCGTCGTAGGACGTTATAATGGCATGGTCGCGGAGGTAAAAGTAGCTGAACCACTCTTTGTTAAGTGCTATGGTGCTCATAAAATTCATGTTGCGGTCAAATTTGGTAAGTGCCATCGACGTAAGGTTAAACACATAGTAGTACTCGCCAACTTCCACAAACGTAGGCCGGCAATAAGGCATATACCTATAGCCAAACTGCCTCATATCGTCCTTTATCTTATAAGCCTCGTCCAAGGCTGCATTTATTATTGTATTGGTACGTGTCCGAAACCAATCCTCATACATCGTATCTATGTAGTACTGTTTCAGCCCCTCCGTACTGTCCTTCATCGAAGGGTCGGCAGCTATACGGCTGCTGATAAACGCCTGCATATCATCGGCAAAATCGCCCGAGAGGCAGCGGCGTTTTATAGAATTATAGTCGGCCGTATCACCGCGTACCACAAAGCTATTGAGCGATGCCACATATCGCAGCTGCCAATAAGCAAAATCCAACGTAAGCTCAGGTGTCAGATAAAACACTCGCAGTGTAGGCGGAATGTAAATATCCTGCTGTTGCAAAATAAGGTCGCCCACCCGTGCATCGCCAAAAGCCCAATACACAAAGCCCGCCACACATTTCTCCGGCCCAAGCCATACCTTGCCATCTTTGTAAAACACCCTTCGCATACAGCCGTAGCTCTCGTCGGCAATATAACATTCAAACAGCGAGTTGTGGTAAAAATTCTCATACTTATACGCCACCTCCACCTGGGCCAAAAGCGAATCGTTCAAATCGTAAACCTGCAGGTAATCAAACCCCTCTGTAGTTTCCACCAAAGTGTAAAGCAAATTGCCCACAATGTGAAAATCCATCACGTTCACCTCCGGAATCTTCACCACCGGATTGCCAATTTCGGCCTCCGACACCCGAACCTTCGAGCTGTCAGAAGGATGCAGCTTTATTTCCAACCAAAGCTCCCTATTCTTGTTAAACCGCGAACGCTCAACCTTATACGTCTTTTTTAAATACTGCGGTAGCGTAAACCGAAGACCCGTAGGAAGTTCATGAACACTGAGCTCGAGGCTGAAAAAACCACTCGCATTGCTACTCACACTTCGGCCGTCGCCAACAGTTACCGTAACGTCCTTAAGACCACGGCCCGTTTGCCCATCCTCAACAAGCCCGCTTACAATGAACGTTTGACCGTAACCTATTGATGCAGCGACCGTCATCGCCACAATCAGAATCATTCTTATTTTCATACCTTTTCTTTTTTTTACTTGATTTGAAAATATAACAAACGCTTCCGCAAATTGTTTCGGCCAATGCCTAACCTCCATTGCCCCAAGGCTTAACGCCTGCCAATTACAACCCCAAACCGCATAGGTATCAAATCAACATTTCACCGGCAACCACCAAAACAATAGTTTGGAAATATTTCTAAATAAACGAGAAAAAAACACCAAAAAAACCAAAAATTTTGCCACAATTTCCCAAACATCTATACATTTTTGCCCTCGGACGGAAAATATTACTATTGTTAATCAGATGATTAAAAAATATTTTAGATTTTATTTTGTAGTATCAAAATATTATATTACTTTTGCTACTCGAAATGAAAATTTCTAAAGAGTGACGGACATTGTTCCATTGAAATATTGAAAGACTACGAGAGCAAAACATAAAGTTTTCGAACATAAAACGAACTCCGTTCGGCCAATAAACCTAGCAATCACTACCGTAAAACGAACTCCGTTCGGCCAATAAACCTAACAATCACTACCGTAAAACGAACTCCGTTCGGCCAATAAACCTAGCAATCATTACCGTAAAACGAACTCCGTTCGGCCAATAAACCTAACTACTACAACTATAAAACGAACTCCGTTCGGCAGAAAAGCAGAAAGTTTTCGAGCGTAAAACGAAATTCGTTCGAACGAGAAACGAAAAGATTTCTATCTTCGAACGAAATTTGTTCGAGAGAAGAACCGAAAGATTACTGCCGAGATAGTGAAAGACTTCGAAAGCGATAGTCGACAAAGTTCGAAAGCGATAGTCGATAAAGTTCGAGAGCGATAGTCTCCTTATGGCATAAGGGTGGTTTCCTTATGGCACAGGGCAAACGCACCACTATTAAACCATCGCTAATAAAATTGCAAGAAATTCATTATCCCAACCTGCACGTTTCCTTTTAGATTTAATACTACCCTTACTTGTATCTTGCTTTAATAAAGT
>JAGCLZ010000166.1 GCA_017646685.1 Bacteroidales bacterium | reverse complement strand
TCACTCTAAGCAAATGCTGTCCTTCGGGACGCAAAGCCACTCTAAACCACATTTCGTTGCCCAAACTATCCACAAAAAGATGGGTTTCATATACATTCTTTATATTTACCATTTCCTGAGTTACACCCACCAAATGACCATGTTCCTTATGTTTGACCAATCTTCCAGGCACCGTGGTATTGGTTTCCGACTGTTCTTCCGACATCTGATAGTAGCCATTATTGCGAATATTCTCCTTGGCTCGGTCCAAAGCATCACGATACCCTTCGGTGGACAACACCATCCTAGAACTTGTGCAACTCGACACTAAAAATGCTATACCTATAGCATACAAAAACTTCTTCATCATCATTTCTCCTTTTATTTTTTAATTTATGAATACGTTTATTTATTAATTTATAATATGTTACTGAACAGAATCAATCTTCCATCCATGCCACAAAGATAGTACTTTTTTCAATTTATACAAAGAAAAAAGATTTTTTGTACATATTTCAATACGCCCGTACAGATCTGTAGGAGCGAATAGCATTCGCCCAACACAATACATTTGCCCAAAAATCCATGGCTAAATTTGTGGTATACCATCAAATGAGTTACACCCGGGTATGAACACATTAATGATATACCATCGTAAAAATGAAACCCGGGTATAAAAAACAGTCTTGTTATTGTTTGTTTTTTCTGTTGCAATAGAACTGTACTCATTATTGTGTTGAAAACCGTTGACAATTTCAATCCAAATGAACGTTTTGAGTTTAATGTTCCATCTTTAGCCGAGATGTTGCATTCCTTATTAGAACTAATAAGTCCGCCTCCTTACTTTCACAACCTCACATCGTTGATCAATAACCCTCCCAAAGCCTTTGGGAAGGTTCCCCAATGGCTTTGGGAAGGTTCCCCAATGGGTTTGGGGGGTGTTCCCAAAGGGTTTGGGAAACCATGCGTTCAAGCAACAGAGGTTTGCATGGCAAGCAGCAGAAGTTATGATAATGAGGGGTGCAAATCACCCACCATGCCACATGCAAGGCGTAACCATGCGAGTTAGACACCGAAACTCCCATACTTACGACCCGTAACTATGGGAGTTTCGGGTCGTAAGTATGGCACTTGCGGATACTAAACCGCAGGGTTATGAAATGCAAGTGCGCCATTTGTATGTTTTGCTGATTTCGGTTGTCACATTTGTATCTTGAGACTGATTTAAGTTGACTGGTTAATTATCGAGTATTTACAGTATAGATGGTAGCTTTTAGAAGCTGTCTAAAGCCGTAATCGTTATCTCAAAGTTTTTTTTCAGCAAATGGGGTAAACAATAAAGCCGAAACACTGCCTGTGTTTCGGCTTTATATCTTGCAAAAGGTAAACCTTATTGAGTTATTTCTTTTTCAAAACTAAACCTCTTTCGGGTATTACCAACGTTTTCTTATCCTTTCGTATCAAGGTAATAACTCCACTATCTTTGGTTTTTATTTTATAGCCATTACTTATCTTTTCTACATCCTTATCTTCAAACGAAAACATTACAGACTTCTTGCCTGTTTCTTTGTCGGACGATTCGATAGAATTTGCCTTAACTATAATATCATCATATATTACCATTGATTTACTATAGTTTGTGGATGAGACGATTTCTCCTCCGGCTCCATGTTTTGCCATTGCTTCGGCAACCATTTTATTTATGGTATCGTTTACCATCTTTTCGATTTCCTCCGGTGATTTAAATTCATCCTTAGATGCACCTGTCTTTATAGTAATTGTTTGAGTTGAAGTAATTGTTTGGTTTGAATCTAAATTTGATTTTTTAGACCATTTATTGATAAGTAAGTTTATATCGCTTTCGAATGAATAATTTCCTTGAAATTCCTTACCTACTTGTGCATTTGCAATAGTTGCCATCATTAGTAGGCTTCCTACAATCAAAATACGTTTTTTCATAATAAATTGATATTTATTTTATTTTATTAGTGTCCGCTAAAAAATCAATTCTAGTCATGTTATGTCGGACAGCCATTATGTTGATGATACATATATCCTATTTTGGAGTAAAAATTCAAAAGAAACGCCAATGAAACGTAAATATCACGAAGACTTTAGACTTTTTTTGTAGATTACACTACTATGCAAAATATAGAGCCCAATTTCGGCGGACAGCCGATTAGATACTCAATATAGGGGGCTTATCCGAGATGAAATATTCTTTAATCTTTATAAATCAATATATTATAAAGATTGATTTTTTTTTAGCGGACAGTAATAAAAAATATTCATATATCTTGTGTATATAAAATAAGGTAACTTCTAAAAATTCCACATTCTAGGAAATATTATCATGAAATAAAAGAACCTTTGCGAGTGCATAGTTTGCTGTGCTTAATCAAAAGAAAGTAACATCTAGAAAGATGAATTTTCAAATCCTTGCAACTCAAATTTTAGAAGTTACCCATATTAAAAATCAATCGAGTATGAGGGGTAAACTAGTCGAGTAATTAGGTGTTTTTTTGCTCGAGTATGCCGGGTATATTACCTCTATCTTTTAATGGTTACGAGTAGGAGTTGTGAAATATTTTCAAGCGAGAAATTACAGAAATCCATACGTTGCAATAGGGCATTCCCGGTCAATTCTGCCCCTAAAAAGGGTCAAATTATCACAAAAACTGTCCCTAAAAAGGGACAAAATTCGAATAAAATTGTCCCTAAAAAGGGACAATTTTTCTACAAAACTGTTATTTATATCAGAATAATTTTGCACCTTTACAGTTGTAAATAAAAGAAAAAGAATGATGTAGAAAATTCATACGTAGTTAAAGATGATATAGAATATGCCTACTCTAATGTTATACCTCTTTGGGCGTTTGGGTTGAATTATTAAAGCACCTTCTAAAAATTTCATACTACAAAAATATATAATAGTATTCTACTTTTTCATTGCTGTCATACCAATATCCAAAATAGTTTCACTCTTTAGTAGCTTAATCAGAACGTTTGGTTTTATTTTGCGAAATTTTTATAGAATCTAAGCATCGCATCGAAATATAGCACTATAAAAAAACTATTCCCCAAGTTTGGGGAATAGTTTGAATAACATTGTAGATAGGTCAATATGACTGATATAATTGTATTTGCTTGTAAAAAATTATTCTTTTACTATCCTATAACATTGTTCACCTATTTTCAACACATATACACCTCCTTTCCATGCTTGAGTATTCAACACGAAATTATCTGATGTTGCGGTATATTCGCTTATCATCCGGCCATATACATCATATACAGATATGTTTTTATTGTTAGCATTTTCTATGTTGATGTAGTTGTGGCATGGATTTGGGTATAATTTAATAGTAATATCGGCTATGTTATCTTCAATAGATACTGTTTTTTCATTCAGTACACACACACCTGTTAGGTCGAAACCACCGGAATATGTATTGGTTGGATATGGGTCGTTAACTATGTTGCCAAAGGCATCGTATGTAGCATATTCAGGGTTTATTGTTCCTACAACATCAATGATTTTCACGTGAGTGATGTTGTTGATGTCGATATTGGCGCTGTCGCGAAGTTCATCCAAATCGAAAGGAGTACCCCAGCCCACACGGTATTTACCGGCAAGGTTGTTGATATTGGTAGCATCAATAGTTCCGTCGCCAGCTATTTGTCGGTCGGTAGGAGTTAATGATGTGGCAGGGAAGCGAACAAAGTTTAGACCATCAGAACTTACTTCAACAAACGCTAGTTCAAGGAAGTAGTCGTTGAAAGAGTTTTCGTAAACAGCAAAGTCAAATCCATCGCCATTGGTTATAGGGCGTTCAAAAGTAAGGATAGCATAACCACCATCACCTAAGCTTATGGCATCGGTTGTAGATTCGGAAGCCGAACCAATAACGTTTGTTTCGGTTCCAAAACTTACAGGTGATTCGGCTGTAGCTATATCCATATATCCACGTTCTACGGTGCATGTTGTTGCCCAATTCTTTATTCTGTTGTCATCGTAGTAAATAGCTGTACATCCTTCTGTTCCAACAATGCCACAGAAACGATTAAGATTTGGATTACTTACAGGTATTGTTTCCAATTCTTTCCAATATCCTTCGTAAGTGTCTTCGGTATATCCTCCACAATAATAATCACCAACAGTTACAACATCATTATTGTTTACTACATAATCGCTACAATAGTCTAATGGGAAAATTCCGTTTACGCTGTACATCGCATAGCCTTCAGTAGTAAGGCTTAGAGTATAGTTGTTGTCAGAATACGACATTGTGTTTATGCTTCCATTGTTTAGAGCTATGGCAAAACGGTCGTCGGCATTATCTATTGCTGCCAACATTTCGGCTACAGTAACGGTATCGGCACTATTCCAACGGTATCCCCATGCAAGGCCTATGTATTCTTCGTCAGCTTGGTTCACAACAAAATTGGCAGTAAGTATGGCTTGGTTGTTGCCTTCGCCAACCCAATATACAATCTCTTCGGGTGTGATAACAGGAATGTAAGTATTCGGTTGTTCTTCGGGTATGCTTACAGGGTTTATTTCGGTAAGCCAAACGTATGAATAGCTAGTGTAGCTTCCGTATGTTGGGTCGTCGATTACTACCGAGTCAGCAATGGTGGCACATGCCAAGTCGCCCCATTTCACAAAGTCGCCATTCTTTACATATTGTTGGTCGTAGCCCAACGCAGCACCTAAGCCATTGATATTATACATCCAAAAACTACCTTCGGTTAAGCTTAGCATGGTCGAGCTGTCGGTGTATGTTATGTCGGCTATTCCGTAGGCATTGGGAGTATAATCCAAACGGTAGTCGGCGTTTGCAATAGAATCGATTATTGTTTTTACTGTCACGCTGTCGTGGCTGAAGCGGAATCCCCAAGCCAAAGCCGTATCGGGATTGTTCCAGTTGATGGCCATCACTACCTCGTTGCTACCTTGACCTACCCAATATATAATGCTGTCGGCACTTATAGTAGCATCGGCCAATAGTATGGTGTCATTGTCATCATCGTTCCCGCCATCTGTAGAACCATTAGGATCGGGTACTGGAGTGGCAGTAGTGGCTGTAAAAGCACAACCATCGGAAAATTCCATAACATCACCATTGCTTATAGCTTGACTGCTTACTCCGGAGGCATACGAGTCATTAACAGTGTAACACCACCATAGCTCGGTAGATAAATTGTAGGTTGCATCGGAGTACGAAATATCATCGATAAAACCACTCGACACGCCATTGATAGATAGACGCGTGTCGGCATTGTCTATAGCTGTAAGCATATCGGCTGCTGTAATGCTGCCATTCCAACGGTAGCCCCATGCAAGGCTTTGTGCCGGCGACGCTTCATCCCAACTTACTATAAGTATTGCTTTGTTGCTTCCTGTTCCAACCCAATACAAAATGTCTGATGTGTCGATAGTTGGAGTTTTAGTTAACACTTCTCCCGATTTGGGATGATCTAAAATTTGAGCGTAAGCTCCCGCTACCGACATTGAAATCAATGTCAGTAAAGTAATAAATACTTTCTTCATTTTAATAATATTTTATCTGTTTATTTTATATGAAAAGTTAGCTTGTCTTTTTCTGCTTTTGCAAATAAAGAGGCACTTACCGAACAGTGCCCCTTCACACTTTGAAATTAATATATTATAACCTTATAGGAAAACAATCTTAGATGGACCTACTCCACATTCTGTTTTGGATATAAACGTACCTTTTGCATCAAATACATATACATCTCCGTTTGTTTGATAGTTTTGAGCATCGGCAATGTAAACATTCTGTGTTTGAGGGTCGATGGCTATACCGTAAGGCGATACAAGGGTTTGCTCGCTACCATAGCTCCATTGTGTATCCACAAAGGTAGTAAGGTTTATTTTGGTAAACACTTGCTGTCCTGTAGCCCAATCATAATTGTAAGCTAGAGCATACACATCATTATATACAGCAATATTGCTTGCCGGAATATCAATTTTTTGTACAGCCTTACTTCCCATATCCAATACACTTAAACTAGATGAAACATCGGCATAGTTGCCATTGCACACCACCATTATTCGACCTTGTCCTATTGGTTTCACTTGCTTGGGGTTCAAACCAATGGTTATTTTTCCTTCCACTGCAAAGGTACTTAGGTTAATCACACTCATAGTAGAGTCGTAGAATGTTGTACCCGATGCATCTTGGTCCCAAGCATGTGCTACATATAAGTAGCCGTTGTAGGCATATAGGTCTTCACATTTTCCACCCTCGGTTTGGCATTGTGCTACTATGGATAGGGTTGCAGTATCTATCTTCACTACGGTTTTGTCGTAGCACGACACGTAGGCATACCCTTCGTAGAATGCCACTTCGCGTGGCTGTTTGCCACTTAGCGGTATTTGCTGGATGGAATTTCCTGTCTTAGAATCTATAACTTCAACAGTGTTGGAACAGTTTACCACCACATACATCTTGCCACCATATATTTCTATATCGTTAGCCACATCGCCAAGTCCTCTACCATTTTTTGATGCAAAGTAGTCATTGGCAATGGAGTTGTCGATATCCGAGTAGCGACTTAGTTCGGCATCGTTGCCACCCCATACACCTTCGTTTAGTATATACACACGACCTTCGTTGGATTGCGAATCGTTGGTTTGATCTGTGTTTTCACCTTTCTCGCACGAGAATAATGCTGTACTTAGCACAGCCACTGTCATTAATTTAAATAATGTTTTTGTCATATCTGTTAATGTTTAAAAGAAATAACTTACGTTTATCTTATAGTTTCGTCCCATCATTGGGTAATTTTTAATCACTTCGTATTGCACATCAAAAATGTTTAACACCTGAGCTTGAATGGTCAATAAGGCTCCATCTTTTAATGTTATGTATTTGGATAATGTTATGCTTTGATCCACATATCCCTGCACAAGATTATTTTCCGAGTTTTGAGCCAAACGATATCTATTGCCTACATATATTATATTATATCCGATATCGAAATAGTAGGGAATTTCGAGATGAAGCATTGCCCCACCCGAGTGTTTGGGAGTATAAGGTATCTGTTGGTTGTAGGTTTTGGAGCCTTCGTCTGTCTTATCCATCGCACTCTGGAAAGAATAGTTGAGGGCAACAGACAAGACAGTTTCCGACAAGGTGAAACGTTGAGCGAAGTTTGATAATGAGACCTCCACCTTGGCATCCAGGCCCAATATATCTACACGACCTATGTTCATCATCGACCATAGGAATAGACTTTGCGAGGGAATGGCCACAATCTTGTCCGTAACTCGGTTGTAGTATCCATCCATAGTGGCTATAATGTATAGGTTATCCTCATATTTTGTGTAAGACAAACCTATATTGTTTTGCAATGCCTTCTCGGGATTTAAGTCCTTGGCTATGGTATAATAATACATTTCGCTAAAATTGGGTATACGGTAGTTTTCTTTAAAAAAGTAGCGTATCATAAACGTTTGTTCTTCCCATGGTTTTACGGATATTCCCACATATGGCGAAAAACGTTGATATTCTTTTGTAAAATTGTTGCAAACATATTCCTTTATGGTGGTAGAAAGTATGTTGCCCGAAATAGATATTCGCATGGCTTTGTAGGTCATGGCAAGGACGTTGAGCCATGTGTAACGCTCCACCTCGTTGTTGGCAGCCATATTGGAATACAGTGTATTTATAGCTCCATCGGTAGAATATGCTACTTTAAATTCCTTGAATATAGTGTACTGAGCTGTACCGGAAAGGTATCCTTCTTGTTGCAAATATTCGTTTCGCAGGTAGCCATCGGCGTTGAGGGCAGCTGTGTCTTCGTATATGCATTCCGAAAGGTTGTACTTTCCGTTCAGTTGTATTTTCCATTTCTTTGACAATACGTTTTGATAGTTCATTTGAGTAAAGAACACTTTGTCGTACATGCGTTCGGATGTCTTCTGAGTATAGAAGGTTGTAGGTCCGGGCAGGTTGCGATACGATTGGTTGTAGTGGATCTTGGTAGTAAGAATTTGATTTTGTGTTGGTCTGTAAAATATTTTAAGGTCGGCCATACCCATCTTTACGTCCGAGTTTTTACGGTATTCGAGCGAACTGCTGTCGTTGCGGCTGTTGGTGTAGTATAGGGTAAAAGGATAGTCGCCATCGCTTTGCATATAGTTGCCGGATAGTGATATAGTTAAGTCATTGTTTATATATTGATTCCACAATATCGATGGATTAATAAGCCCAAACGAACCACCTTCCAATCGTAGTTTCATATCGGTTTTGTTCCACTTGTTTACTCTTGGTCTTTTGCTTTGTACGTTTATCACGTTTCCGGCTGCAAAAGAGCGTGCTGTTTGGAAAATATCATCGGTATTGCCGTTGGCAAACGAAATGTGGTCTACATTGTCCAACATATAACGACCTATGTCTATCTGTCCGTTTTGACAGTCGCTTACAGCCACCCCATCAAGTGTAAGAGTAGAGAATTGCGAGCCTAGGCCACGAGCCGACACTGTTTTTACGCCACCCACTCCGCCATAGTCGCGAACAACCAAGCTGTTTATACTACGCAAAGCATCGGATAATTGTGTGGCATTGATACGCTCTATATCGGTATCGGACACTACGTGTACCGGTGTTTGTGAACGTACTTCTGTGGGTGTTTCGGCACCTAATATTATACGAACCTCTTTAAGAGTTTCGGTCTTTAAAGTGTCTTGGCTCAATGCCACTTTGGTTGATAATAATACGATAACTATAAAGGTTATCAGTTTAATCGTTTTCATTCTTCGTTTACTATTTTGATGTTTACAAAATAGCTTCCGTATTGAAATAGTGAAAATTCAAAGACATTCTTTCTGCAATGTGTCTGTCATTTCAAGCTCTTTCCGCGAAAGCTTCAAATCTCTGACTTGGCAGGTCTTCTGACTTACTCCCCCCGGCCACGCCTTCCCATGCTTTATACTATGCACAGTGGCAATTTGGATTGTTTATGACCGTGGTTACAAAAAAGGAGCTTACAGCAGCGGGACTGTTCAGGACTCACACCTGATTCCCTTTTCACACATGGCGAAACGACCATTCGCCTGCGAACCAAATCGAGTGCAAAGGTACAAACTTTTTTTCATTTACAAAGAAAAAATGCAACAAAAATTGAAAGAAATACGCTATATAGCGTAGTATTAGCAGATTATTATATAGAAAAATCTATAGATTCTTATACCATAGAACCTATAGATTTAGAGATATCCAAAAGAAAATCGAATATTTTTTCTTCAAATATTTTATTTCTAAAACAATAACATAGAAGGATTGAATATAGAATATAAAGTAGTACTACCTTTCTTTGTTTTTAAAAAGGAACTTGACTCAGATAATATCTTTTTTAATTCTTTTTCAGGTATGTTTAATTGTAATTTTTCTTTTATATCTCTCATTTTGTATGAACCACCCTGCTTTAATAATAAAATAATTTCTTCTTTTATCTCGGAAATCGATTTTGAATTTGTGATAGGAACTTTCACTACATCACCTTTAATATCAACCAATTTCGCACCCTTATCTATCAGTAATAAATTTGCACATTTCTCTTTTTCTGCAGGTTGCCTAACAAATATTTCTCTTTTTTTCTTCAAGCCATCACATACCCCAGACCATGTACCCCCTTTTTCATCAGATTGTGCCACATAGATTTCTGAAGCAAGACCATATATTATAGAATTGCGAGCCATTGCAAGTTCAACACTCCAAGGTGATTTTGGGAAAAAGGTGCTTAAGACTAAAACATCACCGTCAATAATTTGTTTATAATATTTTTTCATTCCACTATTAAAAGTTGAAATTCCTTGAGGTAAAACAATAATGCTCTGCCCTTGATACTTTAAAGCGGAGTCAAGTGCTTGTTTGTCAACCCCTTTTGCAAAGCCACTTACAACAACTTTGTATTCAGAAGAAGCTTTTTTTGCAACATTATCAGTAAATAGTAAAGAAGATTCATTTGCATTACGAGAACCTACAATGGCAATAGATTTCTCTTTTAAAATCATTTTATTACCTTTCGTATATAATATAAGTGGTGTATTGTACTTCAAATTTGCTTTCAAAATTGGTGAATAATCTTCTGAAGTTACAGGAATGATATTATATCCTTGATTCAATAAATCCTCAACCATAAAAGAATAATTTATTAATTCAGACTTAGTCTGATTTAGCAACAAAATTTCTTCCTGAGTTAAATCAAAGTTTAAAAAATTATCCGATTCAAATAAATCAATGATAGTTTTGCCTTGTTTGAATGCAAACACAATCATTTCATTCTTTTTTGAAATCCAAATTTTTGGTGTATGTGCTAATGCTACCCAATATGTTAATTCTTGATTCATACTAATTCTCCTCCTACTGTTTTTGCTATTGTTACTGGGACAATCACATCTGCTCCATATTTGGTTAACATACTACCTATCTCTTTGATTGTAGCTCCGCTATCGAAAATATCATCAAGAAGAATAATTCTCTTATCTTTGATTTCTTCAGGTTTTGCATAATCAAAAGCGCCTGCGATATTATCCCTTTTAGAATAAGAGTTTTGATATATTTTTTGTTCTTTTGTAACTCGTGTTTTTTGTAAATTATGACTTATTGGCAATTTCAAAACACTTGCAAATTTTACTGCAAAATTTTTCACTAATTCACCCGAATGAGTTGGTGGAACATAAACAACCATATCGAAATGTTGATTCCCAAAAGTCTTTCGAAATGCCTTAAGTGTTAATCTTAACAAGAAATCTGGAAAATCACCACCATTATCATATTTTGAGCGATGTATAGCATTCCCAACATTCGATACTCCATAATAAGAGGCTGCAACACCATTTACCATTTTCGAACCTTTAGTTTCTACATCTAATATAGGAAAATATGTTTCCCTAAACTCTTTAAGTCTATCAACCCATTGCTGATTAATAAAAATGTTTATTGGGGTAAGATTGGTATTATCACAATTATTATATGACTCAGATGTTTCATTGTCTAAAAAATCACAAAGAAATTGCATACGAGGTTTTTCAGTATAAACATACTCTCTCATTGCTTCCAAATCTTTTAACTTCGCAATTCGTAACTCCTCAAACAATTTTGCATCTAATGATTTAGCATTGTATTGGTATTCATATTTTTTACTTTGACTATACGAAACTTCCTTAATAATCCCTTGTTCAATCAAATCGGCTTTAATAACCCGAATCTGCTTTTGCTTGAGATTGCACGCTTTCATAAGATTTCGTTCACCAAGAGGTTCTATTTTTAGTTTTTCTATTACCCTTTCATAATACTTTATAGCAGGTCGTCCCCCTTCAATAAAGGATTTCGGCAATTTGAAATCCTCTTCAATACCTTCTTTGTCTTTGCTTCCATTGTAGAATAAAATGATTGTAGTAGGTTTTCCATCGCGACCTGCACGACCTATCTCTTGATAGTAATGAATTGGTGATTCAGGAATTTGCGTATGGATAATAAATCGTACGTCAGGCTTATCAATACCCATCCCTAATGCATTGGTCGAGACAACACATTTGTACTTATTATTCATCAAATTATTTTCGATTTCTTTCCGAGTATCTGCATCTAAACCTGCATTGTAATCAATGGCGTTTATTCCTACATATTTTAACCATTTTGCATAAACTTCGGTATCAACACGAGTTCCTGTATAAATAAAACCCGTACCATCAATATTATTTAAATTTTGTGCTAACCAAATCATTTTTTCATCTTCTGAGGAAACTTTAATTACATACAAATTAAAGTTTTTCCGACGCAAATCGCCTCGTATGGTCGTGATACTTCCTCCTATTTGCCTTTCAATATCAGTTTGTACACGTTTCGTAGCAGTGGCAGTTGTAGCCAATATAGGCAAATGTTTAGGCAACAAATTTACCAAATTGATAATTCGTCGAAAAGCTGGTCGAAAATCGTGTCCCCAAACACTTATGGTGTGTGCTTCATCAACTACAATCATTGAAAGATTCATTTTCCGCGTAGCTTCAATCCATTCTCGATTTTCTTGTCTTTCTGGTGCTATATAAAGAATCTTTATTTTTCCGCTTATAGCATCTTGAATAGTCTGAGTATTTTCTTCTGGTGTTTGCTCTGAATTAATGTATCTTGCCGAAATACCTTTATTGTTTAGTGCTTTCACTTGGTCTCGCATCAAAGCTATTAAAGGTGAAAACACAATAGTAATCCCCTTGAATTGCGTTGCAGGAAACTGATAGCATAATGATTTGCCAAATCCTGTTCTTTGGATCATCAACATACGATTGCCATTTAGAATTTGGTCGATAGCATTCCACTGCTCATCGTAGAAATGATCTATTCCAAAAGTACTTTTTAATTTTATTTCTGCTTCTTGTCTTGTCATATTTGTCATTTTAGTACGATTATGGGATTCCTTTTGAAATCAGAATAATATCTAAAGAATTCTATTATTAGAAAGATAGCAAGCATTCACATTGAAATTTATACAAACAATTATTCCAAAAAAATCCACAATTTTCATTACTACTGCAAGAAAAACCTAAATATTTATAGATAAAAGATAATGAATTGATAGTCAGTATTTTTTTGTATTTTCTACTTTGTTTCAGTTTGCAAAGATACAAACATTTTCGGAAACAACAAAGGATTTTAATATTTTATTTTCGGAATTATAAATACGCAATACGTACCCCTATTTTTCAGATACTTGGGAATAAAATCAAATCTCTATTATAAAACATCTCCAACCCCACTGATAAAATTGCTTTCTTCCACCGTATTTTTATATCCCAAGGCTTGGGATATAAATCCCAAGCCTTGGGACAAATATTTCAAGGCTTGGGATATTCGTCCCAAGCCTTGGGATATACTTTTATAGTGGAGACCGTAAAATTTTATAGTGGCAATAAAAAACTTTTCCGGTGGGTGTAGCAAGAAATAGTTGCACAAAGCGGCCTAGAATAACACTATCCGGGTTTATTACAACCAAATCAATCCATTACAGCAAAACATAAAATATGGGGAAGCAGACCTGTGTATATATCTGCTTCCCCATTAAGAAGAAAAAATATCAATTAAGCACCTTAACTGCGTGGCAGTTTTACATCAAAGGTTGTTCCCTCGCCTATAGTACTTTTTACATCAATGGATCCTTTGTGTAAATCAACAATTTGTTTTACATACGAGAGCCCTATTCCAAAACC
>JAGCLZ010000165.1 GCA_017646685.1 Bacteroidales bacterium | reverse complement strand
AGTTGCTTCAACCCGGCGGAGGATACGCTCATCGAAAAGATCGTTTTTATAGGCATCGTTCAAAACACATGCCAATTTTTGGAAGTATAGCCGCACTGTGCCTCGTTGCAAGCCTTGGCGTTCAAGATAGGGTATGAAGTTTTGGATATATTCCGTGGTAATATCTTCCAGATGACAGTCGCCGTAGTTTTCCAGGTGTTTCATCATAAGGATGTACGAGGATTTTGTTTTTTCTTTGATATTGGCTTTGACAACGTAGTTAGCCACTTGCTCTAAAAGCGTAACTACGGGACGTGTGGCGGCACTGCTTTCGCCAAATTCTGCTTCGTAAAATAGGCAACTTCTCAAAATTGCTTTGCAACTGCTTTGTGGAATTTTTTTGAGAAGATTTCTACTTTCTTTTGATTGAGCATAGCGGGCTATGCAATTGAAAAAGAAATAGAAAGATTCCAAGAAAAAAACGCAAAGCAGGCAAAAGTTTAAAGAAGAATTTTTCTATGTGCCTTAAACGTGGAATTTTTAGAAGTTGCCTACAGCTGTTTTTAGGGTTTTCACCCTCCGATGATAGGGTTATTACCAGCTCGCCATGCGATGAAAAACCTATGTTTTGCACATCGAAAGGAAAATTCGTTTTGATTATAACTTTCATATTTGTAATACTTTAGCATTGTTAAACATTATCTTTTAGTGAACAAAGTTACATTTTTTCTTTTGTATATTAGAAATAATTATTACTTTTGTGGCTCAAAAACAACACAACGTTATGGCAGAAAATTTATCATATAACCCTTATATAGATATGCACAATGATGTGCAGCTTTCTGCTATGTTTTTCGGTAAAAACATCCAAAATATTCCTATCTTTAACCCCACACAAACTATTGAAGTCAAGAGACTTTACTGCTCTTTAGAACGTTTTACTTTTACCGGGAAAGAAAGAGACTCAGAGACAGGCTTTTCCTACTTCGGAGCCGGAAAAATTTTCCAAAATATTCTGTTGATTGCATTACTATGTATAGGATTAAATGCTAATGCTAAGATTGATATGAACAACAAGATAGTGTTATGCAATGCAAGCAACGTTGTGTTGTGCAATGAAGTGTGCGAAAAAGATAGTGTGTCGTCTTTTTTTTATAGATTTTGTGCAGATTCTAATTTTCAATACAGTAGGGTGATTTTCCCTGTCAAATGTACTACAAAAATGGATGCTTACGATGAACCTGACATCGAGGAAACTATAGAAAAGAAAAATTGGAAATATTCAAACTTTTTGAATTTGCCGACAAATTATTTGATAGAAATAGAGAGGGTGAATGAAACTACTTTTAAACTCAATCTTCAAATCGAAGATACCGGTGTTTATGTAGATTATTTGTTTGAGCTAATTGACTGTAAATGGTATCTAATTAGGATTATTAGTTCAAGTACGTAAAAAACTATTCGACATAAGAGGTTGGATATTTCATGTTTGCATTGCACAGATGTTTCTGATGACCTATTTGTGGGTTAAATCTCACAACAGTCCATTATTTTCAATCATCATGCTATGTTTTGTACCAAATAGTACTATGCAATCCAAAAATGGGTACCCATTTTTTTGAGGATAACAATATGCCTGCAAAAGTTATTTGATGTGGTGTTAATCTTTTTGTTATAAAAAACATTGTAGGTGAATGCTCGCAATTGAAAAAACTAATGTATATTTGCGTTTGTTTTAATAGGTGACGAAATAAATATACGGCAATGAAAATAAATATAGTACAGATAAATACCAAGACGGGTAATGTGCAGGAAAACCTACAAAAGGTGTTTGACGAGCTTGAAAAACCCCAAGCCAAGGAGGCATTGTTGAGTGTTTTCCCGGCCAATACATTGTGCGGTTCGCCGCTGATGAGTTCGGTGGTATATACCGATTTGCAAAAGCAGGCACAGCTGGCATTGCAGGAATGTGTGCAACGTTCGGAACACAGAGCCTTTATAATAGGTTTGCCACTACATGTGCAAGATCGCGGGCTGTGTAACGCTCTTGTCTTTGTCCAAAACAATGCCATAAGGGCTATAGTTACCAAAAAGTACCTCGACCTCGACGAGCAGAAATATTTTGTACGTGGCGAAGGTGTACAAATACTACAATATCAAAACCAAAAGATAGCCATAGGTTTTTATGAAGACCTGAAGGAACTAACCAAAAGCCAAAGCATGGAACAGCCGGATATGGTTATATGCTGTGGCTGCAACGTGTTTAACTACGAAAAGCCTTACCGCACACGCTACCGTATGCACAAGATAGTGGAACACCTCAACACCTCGCTTGTGTATGTCAACCGTATAGGTGGCGAAGGTAGCTACCTATATGCCGGAGGCTCCATGGCGCTGAACGCTGCCGGTAGTGTGCTATGCCAGTTGCCTTATTTTGAAGAGGATTCGCAAACGGTAGACCTTCAACTACTCGACACCATAGACGACGAGAAACCACCGGTGGTAGAGCTGGTATATAAAGCTTTGGTGATGGGTATACGCGAGTACTTCCGCAAAAATGGCTTGAAGAAAGCTCTCATAGGCCTATCGGGGGGTATAGATTCGGCAATAGTGGCTGTGCTGGCTGCCGATGCCTTGGGCGGCGAAAATGTAAGGGGGGTACTGCTACCATCGCAATACAGCAGCGACCACTCTGTAAACGATGCTGTGGCTTTGGCCAAAAACCTTGGTATGCCATACGACATTGTGCCTATCAAAGATATGTTTGACCAGATGAAGAAAACGCTTTCTCCAATATTTCAGGGTATGGGCGAAGATGTTACCGAGGAAAATATGCAGGCACGCATACGTGGCGGTTTGCTGATGGCTATAAGCAATAAAACTGGTGCCATACTGCTCAATACCACAAACAAAAGTGAGGCTGCCGTGGGATATGGTACACTATATGGCGACAGCTGCGGTGCCCTTTCGGTGATAGGTGATATATACAAAACCGAAGTATATGAGCTGGCCGAATATATAAATCGCAACGAAGAACGTATACCACGCAACACTATAGAAAAAGCACCGTCGGCCGAACTGCGTCCGGATCAGAAGGACTCCGACTCTTTACCCGACTACAACAAACTGGATGAGATACTTACTATGCTGATAGAGGACGAGATGTGCTACGACGAGATATGTGAGGAGGTAGACGATCCCGAACTAGTAGCAAGGGTGCTGAAACTTGTAAGAAACAATGAGCATAAACGTTTGCAAACAGCTCCTGTGCTTAAAATTTCGCCCGTAACTTTCCGCCTCGACCGAAAAATGCCAATAGCATAACCGGTATAGGCTTGCAGAATGATAATGTAATATATCCGAGAGTTGGTAGATGTCCGACTCTCGTTTTTTTTATTGTGGGTCTACATCGTGGATGATGGTTACTTTGGAGTATTCTTTTTGATTGATGATATTGTTGCTGATGTTGATAATAATCTTCTTGCCTTGGGCTATGGCTTCGCTTTTTTCAAAGCGTACCAATATGTTTTTGAGGTACGAGTTTTTTATCCTCGACACCGATGGGTATTCGGGACCAAGCACCCTGTTGCCAAACACTTGACGCAGGTCGTGGGCCAGCAGTGATGAGGCTTCGTTCACTATACGTTCGTCTTTGTGTTTAACTGTTATGCGTATGAGCTTGTAGAACGGTGGGTAGCGAAACACACGGCGTTCGTTTATCTGGCTTTTGTACATCGAAAGGTAATTGTTGTCTATCACATCGCGTATGGCTTGGTGGTAGGGGTTGTAGGTTTGGATTATTACCTTTCCGCGTCGGCCGTGGCGACCGGCACGACCGCTCACCTGTGTCATCTGCTGAAAGCTACGCTCAAAGCTACGGAAGTCGGGGAAGGATATCATATTGTCGGCACTAAGTATGCCTACCACACTTACATTGTCAAAGTCCAGCCCCTTGGTTATCATCTGTGTGCCTACAAGTATGTCGATGTTGCGGTCTTCAAAGTCGGTAAGTATTTCCAGGTATTTCTTTTTTTGTGTTGTAGAGTCTAGATCCATGCGTGCTATTTTGGCATCGGGAAAGAATATCTGTAGGTCTTCCTCTATCTTTTCGGTTCCGAAGCCTTTCATTTTTATTCCGGTGGAGTGGCATGCAGGGCATTCATTTGGTATGGGTATGGAGTAGCCGCAGTAGTGGCAACGCAGGCTGTTGGTCTGCTTGTGATATACCAGCGATACGTCGCAGTGCTTGCATTCCGGTATCCAATGGCAGGCATCGCATTCCAGCCGCAACGAGAAACCACGGCGGTTTTGGAACAATATTACCTGTTCTTTGTTTTCGAGAGCCTCTTGTATGTGGTCTAGCAGAAACTTGCTGTAGTGTAGTTGCACCTCTTTGGTACGAGCGGCCTCTTTCATGTCTACACATAATATCTCGGGCATCATCAGACCGCCATAGCGTTTGTCCATGGTGGCAAGGCTGTACTTTTCGGTTTGGGCATTGTAGTAGCATTCCAGCGATGGTGTGGCCGACCCAAGTATTGTTTTGGCTCCAAACAGGTGTGCTAGATATATTGCCGAGTCTCGTCCGTTGTAGCGTGGGGCAGGTTCGTATTGCTTATACGAGTTGTCGTGCTCTTCATCTACCACCACTAGCCCAAGGTTCTGAAAAGGCAGAAATACTGCCGAGCGTGCTCCAAGCAGTATCTGATAGCCACCATCCTTGCCCATAATAGTTTTGTTCCACACCTCAGCACGTTCGTTGGTGGAAAAACGGGAGTGATATACTCCCACTTTGTTGCCAAAGTATTTGCGTAGGCGGTTTATCACCTGGGCTGTAAGTGCTATCTCGGGCAGTAGGAAAAGCACCTGCTTACCCTCTTTTACCACTTTGTCTATTAGTTTTATATACACTTCGGTTTTACCACTCGATGTTACTCCGTGTAGCAGTGTTACGTTTTTGCTGTAGGGGTGTAGGCAGATGCTGAGGGCATTTTGTTGTTGTTCGCTCAGTTCTATATCGTCGACTGAGGCAGTGGCATCGCCATCGATAAGGCGGCTTTCGGTACGCTCTTCTTCTACCAATACTCCGTTGCGTATAAGGGTGTTTATGGCCGAAGATGATAGGTCGGTATTCTGTGTGAGTTGCTTTTTGGCGATAGCGTTTTTGCCAAACTCGGATAGGCGGAAGAAGGCGAGCAATACTGTAAGCTGCTTTTGTGTAGAGGACTTTTTCTCCAATGTGTCAAACAGCTCTTTGGTTTCGGCCTCGCTATCCTTATACTTGTCGCTAAGCGATAGGTATTTTTCCTTCTTGGGAGTATAACGCTGTTTTATCTCCTCTTCCATGACAATGATTTTCTTCTCTATCATGGTCTTCAGTAGGGGAAATATCTTTTGGTAGCCCGTAATGTTTGAAATTTCGGATATCGAAAGCACACTTTTGTTCATCAGTGCTTCCAATACATTGAGTTCCGACTTTGTAAGGTTTCCGTATTCGCCGGAAAATTCGGGATGTATGGCAATGGTGGATTCGCTTGCAAGGCGGAATGCCGATGGCAAGGCCACAGCCATAATATCGCCAACGTAGCACATATAATACCCTGCCATCCATTCCCAAAATTTGAATTGTGTTTCTCCAACGATGGGTTCGTAGTCGAGTATGGAAAGGATATACTTGGTTTTGTAGGCCGGTACCTCGGTGTGCACTTTCCTTACTAGTGCCGAATACAATCTCTTTTGCCCAAACTGTACTATCACCCTTTGCCCTACGGCAACTAAGTCGTTATATTCAAACGGAACGCGATAGGTGTAGTATTCCGGAAGGTGTAGCGGCAGTACAACTTCTACAAAATAGGTTATGCGTTCCGTTGGATGGGTCATACAATATTATATATCTATTATTCTTCAGGTAGGGTGGTTTTCTCGAATGTCATCACCACCTTGTCGTTTTGCAATAGTTCCAGTTTGTCGCCATCTATGCGGTAGGCGTTAACCTTGCCTAGGTTGGAAAGGAACATGTCTTCGATAGCCATCTCGTTGTCGGGGCATGCCATCTTGGTGGCACCCATTTCGGATAGTACCAACTGTCCGGCTTGAGGTTCTTCGTACGAGCCAAAGAAACGGTTGCATCCTGCACAGCCGTTTACGCTCTTGGTTTCGGGGTTGAACTGTATGTAGGCTATGCGGCCTTCTTCGGCAAAGGTTACTTTTTTGGTGCGAATACTTTGTAGTCCCCATACAGTTTCGGCATTGAGTTTTTCGGCCGAGGTACTCTCGCCGCTCTTGGATGTACATTTGCATGCAAACAATAAACATGCGGTACATGCTACCATAAATAGGTTTTTAAATTTCATAACTTGGTATTTATACGTTTAATCAAATTTGTTTAGAAGTTGCCCTAATAACAGAAAAAAGACTATTTTCGTATGTTCGCAATTTTATTTTAGAAAAAAAGACTATGCAGTAACGTTGTTTCTACTGCATAGTCTATCGTTGATTGGCTATGATAAAGGCCTTTTTTTCAGAAAATCTTTTTCCAGATGTACATACCTACTGCAAATACGGCTGCTATACCAAGGTCCAACAGTATGCTGCTTAGGGTTAGCTCCCTAATATCCATTATGGCTTCGGCTACAGTGGCGGTAACAAGGAATACAGCTCCGGTAATAAGTTCGTAAAGAAACCCACTGCGTGTGCCACGCGATTGGTTTTGCATATCTAAATAAGTTTCCACTATTCCTTTGCCTTCCGTTTTACCTCTACGCCAAGCGTACCAAAACTCCAACCCATAGCTGAAAACCATTGATACTGCTACTGCTATCAGTAAATGACTAAACGGATATTCCATAATAGATAATGTATTTATAATTTAAAATTAGAATCAGAAACTTCTTTTTTCTTTATTTCTTTTAATTCTATTGTGTAGGAAAAATTTATTTCGTTGTTTTGTGCCCATACCTCGCCTTTTACCACCAATCCTTTCGGCACTTCGGCTATTCTGCCTTCGGCAAAAGGTATGGCATACGACTCATCAACCCAATGAATGCTTTTGGTTTCGGTACTATCGGTGTAGGTGCTGTGAATTACCTTTATACACTTATGTCCCTTTATTTTTATGTGTTTTCTATCAATCTTTTCTATTTTTATAGGAGGTTGTTCGTATGTTTTTATTCTCTCTATCTCTTTTCCTGTTATTTTAGATAATGTTGTTTGTTTCTTGTTGTTAAACAAAATCTTGGATACCCCTATAAAATTATCGTATCGTTCTATCATTATTTTCCCATTTTTGTAGTATTCTTTGTATTCGAAATTTCTATGCATAGGGAATCCTCCGAGCGATATGGTATTTACATATTTGGCCATACCTTCAAACCATATTTGGTTATTGTCGGTGTTTCCGTTTTCTGTTTTTAAAATCCTTTTATTCATATTATTTGGATTGTTTCAATTATTTATCTGTTGTATTTGTTTCGATTACAAAGTTACTGTTTTTTTTACATAATGACCATAATTATTAAAGCCCACTACAGCGGGGGGTATTTAGTTATAGCTTAAATGTAGAATCGGGAACTTCTGTTGCTTTAACTTCCTTTATTTCTCTTTTGTAGGAATAGTTCACTTTAGATGTTTTTACCCAATCTTCACTTTTTACCACCAAACCTGTTGGAACTTCGGCTATTCTGCATTCTAAGTATGGAATGGCATACGATTCATCAACCCATTGTACAGACTTTATTTCTACATTGCCGTTGTTAGAGCTATGGACTACCTTTATACACTTATAGCCATTTATATCCACAAGGTTTCTATCAATTTCTTCAACCTTTTCGGGTGGAAGTTCCGATAGCTTTTGAATTTCTGCTTTCGATCTGAACATTTTGGAGTAAGTGATTTGTTTTGCTATGTCAAATATTATTATGGATTTGCCTAAATATTTTTGATGCATTATTGACATAACTTTTCCATCTTTGTAGTATTCTTTCCAATCCATTTTTTTGCCTATTCTAAAGCCACCCAAAGATATATGGCATTCATATTCTGCTTCTCCTTCAAACCATTTTAGATTACTATCTGTGATTTTCATTGCAATATAATGTACTAGATTGGTGTAATATTTATATTATAGAAAACGAAATAATAGACATCCGGCAATGCAAAGTGCCCGTGCCGGCAGGTATGGAATGGCGTTACAAATTTTGACACACCCTGCTCCGGCAGCAGCAATTTCGTAGTCGCCAATACCGGTAGCAATACCCCTTACACCTCCTGTCGATTGTGTTTTCGATGTGGCATTGTACAGTTTTTTAAGTGGATTGCTTGTGCATTCGGTGCAGGTGCCATCGCCAAGCTCGCTTTCAAACTCAGGATTTTCGGATATGTATGTATCATAAACCGAATTTATAAGGGTATTGTAATTATTTAATTCCCTTTCTGTGATACCGGTCAGATTCATAAAGCCATTAATATCCTCTGCTTCGCAAACCGTTTTAAATGATACCGAATCTAAAGCAAAAGCTGCATCAATTTTTTCGCAGATGCTTATTGTGGCTTGTTTTGCTTCTTGGTAAATACTGTTGGCATTAGCACTTTTATCGGCAAATGTTTCCTTGTTTATACCATTTGCTATTTCTGTATTTTCTTTTTCGCAAGAACTTATTGTTATTATTCCTAATGTAATGATAGCTGCGTAAGCTATCGAAAAAAATGTTTTCTTCATTGTTTTTATTTATTTAATATCATTTTATGATATGCAACAAAGAGCTCTCAGATTCTGAGAGCTCTTGTTTTATAATTTAAACTTAGAATCCAGTACTTCTGTTTGTTTGATTTCCGTTAATTCTCTTTTGTATGAAAAACCAAAATTCGATGAGCTTACAGAACCTTCATTTCTTACTACTAAACCTTTTGGTATTTCAGTTATTCTTCCTTCATAATATGGTATATTATAAGATTCGTCAACCCAATCAATAGACGTTGCTTCATCGTTGCTATAATAAGTTATCTTTATACATTTATATCCATTGATTTTTACTATGTTTCTATCGATTTTATAATCTTGTGGAAGTTCTTTTTCTGATATTTTTTCTGTTTCAATACTATTAAATAATCCTTTGAAGTAAGAAACTTGTTCTTGATGATTGAATACTGTTGTTAACCTTCCCAGAAAGCCCAGATTCATTTCCGACTTTATGTTTCCGGCTTTGTAATATTCTTTGTCTATAATACTCTTACTTGGTTTAAACTCCTTTACACTTTTATCGGATTTCTGTTTTTTTGCGGAAAATGAGCATTCGTATTCGGCTTCGCCCTCAAACCACGTTTGTGCATTGCTGTCAATTATTATTTCCATCGTTGTGATAATTATTTTCTATAAATTCTATTACAGGTACTTTTGTGTCAGATTCAATTAATTCTATACCAATAGATTTGTTAAATACCTCATTGAATAAATTGATGTCTTTCATTTCGTAGAGTATATAAATGTGATATGAATTGAGACATACTGTTTGGTCTTTATCTATGCCTTCTGCAATAATAATAGGTTTATCAAAATTGAATTGCATTTTTTTGGCTAAATCGCTCAATGTTATTGGAAATTCACAACTAGTTTGGCGACTACTAAATATTTCACTATCTTTTATATTTATGTAATATGCTGGTTCATACAATGTGTCTTGTTTCAGCATAACAGTACGTTCCATTGTTCGACATAGTATATTGTTGTAGTCTATTGCATTTGAATCGCATAACTTTAGTACAAAACTATATTCGGACATCGATTTTTCGGTCTCTTCGTTTATTCGGTAAAGGGTTGTCATTGTGTGATTTGTATCTATATCATACATCATATCTATAAATTCCGAGATACTTCCTTGAAATGATATTATAGTTTCGGTACTATTCGACAGTGTAATTAGATCACCGTGCTTGCCAGTCATAGGTTTACAAGCCATTCTGTTTTCCCCTTCTGATGTGATGCAGGTAAAATTTATTTTACTTTTACTTGTTTCATTGTTCGGTGCAATAGCAATAATATTGTTGATTATATGTATGGCTATAGCTATTTCAAAGCGATATTTAAGAGCTAGACAACATAATACTATAGCTCCGCCAAACAATTGCAGTAAACCAAATATTGCACTAATTGATAGTTGTGAAAAACCATTAATGTGCAACAATGCAAATATTGCCGATGTGGAAATTATCAGTACAATCTCGTTTTTCTTTACTACAAACATCAGTACAGATAATAGTGCTGCTACACTTATTGCTAAAAATATATTTCCCGACACCAAAAACACCAAAATTGTGGCAAGAATCAAACTTGTGATACGTGCCGAAAGTTTCCCTACTGTCCAATAGCGGAAGGCATATTCTTCGATTATGGGGCCAATAATGCATACATACATGAATAGCAATAGTGGTGATATGCTGCCCAAAACATTTAGAAATTCGTACAGAGTATCTTGTTCAAAATATCCATATCCGAATATTGCTAATATCGACGATATTATTAACGACACTGACCATAATATTACTCCACTCCATAGCAGTGGAGTAATATTGCTTTGTGTTTCTCTTTTTGGAATGCTATATTTTTTACAGAATTCTATAAAAATATGATTTCTAAATTTCATGGTGTTATATAAAGTAATTATTTACACTCGAATTTACAGTTGAAATGTCCAAAAGTATGAGTTGAAATAAATCCATTCTCACATGTGCGAGCTAACTTATCATGATTTTCATAACATTCCTCAGCTGAAGAGGTTATCACATATACAGTAGCAGCTATTGCTAAAGGAACCAATTTTTTTACGGCAAACGCTACCAGTACATGTACTGCTTTTGAATTATTATTCAAAGACATTGGCAACATATCCATAAAAACGCCTGTATTTTGAGGTAATTTCAATGTACAATTGGCTATGTGTGTATCATTGCATTTTAATTGGAAATTAACAGTGTCACCGTGTTGACTTATTTCATCAAATATGATTTTATATTCATCGGATGTGAGATTTTCCACGTGAAGTTCTGCTTTGTTATTGTCAATTTTAGATATCTGATAAGGGTTTTCATCTATGTATGATCTTAACCCTTCATGTAATACACCGTCTACATACTCTTTGACAGCTATGAAATCTTCATTGATTTTTCCAAATCCGGTGATATTCACACTATCTCCTTGTATTGAGATAGAAAAATCATTTTCGGATAAGATAGAGTTGTACAAATCATCTACGGATTTTGAGTTTTCAACTGTTGTTTCTGAATTTAGTTTGTCAAACGAATTATTTTCTTTACCACAACCTATAAAAGAGATTGTTCCTAACGTAATGATAGCTATCGAATAAAATGTTTTTTTCATTGTTTGATATTTGTATTTTTGTTATTAAAAAATATTTTGACGCACGTCGTTTTCGGCTGCAAAATTACTGTGTTTTTTTGAAACGGAGACTACACTTTAGTGTAGTTTTTCATTGTTTGTGAAAAAATTACACTTTAGTGTAGTACTTTGTTTGTATCTTTGCACTGCAAAATAGATATAACTGAATTATGAAACAAACAGATTATCAACTATCCCAAGAGCTGAAAAGCCAATATGGGCAATATGTAAAAATGGCCGAAGCTGTGCCTTGCACCTCCAACGGTCTGGTGTATGTAATAAGCCTTAAGCACAAAAGGGTTCTTTATATATCCCAATCTCAGTTGCTGGTGCCTGTGGTGGATACAGCCCAGGTATATAGCCGTGGGATGGATTACATATATACTTTGATGAAAGAAAGCGAGGCCGAGCAACTACATACTGCGTTACATAGAATATTGGCCGACTATAAGCAGGTGCCCGAAACCGATAGGGACAACTACCATATATACCTCAACAATGTTTTGCAAAAGGGTAAGAAAAAGTATATGTTGTTCAACAAACTATCGATATTGTCGCACTCCGCGGATGGGCAGCCCGACGTACTTTGGTGCGTTGCCAGGGTGGGCAAGCACACCTATTTGCCATCCATAATGGCGGGAGTTCCGGGTACGGAACATTTTCGTAACTATTCATTTACAGACAATGCCGAGGTCGGCGTAGTGTTTGTCGAGCTTACCGATGGCGAGCGTACCATGCTTTCCCTTGCCCAATGTGGCTATTCGGTGGCAGAGATAGCATACAGCATGAACAAAACCGAGGACACCGTAAAGTTTTATCGCCGCCAGATATTTCGCAAGTTCGAGGTCGATACCATATCGGAGGCTGTGGCTTATGCCGAAAACAACTATTTCTCGTCGGGCGAAAGGCATAGGTATTTCAAACTGAAGGAACGTAAAGATGCCGATGGCCTAGGTCTATTTGGTGGAAAGTACCGCCGCAGTAGCTTCGATGTGTTTACCGAAAGCGTTCTTGGACTAATACGAAGTGTTATTGGCCATGGTTGAGTTTTTGTCCTCTTAGTATTATTGTAGTGCGGTAAGTATTTAGTTGTTGCGGTTTCAGTTGTTGCTGTATTTTTGTTTTGCTTTGATTAGTAGATTGGTTATGTCTTTGTCGTATCCGCGATATACCAGGTCTCTGTTGGGTGCAAACAAGTAATATGTAGGGGTGAAGTTGAAGTCGAGAGCTATCATTTGGCGTGACGAGTAAACTATATCTTCGGCATCAAACATTTTGGCATATTGTATCATGCGGTCTGTTACGCCTCCTTGTATGTTTATACAATATATATTTATGCCCTCTTTTTCCAATTGGCGGTAGCCCAATGTTTCTTTTTCATTTTGCATTGTTTGCAAAAATTCTGTGCAGGGCTTACAGCCATACGACCAAAATTCCAGCAATATCCATCCTTTGTCGTTGCATAGATATACTGTGTCGCCGTCGGCACCGGCAAGTGGAATGTTAGCTATATTGTCGTTAAAAACTGTATCTCGTGGTTTTTCGGGCATTATGCCTTCCGATGGAGCAAAGATGTTTGCAAGGTTATAGTAGGAATGTTGTGCATATTCCCGGCGTGACAAGTCGAAAACAGAATCGTATAAATGAGCTTTGCCCGAGGTGCTGATGTTGGTAAAATAGTAGTTGTATTCAACGCTGTCCAAGGGTCGGAAAACATCTACCCGGGCTATCCAACCACTATTATTGTCGCAGTACGTTTTGATGGTTTCTATTACCGGAATACTATAGTCTTGGCTGCTATCGTCGAACATATAGCCGGTAAGCAATTCGGAGGTAAGGATGGTAAACTCGGCACTGTCTTTCATCGCCTTTATATCGCCGTTATATTTGGCACTACCCGGATTGTGATAAAAAGGAGCATAAAGATCAATACCTTGAGAGTGGCGGCTGTATAGATATGCAAATCTGTCGGATCCTTTCCAATTGTATTTCTTCGGACCATAGGATATATTGGCATAGCCGTTATCTATCACCCAAAAGGAATCCTTTGTAACCTTGGTATAGCAGTATCCGCCTTCGTTTATAATTATGCAATTCTTGTCTATCGAAAAGGAGCAAGGTGCGAAAGCGGTATCAATATATGGTGTTTTCCAATGAATATTTAGGTCGAAACTTATAGTATTTATATTTTTCAGTTGCTTTTCGGAAAAGGAATTCCAATATTTGGTATTGGCTGGTTGTGAGAAAATAATAATAGTTATTACAACCGTTACAAAGGCCGATAAGAAAATTAAAGTTGTCTTTTTCATATTGTTAATCTTCGTTGTATGTCAATTTTATATCGTTGGTTCAAGTTTGCAAATTTACTGTTTTTTTTCGGATTATGCAAAGGTATGTTGTGTTAGATTGGTGGTTATGAATTCATTTTGCCGTATCATTTAGTTATGGATACGGCGGGGCTTTTTTTGCCTACCGGAGGTTGATAAAATATCCGCCCCTACTATAAAAGTTTATTATCCCTACAGTTAAAGTTGTTTTACCCCACAGTAATTCTATATCCCAAGCCTTGGGATATTCGTCCCAAGGCTTGAAATATTCGTCCCAAGGCTTGGGATATTTGTCCCAAGCCTTGGGATATACTTTTGAAGTAGTGAAAAAGACATTTTATAGTACCGGTAGAAAACTTTTATAGTGGGATTTTGATAGAAAATGGTAGGGTAGGCAGGAATTATGCAGGGGAGGTATGTTGCAAAGCCGAGGCGATAAGATGGTGCTATGGCGATGAAAAATTTGCGGCACAGCCAAAATAAAAGAACAAACTTTGCGTTGTATTCTACACCGTACACGTATTATAAGATTAGAGATATACATATTATGAAAGTTCAACTTACAAAACAATTCGATTTCGAGATGGCTCATGCTTTGATGAACTACGATGGCCATTGCAAAAACATACATGGTCATTCCTATAAATTGTACATCACTGTTGAGGGCGAGCCTAATGCCGACACCTCATCGTCTAAGTGTGGAATGGTGATGGACTTTGGCGATTTGAAACGCATAGTATACGAAAACATCATAGATAAATACGACCATGCACTGGTTCTTAACGAAAAAGCTGTGTTTGAAAACTCGTTAAACACAAAACTTATACGCACATCCTTTCAGCCTACATGTGAGAATATGCTTATATATTTCTACGAAACCCTTCGCGACAAGCTGCCGCATGGTGTACGCCTATGCAAGCTGAGGATGTACGAAACAGCCACCTCCTATGCCGAGCTGGTACTATAAATTAACTGATAAAAAACACCAACCTAATAATATATGAACAAGAAGAAGATATATAAGATATGCATCACCCTTTTGCTTGTGGCGGTGGTGGTGTTGCTGGCATGGTACTTCAAGTTTATAACCTTCTGTATCGTGTTGGCGGCCGTATTGGCACTCATTGGCCATCCGCTTATGAGGGTGTTGGAGTATCCGCATATAGGTAGGTTTAGGATAGGCAAAAGCCTTTCGGCAGCTCTTACGCTTATAATAATAGTAGGGGTGCTGTTTTCGTTGTTCTATTGGCTGTTCCCAATGGTGTTTTCGCAAGCCATGAAACTTGCCAATATCGATACCTCGAGCCTCGTAAGCTATGCCGAGCAATACGGCACCGTGGCCAAACAATACCTTGTTGATTACGGACTAATGGATGCCGACGCTTCGCTGGAAGCAATGATAAACAAGGAGATTGTAAATATACTGAAAGCTACCCGCTTTGATGTTATATTTTCTGATATACTTACCGTTACCAAAGATTTATTTTTGGGAATATTTGTTACACTGTTTGTAACCTTTTTCTTTTTGAGAGACAAGGATTATGTAACCAAAATAATATACTCGGCAGTGCCAATAGACTATGTGGACGAAGCGGAACATGTACTCAAAAACTCGCGTTACCTTATCTCTCGCTATTTCATAGGTCTGCTATGTGAGATATTGTTGGTAACATTGTTGCTCTTTGCCGGTTTCACCATAGCCGGTTTTCCCAATGCGTTGCTGTTGGCCTTCTGCTGCGGTGTGCTGGTAATAGTGCCCTACGTAGGGGCAGTGGTAGGGGCAGGCATAAGCTATATAATGCTGCTTGTGTCGATGATAGGTAGCGGAGTTGCGTTCGACATACTTACGCTTACGCTCACATTTGGCGGTATATTTATAGCCACCAAACTTATCGACGATTTTATAATGCAGCCCTTTATATATTCCAAAAGTGTGAAAGCACACCCCTTGGAAATATTTTTGGTGATACTTATAGCCGGCGAAGTAGGTGGTATTTTGGGTATGATAATAGCCATACCTTTGTATACTTTGATACGCATTATACTGAAAGAATTTTATAGCAATTCGAGGTTTGTTCAAAACTTTATAAAAGGAATTTAGCTGTCGCTGCAAAATAATTATGGCAAAAAACCGTTAGAGATTGCAAAAAAAAGCGTATCTTAGCAAATTATTTTTGGCAACGTTGTGGAGCCAAAAAACGTTGTAAGATGTTATAGATTAAAGAAGTAATAAAAAGCAAATAATAATATAATAAGAGATGAAAGTGTTCAAAAAAGGAATATTAGTGATTGCAACTGCACTGTTTTGTGTGGCAACAGTCTTCGGACAAGAAAAAAGTATCACTGTAAAAGCAGATAAATTGTTCGACCAAAAACGCTATGTCGAAGCGTTGGAAAGTTATCAAAGTGCATACAAAAAGATTAAGTCGAACAGAGCCGAAAAGAACAGAATTAATTTCCAAATAGGCGAATGCTATAGGTTGATGAATAACTATCCTAAAGCCGAACTTATATACAATAGATTAATCAAGAATGCAAAATATTATATAGTTGAACCAAAAATCTACTATTATTTGGCTGAGATGTATCGTTTTCAAAACGAATTTGACAAGGCTACAGAGAACTACGACAACTATTTGAAGCTACAACCCGACGACGAGTTGGCGCGTGAGCGTAGAGGTTCGTTGGTGGATTTGAGTAGAATGCTGTCCGATCGTACACGCCATAACATCATTACGATGGATAAGTATAATACCGATTACGACGATTGGTCGCCTCATTTTGTGGGTGATGATACTAATGTTTTGGTATTTACATCATCGCGTTTTTTGGAAGAAGACGAAGCTGTGGATGCTTGGACCGGCAAAGCTTTCTCCGAATTATTTGCTATAATGCAGGACAAAAAAGGCAACTGGACATCGGTGGACTTGTATGAAAAAGGCGGTTTGATAAATACTCCGGTCAACGAAGGTGAGGCTGTATTTACTCCCGATGGAAGCGTGATGTACTTCTCGCGATGCGACTCGAAAGAGTATGAAATGAAAGGTTGTTACATATACAGATCTACTCTTGGTGGTGGCGACGACAAGAAGAAGAAAAAGAAAAAGACCGACAAGAGCTTGGATAAATGGAACGAAGCCGAAAGAATAAACCTTGGCGATTCGGCATTCAACTATTTACACCCGGCTATTAGTGATGACGAACTTACACTTTATTTCTCCTCAAACCTACCGGGTGGCGAAGGTAGCTACGATATTTGGATGGTGAAAAGAAATACAAAAGATGAAGAATTTGGAACTCCAATAAACTTGGGTAAGGTTATAAATACTTCGGGTCGTGAAAACTTCCCTACTATTAACTTCGACACAATGCTTTATTTCTCCTCTGATGGTCATCCCGGTGTCGGTGGTTTGGATATATACAAAACCTACGAAAAGGGCGACAATGTATGGGCAACACCCGAAAACCTTAAAGTGCCTATCAACTCCAGCTTCGACGAAATGGGTATAGTCTATTACCCCGAAGGTAGCGATCCTAACTTTTTGGAAAGAGGTTACTTCGCTTCAAACCGTACAGTGGCTGACCCTCATAAGAAAGAAGACAAAGACGTAAACACTCGTACTAAATACAAACCTATCAACGACGACTTGTTCTACTTTGAGCTTCCTCCATTGTTGTACTCCATAGAAGGTATTGTAAGAGACGAAAAATCCATGCAGCTTTTGCCCGAAACAAAAATAAAACTTGTGGGTTCCGATGGTTCCGAAACCGAAACTTATACCGATGGAGGTGGTAAATACCGCTTTGGCAATGACGCTGTAAAACACAATGTGATATATAAAATGTATATCTCACGCTTAAACTACTTCAGCGCCGAAGGTTCGGAAAGCACATTTGGATATACCACCAATAAGGATATTGTTCATGATTTCCGTTTGGAACCTGTGCCAAACGAACCTGTGGTATTGCCCGATATACAATATGGTTTGTCTAAATGGGATCTAACAACAGATTATCAAGATTCATTGACCGACTTGTATCTTGTGCTTATGAATAACCCCAATATAGTGGTGGAAATACGTTCACATACCGACTGCCGACCATATATTGCTCTTACCAACGATACACTTTCACAACGTCGTGCCCAATCGGTAGTGGATTTCCTTGTATCTCGCGGTATAGAACCTGAACGTATTGTGGCAAAAGGTTATGCCGAACGCGAGCCCCGTAAACTTACCAAGGATATGGTAGTGAAATATGCCGGTAAAGAATTTAAGTTTGAGGCAGGTACCGTTTTGGAATGTGACTATATCGAATTGCTACAAGGTAAGGACTATCAAGAGGCTGCTCATCAGCTGAACAGACGTACCGAATTTAAGGTTATACGTGACGACTTTGTTTCGCGACGACTTGTTGACAATATGGCATCGGAAACTCCTATAGCCAAGGAAACCGAAGATGGAAAGGTGATAGACCTTGTGAACAAACCAATAGAAATAGATATGGGAAAACCTGAAATTGTTCACGACGAAAACACTATACCTGTAAAGATGATTCAATCTACAAAAGGTGAGATAGATGTTATTGTGAATGGTGCCAAGAAACAAATGCTTATAGATGAGAAATATCGCGAGCCGGTGGCAATATCTTGGGAAGAAGCTATGAACTATATCTATCAGAAACGTCTTACAAAAGAAGACTTCCCTGCTCGTGACGATGCCTTTGACTATCATGGCAACATTATAGACAAATCAATGGTGATACTGAACTCGGTTCAGATAGGCCAAAAACGTGTGGAAAAGGTTGAGGCTATAGTGCTGAAAGGTTTGGATTATAAGTTTGTGATAAATCGCTTGGGTTTGGAAGAATTTGGCGAATATGACTTTGATAAACAGAATGGTAAATTAATTTTTATTGATTAATATTTGAAGTTGATTAAATAAGCCGCAATATTGTTGCGGCTTATATTTTTTCTTATGTCGAGGATGATAACTATATTAGGACCTACTGCTTGTGGCAAAACAAGGTTGGCAGTGAATGTGGCTTCTCGCTTGCAAGGAGAGATAATCAGTGCCGATTCGCGACAGGTGTTTAAAGGTATGGATATTGGTACCGGTAAAGATTTGGACGATTATACTATATCCGGCAATAATGTTCCTTACCATCTTATCGACATACGTGAGCCTGGATATGAATATAGCGTATTTGAGTTTCAGAATGATTTTCGTGATGCGTATGATTCAATTATCCAAAGGCAGATGTTGCCAATACTTTGTGGTGGTACCGGGTTGTATATAGAATCGGTGTTGAGAAATTATCATCTTTCTGATGTGCCTCAGAACGATATGCTAAGAAAGGAACTGGAACAATATTCAGATGAAGAACTTACAGAAAAGCTAAAAACGTATATTTCTCTTCATAATAATACCGATACCGAAACACGCGCGCGGCTGCTGAGGGCTATAGAGATACAGGACTATCAGACCAAAAATCCGGCTTCGTATGTAGAGTTGCCTCAGATAGATTCGGTGGTGATAGGTGTTTCGTATCCTCGTGATATGGTTATGGATAATATACGTAGACGATTGAAGCAACGTTTGGAAGGTGGTATGATTGACGAGGTGGACAGCTTGTTGCACTCCGGTGTGACGGCCGAAAGACTGATGAGGTATGGCTTGGAATACAAATATCTTACTCTTTATCTGCTAGGCAAAATGTCCTACAACGATATGTTTGAGAAGCTGAACATTGCCATACGCCAATTTGCCAAACGCCAGATGACATGGTTTCGTAGAATGGAGCGTAATGGGGTGGATATACATTGGATAGACGGAACAATACCGTTGGATGACAAGACCGACAAGGTTTGCGAATTGTACAATAATAGATAGATAAATATAAACGTTTTACAAAATAACAAACAGATATGGATTTTACTATAGAACTAAAAAAAGGATTAGGTAATTTGACGTTTGACATGGCATTGGAAGATGTTAAACAAATATTGGGCGAACCAACAGAGATGGAAACCATAGATAATGGTATGGAGGAAGAAACATTGGTTCTTCATTATGACGACCAGAATCTAACATTGTTTTTTGAAGGAGAAACAAAACTGCTAAACTGCATAGATACCGACAATGAGGATACTGTTCTTTTTGGACAGAAGATATACACTTTGACCGAAAAAGAGATAGCACAACTGATGATAGCCAACAACTATTTTGCCGAAGATATAGAAACAGAGTCGTGGGGCGAACGTAGAGTTACCTTTATCGAAGGTAATATCGATTTCTTTTTCGAGAACGACGAGTTGATGTCTGTTGTATTTGGCAAGTAAGGTGTTATGGAAAAATGTTGTTCGTTGTTTTCAACTGCCTATTTCCCTCCGGTAAGCTATGTGGCAGCTTTGTTGCAAAGCAATAGTATTGTGGTAGAACAGTACGAAACTTTTCCCAAGCAAACTTATCGAAATCGTGCGGTGATACTAACAGCTAATGGATTGCTCGGTCTTACGGTGCCGGTTGTGCGTACCAATGGCAACCATACATATACCAAGGATATGGCTATATGCTACAACGAGAATTGGACTCTCAAACATTGGAGGGCTATAGAGTCGGCATACAATTCATCACCATATTTTTTATACTACAAAGATGAGGTAGAAGTTATATTGAATAAGCAACATGCTACGTTGATAGACCTTAATATGGATATTCTTACCTTTGTGTTTAAGAAGTTGAAGGTAAAAAAGGAGGTAATACTTTCCGATGATTATATTTCACAGATAGGAGAGGGTACTATAGATTATCGCAACCATTTCTCGCCCAAGAATAAAGAGCTATTATCATTGCCCGAATACGATCAGGTGTTTGAAGATAGGTATGGTTTCCAATCTGATATAAGTATATTGGATTTGATATTCAATTTAGGTCCCGATTCCCTAGGATACCTAAAGGAGGTAATGAAGATAATGAAGTAATACTTATAAGACAACTTCTGAAATTTTACTATTTTATGAAGCTAAATTGTATTATAAATGAACTTTTACTATAAGGTTTGTTTTATTTTTCCTCAAGATTATTGGTGCAACAAAAAAGATATTATTTCAGTATATTGCAAATTCTAAAAATATCGTAAGATTATTGCAAAACAAATTATCTCATATATACTATCACCGTAGCATATATGAGATAATTTTATAACTTTATTAGTTACGAATAACTTTACGTATGGCTGTACCATACGGTGTGATTATGCGGAGTGTGTAATACCCTTTGCTTAATTTAGCAAGGTCTATTACACAACTATATTCGAATTCTGCTACTACTCGACCTATACCATCCAGTACTTCTATTTTTTGAATATCGTTGTGGCTGAAGGTGATACTGCCCGATGTGGGGTTGGGATATAATGTAAGTGATTCTGCTTCGCTAGCACTTTCGATGCCTAGGGTTGTTATTGTGAGTATAAGACTAACTATGCTGTCGCAACCATCGGAGGTTGTTCCTATGTATTCATATACACCACTTTCGGTATATGTAGTGCCATTCCATGAGTATTCGTTTATGGCAGTATCCATTATAGTGTCGTATACCGAATGGTTTAAAGTGAGAACCAAAGTTATTATGCTGTCGCAACCATTTATAGCTGTAAGTCTGTATATTGCACTATCTGTACTTTCGGTGTAGGTTATGCCGTCTATCCATGTTAGGCTGTCACATACCACTTGAAAATCATAGTTTTCTGAAGTGGGAATAACCGTAAGTATCAATGTTATTATGCTGTCGCGATCCATTGCTGTTTCAATCGTATCGGTATATGTTCCCGCCAAGGCAACGTTAAATCCATTTTCGCTATAAGTTTTGTTGGAACAGATGGTATCTGATATTGTATCGTAGATAGGAAAATATCTGAATGTTGCACAAAAGGCAGTATCTTGGTCAATTATTATTGTTCTAGGATTGTTGGTATCGCCATCGTTCCAATAAGCAAAGTAGGTGTCATGGTTTGGTATGGCCGTAATGGTAGCAGTGTCGGCATAAAGGTATGTGCCAGAACCTATGGTGGTTCCCATATTGGCATTTGAAGTATTTACAGTCAATAGATATTCTATTGCTGAAAATGTAGCATCCAAAGTTGTAGTGTCGCTTACGCTAAAGGCCAATGAATAAGAGTTGTGGCCAATGGGTTGGATTTGAATTGGATGGTTGCTATCATTCAGAATTATGCTTTCAATTGTACTTCCCTCCAAAACTGTAAATATATATGTTGCTGTGTCGCCTTTGGGGCAATAGCTTGTTTGTCCGCATATATTATAGCCAGTGCTATCGGCTGTCGAAACCATGCCATGGCCACTACCAAGGCATTGGATGGTTATGGGATAAACTTTTTTTATGATACATTTTATAAGCCATGAATAGTTTGAGTCTTGAACCGCCATGTGTCCCCAACCATTGCCTACCGAAAACCAATTGCTGTTTAGGCATCCACTGCTGTTGCATGCTGTGGCCGGATATTCTACATCGGGCGATGAAAAGATTATCCATAAATCTTGAGTGTTATCAATAGCAAGTGAAGTAGGTAATGCAATATTGTTCCAGCCCGTATCGGTTGCAACATATTCCAGGCGGTGTATTAAATTTGTGGGATTACCTTTATAAATTTTCATGATATAATTGCCTATACTTTGGGTGTACAGCAGTATACTTTCCAATACATTAGAGCTTTCCATTGTGTTTGCCGATAGCAATATGCCCCATTGAAATGCTGTATCATTAATGTTGTTACCAAAACGTCTTGCAAATGAATTGTTTCCGCAGTACGATATTGTGTCATTTTGTATAGTTATGCAATTGTTATTGGCAGTGTCAATATCGTCCTCTTCGTTATGTTGGCCAAATATTCCTCTTATCATAAATGAACTTGTATTTGCAAAAGGAATGAAGTTTGCACTTGCCAAAAAAGAATTGCTCCCTCCGCTATAGTACGATATTGCTGCCGGATATGTAGCATCGGTGTTGTGGAACGTTATCCAAACAGATTGGTTTGGAGTAATAATGGCCGGCGACGATAGATGTATTGTTTGCCAATTGCCGTGTTCGGTTGCAACGTATGTCGAAGTGTGTACGCTTTGTTCCCTATTGTTGGTACCGGTATAAACTGTCAAATTATATGTACCTTCTTCGTAAACATACAACTGTATAGCTCTAAGAGTGTCGCCATAGGGGAATAAGGATGCCGGTAGTTTTATCCCCCAATCGTCAATGCCCAATGAGCCAAGGCACGTATTGGACGAATATCCCAAAGTGTCTCCTTGTAAGGGTTCAAATATGGCGGTGTAGTTATAGCTACCCCCTGTTGCGACAAATTTACGAGGGTTGTATTTGCTACCATCATTCCACTGTTTAAAACGGTAGCCATTGGCCGCCATGGCTTTTATCTCCACATTGTTGTTGAATATATATGTGCCCCCACCTGTCGCAGTGCCATAATTTGTGTTGTTGCAGCTTGTGGTTACAACGGTATTGGTATTCCAATAGTTATTTGGCCGAATACCTATTACAGCCACATTCTTTAGGTTGAAACTATATGCCGTATTCTCTGTCAGGTTCCCCTCGGAAGGGTTTAATGTTCCCATCTCGTAGTACCCGTCGCAGTATCCACCCCAACCCCAATTGATATGAAACATGCCGTATTGGTTATATCCATCGCATACATAGCTGTGTCCACCCATAGCACCTCTGCCGGAATATAGGATTGGGCGATTTTGATTAAGTTCTGATATTAGTACAGAATCCCATTCGTCGTCGGAATATTCTGCTTTGGAAAGAACTTGTATGTCCGGGCTGTATTTGAAATATTTTACCAACGCATGTTGGGATGATGCATTGATATCGCCCAACGTGCTATAGCTATGTCCATTACTTCCTCCCGTTGCCGATACTCCATAGTTCATTTCAATAGCTACACCAATATGGTACATCAATGTTGCAATGGCATTTATTTCTGTAGCAGTACTATTGTTCGATAATGAATTTGGCATGTTGTTCCATTCGTATGTGGTAGTCCCGAAGTTGGCATTCTGTGTGCCATAGGTATTATGGTTATATGTATGACTGCCATAACCATTTGCCGGGTAGTTCCAATATTTCATTATTTGAGCTGTAGCTGTGGCAACACAACCGGTTACAGAATATTCATGATAGGTTTCATCATATGGACACATACTATTGTAATATAAATTTTGATTCCACGTTGTTGTAAGCAATGGAGCTATCGAAGTTGTATAACTTGCTTCGGGCATAGCTCCATTCTTTAGTATTTGCCATTGTTTTGCAACAGTGTTATTGTCATTGATGATGCTGTTCTTGATGGTTTTTGCTGATTGTTTTTTGTAGAATTTTATTTCTTCTTCATAACTGTCAAGAACGGCTTTCACGTTTTTTGGCATATTTTCCATATTGAATTTGTTGGTCAGGGAATAGCCCAATATAGGTACAATACAATCGTTTCCCGATATCAAAATAAAACCCTCATCGCCAATGCTAAACACATAAAACTCGTTGAATGGAGTAGTTGATGTTATGTCATACAGTTTGCTATGATTCCTGCCATCAACGCCGGCTAAAAATGATTCGGCTACACGCTTTGCCAAATTTACATCAACACTTTCTGCAAACGCTCCAACCCCCAATAGGATTGCAATAAAAGATAGTATGAGTTTATTCATTTTATTTGGTATTTGGTTGTTCTATCATATAACATATTGTTTGGTTTAATGGACAAGAAATATAATAAATATTTATTGGAATATTTTATAATACTATTGAAATACAATTTTGTATGGCTATGATGTCATTTGTTGGTATCTGTTTTAATATGTAGTTAAATAACTGCTGAAACTTTTTTGATTTAGGATAGATTAATATCTAAAAAACGCAGAGTATGTAAACTTGCGATTAAAAATATCCTTTCATTTGCTTAAAATGTTGAATTTTTAAAAGGTGCCTTATATAAGAAGCATTGTATTGCAATGCAATCATTCCCTTATTGTAAGGAATTATTTGACTCATTGTTATAGTTTTTGACTATGGTGTGTAGGAGATATTTTTTTACGATGATCTATGTAAAAGCCAACGAATGAAGAAAATCAGTTTCTATTTGTTACAATGAAATAAAAATTGTATCTTTGCGGAGTTGAAATAAAATAAAAGGTTGATTTTATTTTATTGTATTGCAATGTATTAATTATACTTTTGATATTATGAGTAAGAAGGTAAATAAAGTAATAGCTTTAGGAAGTTTGGTGGCTTTGACCGGAGGATGCGAATCTACCCAAAAAATGTCAGAAACCACAGATGCAAATGTTGTTGATACAAAAGCCCCTGCCGATAGCCTATCGCTAGTGCAACGTCTGAGGGAACTTACAGCATTGAAATATGATACGTCTCTTACTGTTGTCGAAGGCCCGATGTGCTATGTAATGGCATCGCCAATGAAGGAAGATTATGTATGTCCGGTATGTGCTACCGCCACACCCTCCACGGCCTATGCCAATGGTAATATACGTAGCATACGTAAAAAGGTGGAAGAGATGAAGATGATGGGCTATGATGTGCTGTTGGATGAAAGTAGTTATTGTTCGCACTGCAGTGGCAAGCCGGTAGAGCGTCCCGAGCTGGTGTTTAAAATACGCTTCTCGAAAGGTGCACCATATCATACCGCAAAATCAAATATCTATGCCGAGTATGACGCTGTGGCATCTTTTTTGAAGAGCGATAAAGACATAGAATTCCTCATGAAAGCCCGTAAGGATAATGAGGGAATCTTTGCTATTATAAAGAAAATGACAGGACTTTCTTATTAATTGAAAGTTATTATTACTTGGTCACGTTCTCTTAGTCGTAGCAGTTGTTCTGCCGAAGCTATTTTCATAGCTATTTGGATATAACCGGTAGAAGAAACTGTAACTATCAAGTCGGGGTAGCCTTCTTCATCGTAGTACGATGAGTATAGTTCGTTTATTTTATGTATTCCGCTTTGTAGTGTAACCTTGAATGGACGATTTTGCCCTACTTTCATAAATTCTTCGTACTTAACATTTAGGTATGCGTTGCCGTACGAGTCTATATACATAATGTTGGCTTTTATGCTGTTTTCCTCGTATATAGGAGCAATAGCTTGAGATTTATTTAGGCTCTCGCGTTTGTAGCCAATCTCTTCGAGTGGTGTGCCATTGGCAATCATTGTAGCTACTTTACAAAATAAATCGTGGGCAACAAAGTTGTAGAAATTAGAATCCCAATATGTTGTAATTTCTATTATTGAAGTACAATTATCTCCAAATATAGAGTGGGGCATTTTATTGTCGGCACATATAAAGTACTGTTCGTTGTATTCTATAACAACAAAATTAATGTCTTTTTCTTGGTCGAAAAATGAATTTACATCAATTATATGTATAGTACCCTTTGGAAAGTTTAGACATGCATTTTTTACAACGAAAGCGGTGTTCATCATACTGTATTGTTCGATATCGTGAGTGATATCAACAACTTGAACATTGGGAATACTCGAATAGAGCTTGGCTTTGACCATTCCCGAAAAAAAATCTTTGGTACCCCAATCAGTTGTCAATGTTATTATTTGCATATTATACCCTTACGTTGTTTTTGTCATTATACTTCAATTTGCAAAGATACGAAATAATATTATATTTCGGTATATTTTTCTCTTAAATTACTTGTTGCTATAGCTAAATTGCTGAATATTTTGCAAGAATATATGCTTTAAAAAATTACAATCAGTGTAATAAATTTACACTCCGAGGTATATTTATATGTATCACGTAGTGGTTGCAACGGCATTGGGAGGAAATTTGAACTGCATCACGAGGCTGTTTCGAGGCCGCATATTGGTAGTCGATAGATGGTATATCATTATAGGCAACTTCTAAAAATTCCACGTTTTAGTAAATTAGAAGAATTCTTCTTTAAACTTTTGCGTGCTTTACGTTGTTGACTTCGTCGATGTTGCTATCGCTCGAAAGAGCTAATGCTAAGGCATTGCTCTTTACTCGCTTAATCGCAACGTTGCCGAAATCTTTCTATTTCTTTTT
>JAGCLZ010000013.1 GCA_017646685.1 Bacteroidales bacterium | reverse complement strand
GACGAACGCAAGGCCAAAATAATGGGTGTGCCGCTTACAACCATACGCAAAGACTGGAAATTGAAATCTACATTCTTTTCGGTGTTCTACTATGGCGACAAGGTGGTGCTCGAGGGCAAAGGTTATGGTCATGGTGTGGGTCTAAGCCAAGAAGGGGCCATTCGTATGGTGGAATTGGGTATAGATTACAAAGACATACTTACCCATTACTACCTGGGTTCGCAGGTGGTACGCTTGGGCGGGCAAGAGCCGGCGCATGAAATGGAAGCTCCTATGTATTTGGCCTACAACGACAGCCCTGCTGCCAACGCCAACGATGGTGCCAACGATGCTTTGGATTTTATAGCCAAAGCCAATCAAACGGCGGATGTGCCTCAGGAGCAAGAGTTGGAGCCTGTGGAAGAAAAAAATGTGGAACCGGCCGACAAAGGAAGGAGAACTTCGGACTTGGCTTCGCGTATGCTGAGCACAAAGAAGCAATTGGAAGACAATTCTTCGTCAAACAAAAATACTGAAACAGAAAACGGATGGGTTTATGAATGGTAAGAAAATGAAAAAACTGCTTCTTATGGCCCTGGCTCTTGTGCTAGCTTCGGGACCGATGACCGCCCAGGTGGAGTGGACTACAGTGGAAAAGATGGGAAGCATGGATTTGAAACAAAACAACAAGCTGGGATTTATCGACTTCTACACCTCGTGGTGCGGTTGGTGCCGCCAGCTGGACAGTGTAACCTTTGCCAACGACACTGTGGCAAGGATATTGAACAAATACTATCATGCGGCTAAGTTTGATGCCGAATGTAAGGACGATATAAAGTGGAAGGACGATGTGTTTAAGAACCCCGACCTTACGCGCAAGACTATACATTCTTTTACCAAGCACATAATAATTGGCAAAGTAAGCTATCCTACCACTGTGGTGCTAGACAAACAGATGAACGTAATCAACGTTTTGCCGGGATACTTCCCTCCAAAAGATTTTGTGATGGTGCTTTGGTATTTCGTCAACGACAATTACAAGAAATATCCCTTCGAGGATTTTCGCGATGTGTTTGAATCGCAACTTCGGCCCAAGATGAACAAACTTTTGGGTTATAGATAAGTCAATTACATTACTTTTAAAAAATATGGCAGGCGTGGAATAATGGTTTTCCATGCCTGTTGTTCTAGGCCTCGGGCAACAATTGGTCAAAAACCTTGCCCGAGGATTTTTTTTCGCCTACCTCCTTTTGGGTAAACCTTGCCCGAGGATTTCAAAACCTAGCCGGCATTTATTTTTTTCAAGCCTGGGTTGTATACATACCTAGCCTGCATTTTTTTTGGACAGGTAGGTGCCGGAAAAAAATCGGGTAGGTCCCACGTATGCTCGTAGGTAGGTCCGAGAACATTTGTAGGTAGGTGGAAATACCTTTTGTAGGTAGGTCTTTTTTTTTAGCCCTCGGCAGGCTTCTTTTTTTTGTTGCCATGAAGTGGGAAATGCCAACGAGAGTTGTTCGTAGATACTGTGCCCACGAGCCGAGGGGAGGCCAATGGAATGCTGCCAGTCGTCCATCGCCAAAAGTCAGCAGAAAAAGAAATTTGTCTAAAAAGCCCCTCCAATGCCAAAGGATATTTCTAAAATATTTTTTTTGGCAACGGGGAAATATTTGTACTGCGTGTGGCGGAAGAAATAATTAGCCTCGGCCGAGAGGAACAAACGGTTGGACAAAAAATATTTGAGTTCGGATTTTATTACCAAAGTATTTGCCATCGATATATTGCCTTGGCTGTTTAGGTAAAGGTCGTGTAGAGGCAAATCTTGCTCTTCGCCATCAAACCCCTTAAAGGTGTAGATTACATATTGATATAGGGCGATATTGATTGCAGCCTTGTTGCGGTAGTTGGCCGAAAGGTTTATTTGGCTACCCACGCCTTGCCCCATGTTGTAGTTGCGGTCGATATTGTGGTAGTGGTCGGACTCTACTGCACCCAAGCCGATAACTTTCATGTATATCGAGGCATTGGTGCTGATGTTGTCGGTTTCGCTGTTTAGGCATATACCTACGCTTGCGGCTACGGGTGTGGACAACATATATGTGGCATCGTCGCCGATGGCTTTGGAGTCGAAGTAGTCGAAGTGTTGGTACAGCCCCAATATTATACTGCCGTGCCGGTAGTCGTTCATCTCTGTGCTGTAAAGGCTACCTACGGTAATAAATTCTTTCAGAGTCGGTTTAGGGTATACAGCTATGCCTATTGTACTTTCGAAAGCATCGAAGGGTTTGGTATTGGCAGTGGCAAAAAAGTTGCCATAGCGTGCGTTGGCCGATACCGAGAATTGGTATTGGGCAGTGCCGGGCGTAAGTATCATTGTGTTGTTGATTTTTGCGTTTATTTTCAGAGGCATTGGCTGTTGCTGTTGGGCGTATAGGTGGCTGTTTATCCACGATGTTGGCGAGAGTAGCAGTGCCGATATATTTACCACGGCCGATTGGCTTTTGTTTGCCATCAGCCATCCCGAAAGTCTTACCATCACCTCGCCCATTGCTGCACCTCCTATGGTGGTGGCAAGCAGGTCGTTGATTGACGGCGGCTCGTTTTCGAGCGCTATTTCCCACATCAGGCTGCCTGCGAGGGCGTAGATTACAGATGTGCCGTAGCCAAGGTTGGACGAGCGGGCAGCACTATAATAAAGGCCACCGTTGTAGGGATGGAAAAACATATTGGTGGAAAGTTTGTCGTTGTCCCACAAAAAACCTTGCCGAAGGTTGTTCTCTATACTGCGGATAGAGATGGACGCATAGGGCTGACGCAGTATAAAACGGTCAAAAGCCCATACCATACCGTTTATACCTCCAACCTCCAAAAGAGGGGTAAGGTAGTGTTTGGTATAGGTGCTATCGCTCTCGGAAGCAGAGGGAAAAGAGCAGTGGCAGTGGCCTCGTCCCGTCGAAAGCAACACGATGAATATAACTAATACTTTTCTTTTCATGCTGATATAACAAAGCAAAATGCTTTTAGGCAATTTTCGAAAAATACTTTTGCAAGTTCTTTTATTTAGCTTTCCGGAACCGCCTTGAATAAACCACACACAAAAAAAGCGAAGCATCAAAAATGCTTCGCTTTTTTTATTGTTAGATGTTTACGCCTTTAATTTGACACAGGGCGAACCGTAAACCCAGCGTAGCGATAGAGCCATCCTAGTTCAAAACGATCAGAATCTTCAAGATCAGAATATATGCCATAAACACAACAATTTTCTTCACCACCTGGGAAAGAAGAATAATAACAACATGCCAAACCAATGGACTCATTCGACACTCCCGCAGCAGGAAGAAATATACTATTACCATTCGTTCCGGTTACTTTTATACCGTTTACACCATTTTGGGTAGTCCAAGTCCAAGTGCAGTTATCTATTAATTCTTCCACCTCTGCTCTATTAGGAATACGCCATGTGCTACCCCAATTGGCTGTAGCAGCATCATATTGGGCATTACCACTTATATCACTCATCTGTTGTCCGTAGGTTACACTGTTTTCTTCAGTATATTCTGTTTTAGTAGAAGTTTCGCCCCAAGCATAGTAGTTACCATATTCTTCGGGTGTGCTTGCTCCCACATTGCATGTAGCCCATTTTGTGCCACTTGGCAATCCAAGGTCTACATAATCATGTCCCGCTATTGTGCCACTGACGGTAACACCGCCACCACCATTATTTTCATCTTCTTGGTCTTTTTTACATCCTGTAAATACCAATGCTGTTGCTATCATCACCAATGATAGTCTTGTTAATGTTCTTTTCATCTGTTTTGTATTTTTATTGTTAATGAATTATTTGTCTTTGTTTTTCTTTTCCCGTGCGTGAGTATCGGCATCAAAAATTCTTTTATCCACGAGGTATACACCGGCTTTTTTCACCATTTCCATCAGTCGTGCCGATGGTTTGAAAAGCATTCCCAATCTTTTTATAGAATGCTGATTTACCTTTTCGGGACTAGCCACTGCCGAGGCATGTATGGCAGGATAAAAGGTGCCCAACGTGTCGAGCTTCACCGCATTGCCATTGGCAATATGGCTGCCTATACATTCTTCCATGGCTCGCAAGTGCATAAGCACATCGGCAGGCGAAGCCGAGCACATCTTCGAAATATCTTGTGCCAAGCCTTCGGTATCTATATGATTAATGTAGCACACCTTGGCCAAGTAAACCTCTTTCACCTCGCCGTTGTGGTTTAGTTTTTGTTTCTTTCTTATGTAACCTATTGCCATAGTTTATCTGTTTTTTTGAGTTGTTATCTATTGTTTATCAATGCTTTCTTTCAAGCGTTATTGTCGCTGTTCGAAAAGGGTGGTTGCCGACGTTCGGAAATGGTGGTTGCCCTTGTTCGGAAATGGTGGTTGCCGTTGTTCGGAAAAGGTGGTCTCCTCATGGCATGAGCGACATTTGCTCATGGCATGAGCGTGGTTTGCTCATGCCGTGAGGAGTATTTGCTCACGGCATGAGCAAACCACCCTTTCCGAACGTCGCAGGGCAAACGCACCACTATTAAACCATCGCTAATAAAATTGCAAGAAATTCATTATCCCAACCTGCACGTTTCCTTTTAGATTTAATACTACCCTTACTTGTATCTTGCTTTAATAAAGTGAGAGCTAGTTTATTTAT
>JAGCLZ010000164.1 GCA_017646685.1 Bacteroidales bacterium | reverse complement strand
TCAGGAAATGGTAAATATAAAGAATGTATATGAAACCCATCTTTTTGTGGATAGTTTGGGCAACGAAATGTGGTTTAGAGTGGCTTTGCGTCCCGAAGGACAGCATTTGCTTAGAGTGAATTTGGAAGGATGTCAAACTTCGAACTATAAAGACTTTGACCGACTATGCGGAAACCAATCGGCAATAAGAAGGGAGATAAGTATGCTTAAACCGGATAAAGAAGTAAAACGCTTCAGTCTTATCAAAACGGTAGGAGCAGGGGCTTTGATAGCGGTAGGAGCAGTGCTTTTCTGTGGAATATTTGAAGTCTTTTAATAAAAGGTAACTATATTATTAATCAAAAACTTAAATATTATGAGATGGTTTATTAAATGTTTAAAGCAGTATTCAGACTTTAATGGTAGAGCTCGCCGCAAAGAGTATTGGATGTTTTGTCTTGTACAATTCTTTCTTGGTCTAATTTTCTTTACAGCAGATTTTTTGCTGTTTTTTTTACCGAGCGATGGTTTTCCTATATTGACAATGTTGTATCTAACGGCTATCTTTTTCCCGGCGTTGGCAGTGACGGTACGTCGTTTGCACGATGTCGGAAAAAGCGGTTGGTGGTATTTAAAATTTTGTGCTATAATATGGTTAGCAGCTTCCGTTTTAGGAGTATTTGGGGCATTGGGGAAAATTTACGAGATAGACCTTTTTATTTATATCGGTTATGCTCTTATTCCGGGTATGATAGTAGCCTCTGTTTGGCCTATTGTTGTATTTTGCAAGGATAGTGAGCCACATGAAAACAAATGGGGACTTAATCCTAAGGACCCTTCTACTCCCGACGAAGATATAGTAAATATAGATTGTTTTAAATACTTTGTCAAATGTATGAAACACTATGTCGATTTTAATGGCCGAGCCGGTCGTGCTGAATTTTGGATGTTTTATGGTGTGACTTCGATGATACAATCTGTTTTTTCTATAGCAATTAATGCCCGCCAAGGTGGTGAAATAGATGCTGTGACTCCTATATCAATGATTTATTTAGTATATCTCATAGTAATGTTTATTCCGGCCTTAGCTGTTGGAGTGCGTCGTTTACACGATATAGGTAAAAGTGGATGGTATTTGGCCGGTGCTCTTATATTAAGTGTGATATTGGCCATAGCAATAGGGGTTGCAGCAGCTATGCAGTCGAATGTAGAGGCAATTGTACTAATGATTTTACTCATGATTTTGATGCTTGCTTTCTATATAGTACCTATGCTTAAAGGTCAACCGGGCGAAAACAAATGGGGACCAAACCCAAAGGATGAAGAAAGCATAAAGTAGAACAACTATAATAATATAGGCAACCTGCATGGTTGCCTATATTATTATAGGACCTTAATAAAAATAAAATAACGAAAAAGTTGGGATAAATCAATAAATAAGAGTATCTTTGCATTGCGATTTTTGCATCAATATTTGATGCATTTATTGCTTAAGTTTGTTTATATATAACTTATATTCAGGTTGTTTATAGGCAAATAAATGGTATAATGAATAAATATTTATATGAATAAAGTTCAAGTAAATTCAGAAATTGGAAGGTTAAATGCAGTGCTATTGCATCGTCCGGGCATAGAAATAGAACGTATGACTCCGCAAAATGCTGCCAAAGCCTTATATAGCGATATTCTGAACAAATCTATAGTTGATAAAGAATATAATCGTTTTGCAACGGTATTATCGAAGTGGACAAAAACGTATTTTGTTATTGACTTATTGGAAGAAATACTTAAAAACGATGCAGTGAAAACATCTCTTGTAGAACAATCGTGCAAACTTGATGGCTGCGAATTTCTTATTGATGAGTTACTTTCGCATACTCCCGCACAATTGGCTCAAGAGCTTATAGAGGGTTTTGCCTATCGTCAAGGTATAGATCCAGACCAATACAGAGAAGATCGTTATATTTTACGTCCATTGTATAATTTGTTTTTCACCCGAGATGCTTCATCATCGGTATATAATAGAGTGCTTATCCACAATATGGCAACGGATGTTCGCGAACGTGAAATACTTATTTTTAAAGAGATATTTACCAACTATTTTGGTTGCGAAACCCTTTCCACTCGTGGTTATGCCATGGATGCTCGTACCGAGGGTGGCGATGTGCTCATAGCTCGCGAAGATACATTATTTATAGGTAATGGTGGCCGCACCAATACCAAGGGTATTCAATACCTAGCCGAAACTTTTGCCAAAGAACGCTCTAAGTTCAATATTTTGGTGCAAGAACTTCCGCAAAATCCTGAATCGTTTATACATTTGGATATGGTGTTTACTTTTCTGGGAACACATCAATGTATGGCATACGAACCATTGATAATGAAAAACTCGTATTATAGCCAATATAAAACAACACATATAGCCATTGATAATGGTAAGATAACTTATCATGAAAAGCCTAACTTTATAGAAGGTACACGTGATTTGGGTTTTGATTTGGAACCTGTATTTTGTGGTGGATCAGACTATTGGATGCAACAGCGGGAGCAATGGCATAGTGGTGCCAACTTCTTTGCTTTAGGCGAATGTAAGGTGATTGGCTACCAACGCAACACCAACACCATCGAGGCTATGGCCAAAGCTGGTTTTGCAGTGTTGGATGCCGATGATATATGCCAAGGTAAGGTGGATATGAATGATTACGAAAAATTTGTAGCTACATTTGCAGCTTCCGAACTTCCACGTGGTGGTGGTGGTGCACGTTGCATGACTATGCCTATAAATCGTAACGAAGTCGATTGGAATAAATAGAAATATAAATTAGTAATACACAATGAAAAAGTATCATTTGATTAACAACATACTTGGATGGGGTGTATGCCTCATTGCTTGTATCGTTTACTTAGTTACGGCCGAGCCTACCGCCAGCTGGTGGGACTGCGGCGAATATATTGCTACTGCCGACAAACTTCAGGTTGGTCACCCTCCGGGAGCTCCAACATTTCAATTGTTGGGACGCTTCTTTACAATGTTTGCATCGCCCGAAACGGCTGCTTATGCCGTTAATGCTATGTCGGGTATATGTAGTGGTTTTACCATTTTGTTCTTGTTTTGGACCATTACATTATTTGGCAAGAAGATAGCCAATATTACCGAAGACAATATAAAAGACAGCAAGATGTGGGCTGTATTTGCCAGTGGTATAGTTGGTGCTATGGCTTATACTTTCAGCGATACATTTTGGTATTCGGCTGTCGAAGGTGAGGTGTATGCCATGTCGTCGTTCTTTACTGCAGTGGTATTTTGGGCTATACTTAAATGGGAAGAGCAAGCCAGTAGCCCACATTCGCTTCGTTGGCTTATACTTATAGCATACCTTATAGGTGTGTCTATTGGAGTTCACTTGCTAAACCTTTTGGCTATACCTGCTATTGTTTATGTATATTATTTCAAAAAATATCCTCAAACTACTACCAAAGGTTTCATCATTTCAGGTGTGTTGTCGGTAGTGTTGTTGGCTGTTATTTTGTTTGGTATCATACCGGGAATAGTATCGTTGGCAGGTAATTTCGAAGTATTCTTTGTCAATTCGATAGGTATGCCGTTCAATAGTGGTACAATTATATTCTTTGTATTGCTGATCGCTGCAATAGTTTTTGGATTATGGTGGAGTCGCAAGAAAGGCAAAGCAGTACTTAATGCTTCGGTATTGGCATTTTTGTTCTTGGTGATAGGCTATTCTACATTCTTTATCCTTATCATCCGTTCCAACGCCAATACTCCTATCAACGAAAATGCTCCTAAAGATGCAGTGGCATTACGTGCTTATTTGGGTCGTGAACAATATGGTTCTACTCCATTGTTTACCGGTCAGTATTATACTGCCAAGAATCCAACCGGCATAAAAGAAGGATATACTAAATACGTGAAAGGTGAAGAGGAATACATACCTGCCGGAAAGGCAATCGAATATACCTACGACGAAAAACATTGCGGTGTGTTCCCACGTATGTATAGCTACGACCCATCGCGTCCCTACCACGTACAATTCTATAAATATTGGATAGGCAAGAACCAAAACGATGAGCGTAAGCCTACCTTTGGCGAAAATCTTAAATATTTCTTTAAATATCAAGTAAACTTCATGTATTGGAGATACTTTATGTGGAATTTTGCAGGTCGCCAAAACGATATTCAAGGACATTATTTCAATAATGATGGTAGTCGAGACTACTTGCATGGCAACTGGATTTCCGGTATCGACTTTATCGATGAAGCTCGCCTTGGACCTCAAGATAACTTGCCTGATTATTTGGCAAACAATAAGGGACGTAACACATATTACTTCTTGCCTTTGCTATTGGGTTTGGTAGGTTTGTTCTATCATTTGAAAAAGAACAACAAAGATGCATTCATCGTATTCCTATTGTTCTTTATGACAGGTTTGGCCATCGTGGTATATTTGAACCAACCTCCTAAGCAACCTCGTGAACGTGACTATGCCTATGCTGCATCGTTCTACGCTTTTGCTATATGGATAGGATTGGGAGTAATGGCATTGGCCGACTGGTTGAGTAAGATAAAAGGAGTAAAACACTGGGTAAGTACAGTGGTTGTGTTCTTGGCAACACTTATATTGGTTCCCGGCCTTATGGCAAAAGAAAACTGGGATGACCACGACCGCTCCAACAGATACCCTGCTCGCGACTTTGCTCAAAACTACCTGAAGTCGATAGGTAAAAACGGTGTGCTTATTACCTTTGGCGATAACGATACTTTCCCATTGTGGTACACCCAAGAGGTTGAAGGTACTCGCACCGATGTACGTATCTTGAATTACACCCTTTCGGGAATGTATTGGTATGTGGAACAATTGTTCAACAAGCTTTATGATTCCGAAGCATTGCCTTTCACTCTTCCTAAAGAATATTATGGTTTAGGTAAAGATCAGGTATTTCTTCAAGACCGCAGTGCAAACTATATCGAAGTAACTGAATTGCTAAACTTGGTGAAACAACATCCCGAACGCTTCACAAGACTATATGGCAACGGCGAAAAGATAATAGTGTTGCCAACCAAACGTTTTAAGGTAACTATAGATAAAGGTGATCTGGTGGCTCGTGGTGTGATTACTCCGGAACAAGCCGAAACCATACCTGGCGAGATACGTTGGGAAATAAACCGCGAAACGTTGTATCGTCATCAACTGATGATGCTTGACCTTATAGGTACCAACAAGTTCCGTCGCGATATCAATATTATGAATCCGGGTTACATAAAAGATGTATATCCATTGGTAGACCTTTATTCGATGCAGGAAGGTATGGTACACAAACTTACTCCTTATCCTGTAGCTAATGATAAGAAGTTTAATACCGAATTGAGCTACAACTACTTTATGAATGGCGATGGTACAGGAAAGCTGAAATGGGGTAACCTAAATTCACCTGATATCTATATAGAGAATGCTGTAACTCAAAATTCAGCTATCGTTCAACGTCAAACTTACGGTATTCTTGCTCAACAATTGATAGACGAAGGTAAGATAGATAAAGCCAAGGATATGTTTAACGAAGCTGAAGTAAACTTCCCGAAAGAAAACTTCCCATTGGACAGATATTCTATTATATTCTTGCAGTTGTATGCTGATGTACAAGATACTGAAAAGGCAAATATGTATTTTGATGAGATATTGAAATACTATGAACAAGAATTGGCTTACTTCTCGCAATTCAAGGGCAACAAGGCAAGAGGTGTTCAAGGAAGTATACAAGATGCTGCTCAAGCTGTATACATATTGTACACCAATGCCGAACGTACGCTTAAAGATTCGGAACGTGCTGCCAAAGCCAAAGCCGTTTTGGATACATACATCGGTCCTATTGGAATGTAAGATAGAGTTATTATCAATAACATACTTAAAAAGGAGTTACGGAATTTTCCGTAGCTCCTTTTTTTGTGTAAATATACCAAGCCAATATTTTTCTTGAACAACCCTGCAGTTTAGCATTCAAAAGTGCCATACTTTTGAGTCCTAACTATGGCAGTTTCGACTCGTAAACCACAGGGTTATGATGCCTAGGTTTGGCATTTTTTACTTAATGTTGCTTAAGCCTGTCCAAACCTTGGTGGGTATATAGGCTTCCTATCATTGCTACTCCGCCAAAGTTCAGAGCTTTAAGGTACGGTATGTCGTTGAATGTTATGCCGCCTAAAGCTATTACTTTATCATCTATTATGCCGTCGGTCGATGCTTGTTGTAGTTCCTTGTGACTGAAGGCCGATTTGTATCCGGCTTTGGATATGCTGTCGAAAATGGGGCTGAGGAACAGATAGTCGTAATCCTGTTTATATTTTACAATCTCGGCAAAAGAGTGACAGGAGCGTGACCTGAATCCGTCGTAGCCATCGGGCAAAGTGGTGATATTCTTGTTGATATGAATACCTTTCAGCGAGAACTCAGAATATAATTCAACAAAGTCGTGAACGATAATCTTTGCTCTTTGCTCGTCGTTTAGCTCGGATAGTAATCTTCGGCATTCGTCGAGGCTGGCATTGGGTTTCCTAAGATGGATGGTGTCAATGCCATTATCTATCAATCCTTTGATTAAATAGATATCTTCATCCGTTACCTTTGGCGTTGTTATTGCAATGATTCTCATACTTATTTTAGCTTTTCTATTATAAGGTCGGCCACCTTTTTTCCAGAAAGAAGCATACCTCCAAAAATAGGACCCATACGAGGAGTTCCACTTACAGCGGAAGCAGCCATACCACACACAAAAAGACCCGGATAAATCTCTTTTGTACCGTTTACCACTTCTTCTTCGCCCGATACTACATCCAACGAACGCTCTCCTATAACAGCACCTGTGTCGGTGGCAAGTTTTATACCATTCTTACGAGCCACAGTACTACACATTTCGCTATCATGACCTGTGCCGTCAATTACGCATTTGGCCATGATGTTGAGTGGGTCTACGTGCATTCCCTCTCGCAAAACTGGTGTCCAATTCACTACTACTCCACTTACTACATTGTTTTTGAAAATAACATCTTCTACAGAGTAGCAGTTGAATATTGTGGCACCTGCATGAACGGCTTTGTAAAGCAGTGCCGAGGTGCTTTCCACCGAATCCATTACATATAGATTGTCGCTATATTGCTCGTAGTTGATTTCAAACTCCTTGATGATGTGTAGTGCTTCTTCTTGTACCACTATTTGATTAAACATCATAGCTCCACCCCACATGCCACCACCAGGCGACAACTTTCGGTCAAATTGTGCAACTTTCAATCCTGCTTTTGCAAGATAATAAGCTGCCACTATCCCAGAAGGACCACCTCCGACTATGGCAACATCTAAATCTAAATTTCTTTCCAACTTGTTGAAATAGGTACTTATAATACCGTGAGAAACATTTTTTTCAATCATATTTTTTGTGTTTTAGTATATGTGAATTACTTAATTATTATCGTTGCATATTGTATGACTTATTTTCATTGCACAAAAGTTTGGACCACACATAGTGCAGTACTTACCACCCATGTTGTTCGACGATTTGTAGTATTCCAAAGCTCTTTCGGGGTCTAGGCTTAGATTAAATTGGTCTTTCCAGCGGAACTCATAGCGTGCTTTGCTCAAAGCGTTGTTTCGCACCATGGCTCCGGGGTGTTGTTTGGCAATGTCGGCGGCATGAGCGGCTAACTTAAAGGCAACTACTCCTTCGCGAACATCTTCTTTATTTGGTAGTGCAAGATGTTCTTTTGGTGTTACATAGCAAAGCATAGCGGTGCCATACCAGCCTATTTGTGCACCACCTATGGCCGAGGTTATATGGTCGTAGCCTGGAGCTATGTCGGTAACTAATGGGCCCAAGGTGTAGAATGGTGCATTGTGGCATTTCTCTATCTGACGTTCCATGTTTTCTTTTATCTTATGCATAGGCACGTGTCCGGGTCCTTCGATAAACACTTGCACATTTTTATTCCATGCTCTCTCAACAAGTTCACCCATAGTGTCCAATTCGGCAAATTGGGCTTTGTCGTTGGCATCGTATATGCTGCCGGGGCGTAAACCATCGCCTAGTGAGAGAGCTACATCATATTGTGCTGCTATGTCGCATATATCGTCGAAGTGTTCGTAAAGGAAGTTCTCTTTTTGATGGCTTTGACACCATTTAGAAATAATGCTTCCACCGCGACTAACTACTCCTGTAAGACGGTCTGCTGCAAGCATAACATTCTGTAGGCGAATGCCGCAGTGTATGGTGAAGTAGTCCACACCTTGTTGGCATTGCTCTATCAGCACATCGCGATATATTTCCCAACTAAGGTCTTCGGCTTTGCCATTCACCTTCTCCATAGCTTGGTATATAGGCACTGTGCCAATGGGAACCGGGCTATTTCGCAAAATCCACTCTCTTGTTTCATGGATGTTTGTGCCTGTGGATAAATCCATTATGGTGTCGGCTCCCCATTTACATGCCCATATAGCTTTTTCTACTTCTTCGTCTATGCTCGATGTTGTTGCCGAGTTGCCGATATTGGCGTTGATCTTGGTTAGGAAATTACGACCTATAATCATCGGTTCAGCTTCGGGGTGGTTGATGTTGGCCGGAATAACGGCTCTGCCTTCGGCCACCTCTTTGCATACAAACTCGGGGGTGATGTGGGTTGAAATGCCTAGCATGCTGCAATTCATATTCTCTCGTATTGCCACATACTCCATTTCGGCTGTGATAATGCCTCTTTTGGCATAATACATTTGACCTACATTGTGGGCATCTTTTTCACTTCGTTCCCTAATCCATGGTTCACGCAGGTGGGGCAAACCTTTTTTCAAATCAATGTCAATACTGCTATCGCCATATGGGCCGGAAGTGTCGTATATGTAAATGGTTGGATTGGGTTCCTCTATTCGTTCTCCATCTTTAATAGAGACGGTAGGTAGTTGCCTAACCATGCGCATGCCTACTCTTATACTCGGATGTATCGCTCCTTTCATATACACTTTTTCCGAGCCTGGATAGGAAATTTTTAAATCTGATTTCATTGTTATATTATTAATTAGTTATTTCTCGTTCTTTATACATCATTTTCACTATATCACGCATTTCTTTTACCGGATTGAGGGCTTTGAGAATGCTGCTACTCAATGCAATGCCGTTTACTCCGCTTTCCAATAGTATAGGGATGTAGCTCCTTTCTATACCTCCAATTCCTATTAGTGGAATGTTTATGTTCATATTTTTCATCTTTTTTACTATAGTTCGGTAGCCCTCGTAGCCAAGTATGGGAGCAAGGTTCTTTTTTGTGGCAGTAAACCTAAATGGGCCACAGCCAAAATAGTCGGGAGTGGCACTTTGTAGGGTGTTCAAAATATCTTCGAATGAATTTACAGTATCACCTATTATGAATGAATTGCCAAGTGTTTTTCTTGCTTCGGCAATAGGCATGTCGTTTTTACCCAGGTGCACACCGTCGGCATTTATTTTTTTGGCTAGTAGCACATGGTCGTCGACTATAAAAGTAGCCCCATAGTCTTTACACATCTTTTGTATCACTATGGCGGTGTCTTCCATCAACGATGAGCCTGCATCTTTCATTCTCAGCTGTATCCATCGGCAGCCGCCTTCGAGGGCCATACGAGCCGTATCGATATAAGAATACTTTTCGGTATAGTGGGTTATGAATTGTAATCTGCAATTATTTGAAATCATAACTTAATGTTTTTATAGGATTAAAACCATGATTTACGGGACCATATCCATTACCTATTTTGTATTCGGCTCCGGATATGATGGCTTGTTCGATATATTTTTTGGCCGATAGGGCAGCTGTTGTCAAGTCTTCGCCTCGAGCAATAGCTGCTGCCAATGCCGATGACAATGTGCAGCCTGTGCCATGGGTGTTTGGCGTTTCTATTCGCCTTGATGGTAGTTTGGTTATAGTGTTATCTTCGGCATTGTAGAAATAATCCACAAGATATTTACCATTGAGGTGCCCGGCTTTTAGTAGTACCGACATGCCACTATTGTGTGATAGCAGTCGAGCTACTTTCTCAAAATCCTTTTCGCCTTCTATTTTGTACCCTGCAAGTATTTCTGCTTCGGGTATATTGGGCGTAATTACACGCGAAAGCGACATTAGTCTATTTTGTATTACCTCTATAGCGTTTTCTTCAATAAGTCTGTGTCCCGAAGTTGACACCATAACAGGGTCTACCACAATATTTTTAACTTGATATTTCTCTATCATATTCGCCACAATGTTTACTACCTCCAACGAATACAGCATACCTATCTTTATTGCATCAGTTCCAATATCAGAAAGTACAGCATCAATCTGACCTTCCAAAATATCCAACGGAATAGGATGTACTGCCTTGACACCTAATGTATTTTGCACCGTTACTGCTGTAATGGCCGATGTGGCATAACACCCCATAGCACTGATTGTCTTAATGTCGGCTTGTATGCCAGCACCACCTCCTGAATCACTTCCTGCAATAGTAAGAACTCTATAATATCTTTTACTCATCGTTTCTATCTGTTTTATTAATCCAAACTTTCCAAGTGTTTTTATTTTTTCCTTGAAATCAATTTACTATATTGTCTTTTTATTGTGTGATAAAATATCTTATCGGTCAAAAAAAGATATAGTATCCACTCTTTTTTACATGTAAAAATGTAAACTTTTTTGGGAACTATAGATAGTAGCAGGATGTCATAGGCAATTTCTAAAAATTGCCTATGATTATAATCCGATAATCATTGTTCCCATCATGGTATACTATAAGTTTATTGATGATAGGGTATAATTACACTGATGGTATATTGTCAAATTTTTAATAGTATAATGTATTAAAATTTCAGTACGATGCGTCCCATTATGTTTATGCCGGGTTGTACAAAAAATCCTTGTTCTATGTATTTAGGACTACCGTCGTCGAAGTGGGCTTCGTAACCCCAGGCATTGTTGATGTATTGCTTATTTAGGATATTGTTGACAAGTAGCTGAAACTCTATATTTTTCCCACTTTTCAGCTTCCAAATATAGCTAGCTTTTGCATTCATCACAAAGTATGGGTCGAGGCGTGTTTCCTCACGTTGGGTATTGTCGTAGTATTGTTCTCCAACGTATTTACCTATAAGTTGTAATTTCAAATTTTGTACAGGCTCTATGGTAGCTATGGCTGCTCCCACAATGTTTGGCGAGAAAGCCAACTGAGTGTTGCCATAGTTTTTAGCCACCTGAGGAGTGGAGTTCCAGTCGTTTGGGTTGTCGTAGTGTTCTTCGTAGTGTATATAATCTATTATTCTGTTTTGGCTTAGAGTAATATTGGCATCTATTTTCAGCCACGACAGTATCATGGCGCCGGCAGTTATTTCTATACCCATTCGATAACTTTGGTCCACATTTTCCATCAGCACATAGCCCACACTGTTCAGTTTGCCCGACGATACCAGTTGGTTTTTGTAGCCCATAAAGTAGGCGTTGGCCGATAGTTTCCATCCGTTGGGGTTGTAGCTGTAGCCTAGTTCTATATCCAGCATGGTTTCGGGTTCGGGGTCGTCGGCAGAGGTGCCTTTTATGGCATCTTTTATATCGGCACGTGTAGGTTCGCGATTGGCTATGCTTGCCAATAGGCTAAAGCGGTTTACTTTGTCGGGGCTATAGCTAAGTCCTACTTTAGGATTAAAGAAGTTGTAGGTACGGCTGTAGTCGAGGGGTATAATGTCATCGTCAATACCATCCATATTATATATTATAAAACGGTATTGCATGTCGGCATATCCCGATAGCTTGCTGTTGAACATATATTCGGCTTTGGCAAAAGCCGATATATCTGTTTTTGTTCCTATGTTTCGGTACCATTCGTAATCTTCGCTTATGGATAGCGATGGTTGTTTGCACCATATTACATTGCCATAGTGGTCGCCATCGTAATAGTTGATCATTTCACCAATGCTTAATGTAAGGCGGTCTGTTTTGTATTGCAATGAGGCGTTTTCGGTATACGAGCTATTGTTCATTAGCTTGCGTATCACAAAGTCCGAACGTTTAAGTATGGATGTGTCGCCATTGGTTATCAGCATTTGGTTGTCGAAACCATAGTCGCCAAACTTCTTATCGGCTTTGTAGTTTTCGTAGTATCCATAGCCATGGGTGTAGTTCAGTGCTGTGTTAAATAGCCATTGGTCGCTTAGCTGATACGAGTAGTATAGTTGAAAGTGTTGTTGCCAATAGTTGTCGGTTTCGTTGTCGTAGTATTTGGTGTTGCCCATCTCATCTATGTATGCACCTGCGTTGTTGAAGGTGGGGTCGGTGGTTATTTCCTCGCGTGTGGCACCGTTCCATGTTATGCCCGTATGTTGCTTACCTATTATGGTAACGAACTTAAGCAAACTGCGTTCGCCATATTTACCTGCGCTGAAGTAGAACGATTCGTGGTCGCAAAATCCGTTTCTCAGAAATCCGTCGGAAGATAGTTTGGAGTACGAAGCATCGAAGGCTAATCCATGTTTTAGCAATCCCGATCCCATCATAATCGATGTTTGGTTTGTATTGAACGACCCGCGACTTATATCGGCAGTGGCGTATGGTTCGGTGGCGGGGTTGAGGGTTTGTAGGCTTATGGCACCGCCAAAAGCACTTGTACCACCGTTGGAAGCACCGGTACCACGCTGTATTTGTACCGATTCGGACATGGCGGCAAGGTTTACTATGTTTACCCAATACACACCTTGACTTTCAGCATTGTTCAGTGGAATACCATTGATGTTTACATTGATGCGTGTGGCATCGGTGCCACGTATGCGAAACGATGTGTTGCCTACCTGTGTGCCATTTTCGGCTGTGGATACCATTGACGGTTCCATTTCCATTATGTAGGGTAATGCACCGCTTATGTTGTTGTCTTCTATGGCTTCGCGGTTGAGGGTGGTGGAGGTGAGGGGAGTGGAGGTGCCTACACGGCTGTCGGATATTATCACCTCGTCACAGAGTATGGTCGAGGGTTTGAGTGATAGCCTTAGGGTGGTATCGCCTGTGGCAAAGAAATTCACGTTGACAGTCTGATAACCTATATAAGAAACTCTAAGTTCTATGTTGTCCGAAGGTAGATAAAGAGAGAATTTGCCTTCACCATTTGTGGTAGTACCTCGGTACGTACCTTGGTTCCAAATACTGACACCTACAAGTGGCGAGCCTTTCTCGTCTACCACAGTGCCACGGATGTTTACTATTTTGGCTTTGTGTGGTGGTTCGTTCGCTTGGATAGTGAAGTGTGTGTTCACCATAAGCACGGCAAGAATTATACTCGCAGTGAGGCTCAATTTGCTTTTTGTCGTTTTGTTTTGTTTGTACATTTGTTTGTGTTTTTAATTTGTGAAACAATAAATCACGAGTAGAATGAAGCATGCTTTTTCTGCTCGCTTTTTCTTTGTCAAAATTAAAAACAGGGTATTATGAAACACTCTTTCCTACGTCGGCATTATCCGTACAGGTACAAAGGGTATAATCTCAGCCATTGCTCGGGCAATAGCACCCCGTTTTCAAATTATGGTTCGGACTCAAAATCCGTTGCAAAGGTACAACAATATTTCGAAACATCAACTATTTTTTTTCATGGAATAAGAAAATTAGTTTAATTTTCTTTGTATTTCAATATGTTATGAAAAAGAAAAAATATTTCTTCATTAAGTATTTTGCCTTATTATTTTGTTGTTTATAGCATAAACGAACTATTATTCGTATCTTTGCAAAACAGTAGAAATATGGATATTTAAATTAAATATTGAAATACAATATATTATGAAAACAATGAAAGGTTTTGGTTCTGTACTGACCATTTGGGGATTGTCGTTGCTTATATTGGCGATGTTCTTTGTAATGTTTCAGGTGAAAGCCGAAGGAATAAGTTTTTATATTCTTGTGCTTGTGATATTGGTGGCATTGGGTATAATAGATATTCATGCTTGGAAGATATTTCGAACCATGCATGCCAAGAAAGATGGTTTAACTAAAGTAGAGCAAGCGGATAAAATAGAAGAAAACATATAATAGAATCAACATAAAAGTAATAACAAAAATACGATAATGAAAAAGCAAGATTACATTTTTATTGGATGTGCCATACTATTTTTGGCACCATTTTTTATTTTCGATTCGGTGTACGCAATGTACAATCAGCTTACAGCCGAACATGGTATGATAATGAGTTTCTTCAAGTTTGCTATTTTGGCAACAGTAGGAGAGATGATTGGACTAAGAATCCAAAAGGGCGTCTATAACGAACCCGGTTTTGGTGTACTTCCACGTATGATAGTGTGGGGTATACTAGGTATGGGTATATCCATGGCTATGGTTATATTCAAAGGTGGTACAGTGTCGTTTCTTCAATACTTGGGAATGGAAGAAGCTCCTATGTGGTTTGCAGGAGGTCTATCGTGGGGAAAACTGTTGGTGGCATTCTGTATAAGTGTACTTATGAACAGCATTTTTGCTCCCGTGTTTATGACCTTGCACAAGATTACCGACACTCATATTCTTAATAATGGCGGTACTCTTAAAGGTTTCCTTCGCCCTATAAAGATGACCGAAATTATTACCAACCTAAATTGGAAAGTTCAATGGAGCTTTGTGTTTAAGAAAACAATACCTTTCTTCTGGTATCCGGCTCATACTATCACTTTCCTTTTGCCTCAAAACTTCCAAGTGCTATTTGCAGCATTCCTTGGAGTAGCATTGGGCGTAATACTTTCAATAGCTAACCTTAAGAAGAAATAATGATTCAAAAGTATAGACAATAAAGTCGATAAGACAGCGAGACTACAAGACAAAACGACAACGATACTAGTCATAAAAAACTTGTAGTCTCGTGTTATTTATAGGCTTGTAGTTTAGTAATTTTTTAATAGATGAACGATGAAGAAAATATATTTGATTATAGCTTCGCTTTTTGTGTCGGCAAGTGCAATGGCTGTGCAAGACACTACACAATCCAAACCTGCAAACAATGGTTGGAAGTTGAAATTTTCGGGCGAGATAAACCCACAGTTTTACATGGATAGTCGTAGAACACTTAGTGGTCGTGAGGAGGAGATGATGTTTTATCCCCTACCGGAAGTGTTGGACCCCAATGCCAACGACATCAATGCCGTTCCTCAGCTTAATATGGTGGCTATTACCTCTCGTTTGGGTCTTAGGATACAAACTCCCGATGCTCTTGGTGCCAAGATAACAGGCTTTATGGAAGGCGACTTTACAGGTGCTACAAATTCGGGTATAAATATGCTTCGCCTTCGTCATGCCTATATGGATATGCGTTGGACCAACTCCGAACTGCTTATAGGTCAGTATTGGACTTCTTTTGTGGTTCACGAGATAATGCCGGGCACTCGTCCGCTTAATATGGGTGCTCCTTTCCACCCTTACTCGCGTGTGGTACAAGCTCGCTACACCCAATATTTGGGTGTCATCGAGGCAGTGGGTGTGGCAGCTTTTCAGTTGGACAACAAAAGCTCAGGACTTTCAGGCGGCAGCACAGAGTATTTGAGAAACTCTTGCATACCCGACTTTACAGCTATGCTTCGCTACAATAGTGGCCGACTATTTGTTGGCGTTGGCTACAACCTTTTGGTACTTCAACCTCGCACTACTTTCAGCTATAATTATACCGACTATGCCACCACCACCACTTTTGCTTCGCATAGCGCCACAGTGTTTGGCAAATATGAGTTCGACAACTATAGCCTTCGTATGCAGGCCATAGTATCGCAAAATATGGATGCCCATCTACTTATGGGGGGCTATGCCGAAAGTCCTTTCGACGAAGCTGCTCTTGCATATTCTTATCAGCCTTTTGGTGGCTACACTGCTTGGATGGACTTTGGCAAAAGTACAGGAAAGTGGCGTCCAGGTGTGTTCTTTGGCTATGCCAAGAATACAGGTTTCGAAAAGCCGGTTGACGACAGTTGGAGTTTCTTCGGTCGGGGGTTGGATATAGATTTTGTATGGCGTGTACAACCACGTATAGGTTGGTATGTGTCTCCAAATATTCAGTTCTTTGCCGAAGTGGAATACACAGTGGCCGGATACGGTGTAAACCCCGATGAATATTATAGATACGAATCTACCAATGATGTTGCAAACACTAGATTTATTCTTGCAGCAGTGTATAAGTTCTGATAGTATATTTTAATGTTTATCGATTTTCACACACATAAAACCGAAGTGGAATCCAATGTCTTTTCCATCTACAGTCATTCGGTAGGTAATCCACATAGCTGTGATGAACACTATTTGTCTGTGGGGTTGCACCCATGGGATATTTCTAAAGTGGATGTAGAACATGCTCTTGCCGAGGTCGAATCGTTAATGGACAGAGAGGGTGTGATTATGGTTGGTGAATGTGGTTTAGATCATTGCCATGGAGTTTCGATGGCAGTACAGCAGCAGGTTTTTGAGAGGCATGTACTGCTGTCGGAGCAATATGCCAAACCCTTGGTGATACATTGTGTGAGGGCTTTCGATGAACTTTTGGCTTTGAAAAAACGCCATAAGCCGCACCAGACATGGGTGGTACATGGCTTCGCCAACAATATTAGCATAGCCCGCAGGCTTGTAAGCGAAGGTATACTGCTGTCGTTTGGACAGAACTTGTTCAACCCCAATGGCAATTCAGCAAAGATAATAAGGCAAATGACAGAGATACCTTTCTTTTTGGAAACCGACGATAGCTCTATCTCTATTGCAGAGGTGTATGCCAGAGCTGCCGAGGTGTTGCAAACAGATATGTCAAAGTTGCAAAATATGATGATACACAATATGGAAGAAATACTTAACCGTAGAATAATTTGATATAACAATATATGTACACACGAACTGAATTGCTTGTAAAATCCGAAGGAATAGAAAAGCTAAAGAAAGCTCATGTATTGGTGGTAGGCTTGGGTGGAGTAGGTGGCTATGCTGTGGAGCAGCTATGTCGTGCAGGCATTGGCAACCTTACCATTGTTGATGGCGATACGGTGAGCCGGACCAATATAAATAGACAACTTATTGCTACCAACGAAACAGTGGGTATGATGAAGGCCGATGTGTTTCGCCAACGATTGCTATCAATTAATTCTGATTGTAATATACGTGTGATATCGGAGTTTATTCGCGACGACCGTATGATAGAGATACTACAAGATAATAATTATGATTATGTAGTTGATGCCATAGATACTTTAAGTCCCAAAGTTTTTTTGATATACCATTGTGTTCAGATGGGGTTGCCTTTGGTAAGCTCCATGGGTAGTGCCGGTAAGTTTGACCCCTCGTTGGTCGAAGTGTCGGATGTGTCAAAATCGCATACTTGTCCGTTGGCATATTTGGTAAGGAAACGCTTGAGTCGTTTGGGGATAAAAACGGGATTTAAAGTAGTATATTCCTCCGAACGTGTACCCGAAGATGCTATGATAGAAGATCCTTCTACCAACAAACGAACCACCATAGGTTGCATATCCTATATGCCACCTATATTTGGATGTTATTGTGCCTCTGTGGTTATAAGGGATATACTTGGCCGTTAAATTTTCTGCTAGTATTCCACTTTGTCGCTCATACCTTTCCATATCTCGAACGGTTGTTCCGATGTGGGAAGGTTTATTCGTTTTATGTATATGCTACGTTCGTTTTCGTTTTTGTCCAGTTCGTCGTAAATAAAGGAGTCGTCAAAACCTGCATCTTTGGCATCGTTCTTGTCGGCGGCATAGTACAGCTTGGGTATTCTTGCCCAGTATATAGCCGAGAGGCACATGGGGCAAGGCTCGCAGCTGGCATATATCTCGCAGTCCGATAGGTCGAAGGTGTTCAGTTTTTTGCAGGCTTCGCGTATGGCATTTACTTCGGCATGGGCGGTAGGGTCGTTGGTAGTGGTTACACTGTTGCCACATTCGGCCACAATCTCGCCATTGCGAACTATTACTGCTCCAAAAGGACCTCCATTATTTGTTTTGCAATTTGTTTCGGCAATTTCTATGCTGCGTTTTAGGTAGTATTCCGGTGTATGGGTTGTCATTGCTTATAGTATTTCTATTTTTATTGTAAAGAAACTTGGTTTAGGTGTAAATATTGTTTGTGGCGATGAAGAAATCGTCTAATTTTGCCGAAATCTGAAACTTTTATAAGTTGCTGCCTTTATATGTTGGCATAACCTAGTTGGAGAAATAACAAAATGCCAATGGCTCTATGTCGAATAGGATAGGGGTATAGCCTATCAACTCGCCATCCGTTTCGGCATATATCGGTGTGTCCGATGATAGCTTTATTTTTTTCGAGCGTATGTATTTCACTTCTTTCACCTTCTCTAGTGTTCCGCTGAATAGTTTTGGCAGTGCCAACAGCATTCTAAATTTAGGCATATCGGATATGAAAAGCACTTCGAAAAGACTGTTTCCGGTGTTGGCATTCGGAAACGGCAACATTCCTCCACCGTTGTATTTTCCTATTCCTAAAGCAAAGTTTAACATCTTGCCTTTCAGTGTGGTATTTTTATCAGCTTCAAGTGTAACTTCAATGGGTTTGTATTTGGTAAATTCGGCAAGGAGAGTGAGTATGTATACCAATTTGTTTGTAAGTTTTTTCTTGCCGGCTGATTTCTTTTGGCTCACTTTGTTGATTACTATGGAGTCGAGTCCGCTGCCTGCTGTATTCACAAAATATCGTATGTGTTTGGAGCCGTTTATTTGGTAGGTTGCACATCCAACATCTTGCAAAGAGGTGTTGCCGGCACATATAATGTTTATGGCATCGTAGGTATTGGTAGGT
>JAGCLZ010000163.1 GCA_017646685.1 Bacteroidales bacterium | reverse complement strand
TATCGTATAACCTATTGAGTATATTAGACCTGTCATTAGAAGGTTATTACAAAAGTATGGATAACCTGATGGAATACAAGGACGGCGCTTCGTTTTTTGGCAGCAGTGTGGGCTGGGAAGACAAGGTGTGCCTTGGCCGTGGATGGGCCTACGGGTTAGAGTTCTTGGCTCAGAAAACGGTGGGTACATTCACCGGCTGGATTGGATACACATGGAGCAAGACAATGCGACTATTTGACCGCCCCGGTCAGGTGCTGAACAACGGCAACCCGTTTCCGGCCAAATACGACCGCCGCCATGATTTTTCTATAGTGCTGATGTATAAACCCAACGACCGTTTCGACATTAGTGCCACTTGGGTGTATAGCACCGGTAATGCTGCCACTTTGGCAATGCAGGAATTTGAAGCACCGGATATTGAAGGATGGTATAGAAATGAAATAGAGTATGTGGAAGGACGAAATAATTTCCGTATGCCCGACTACCACCGTATGGATATAGGCATGAACTTTCATAAGCAGAAGAAACACGGTGTACGTACATGGAACATAAGTATATACAACGTGTATAACCGCAAAAATCCGTATATGATATACGAGGGTACGCACTACAACCCTGTAAGTGGCAACTACGAAGGACGACTGATGCAACTATCGATATTTACAATACTACCTTCGATATCATATCAATACAGATTCTAACAAAAAGCAAGTGAAAACAAATCGAATAATAAAAAACATAATACACAAGATGAAAATGATAAATAATATATATACACGACTGTTGGGCGTAGCAGTTATATCGGCTCTGATGTTTGCCTCGTGTGAAACACCTTTGGATATCGAATATTTGGATACCGAAGAGGAAGTGGTGGTAAGTGCCTTGGGCAACGTTGATGAGAACTTCAACTTGCGACTTACTTATAGTCGCTGGTTTCTTTCGGAAAAACCGTTCAAGGAGATTACAAATGCCACAGTAAGCCTTCTTGCCAATGGTCAAAAGGTTGATGAAGGTGCATTGCGTGTAGATGGCAGCACATACCCGGAAAAGAAGTATTACTCTTTTGATAACTATTTGCCAAAGGAAGGCGATATGCTAAAACTGGATATACAGGTGCCGGGCGAAGAGCCTATAACGGCCGAATGTAGGGTGCCATATAAGCCTCAGATGTCCAATTTTACAGTTAAGGAACACAATGCTGATGATGGTTATGCTAGTTATAAGGAACTGGGAATTTCCTTTCTTTTGCACGATAATCCTAATGAGAAAAACTACTATATGTTGCAAATTTATTCTTTCGACCAAGATTATCCCCAATATTTTTCAATTACAGATTATCTACTTGTTGAAACCGATGTTGCAAGTGCGATAGAAGGCGATATGTCTGTTACAGACAATGTATTTTTGTTTTCGGACGAGAAAATTAACGGACTCAATTACAATATTAATCTAGAGTTGTTCATTGATATGTACTCATACGATAATGGAGGTCTTCAATTTAGGTTAATTGCAATACCGGAAGCATTGTATTATTATATGCAAAGTCTTGATTTGATGACTGATGATATGCAAGAAGTGTTTGGTGAACCGGTGCAGATATATAACAATATCAGCAATGGAATAGGCATATTTGCAATATCGTCCACAACTACAGAACATGTAGTTGCAAACTAAACACTATATTTAGTAATGAACAACTTGTATTGGTTGGCATTTAGTATGATTCCGGGAGTTGGCGGCAAAACGGCACGCCAACTCCTGGATATAATTCCCAATCCAGAAGATTTGTTTTTGGAAAATAAAAAAGGTTTGGAAGCTATATTTGGCAATAAAACAAAGATAATAGATGCCATACTATCCAAGTCGATGTTTGCCCAAGCCGAAGACGAGCTGAAGTTTATAGAAACCCACAAGATACAGTTGCTTGCCTATAATGATGATAAATATCCCCAAAGATTGAAGCGTGCCGAATGTGGCGACACTCCGATAGTGCTGTTTTACAAAGGTAGTGCCGACCTTAATATGCAACGTGTTGTAAGCGTAGTAGGGACACGCAAACCTACTGATTATGGGCGGCAAGTTACCGAGCGATTGGTGCAGGAAATGGCTGCCGAAAATATACTTGTTGTAAGCGGTTTGGCCTACGGTATAGACACCTGTTCGCATAGGGTGGCTTTGCAGTACCACCTGCCTACTGTGGCTGTCTTGGGCCATGGGTTGGACACCATATATCCTTCCGACAATCGCAGCCTGGCCAAAGATATGCTTGCCAACGGTGGGTTGCTCACAGAGTATTGCAGTAAGACCAAGTTGGATCCACACAATTTCCCGGCTCGCAATCGGATAATAGCCGCATTGTCCGATGCTGTTATAGTGGTGGAAGCCGCCAAAAAAGGAGGTGCCCTTATCACCGCCGAGATTGCCAACGGCTATAACAGGGATGTGTTTGCTATTCCCGGAAAAATAAACGACCTATATTCCGAAGGTTGCAACAACCTAATAAAAACCAATAGAGCAAACCTTTTGCAGTCTATGCAAGACCTATACTATATGATGGGGTGGAAGAAGAACGAAAAAGCCGTGGCACAGCAACCAACACTCTTTGACGAACTGCCACCTGAACAAAAGAAAGTTTACGGCCTTCTGCTCCTACATAAGGAACTTACGATGGACGAAATTGTGGAAAAATCTGGTCTATCTTTGCCAAAAATAGCAACAATATTGCTAACATTGGAGCTGAAAAACGTGCTCAAATGCCTGCCGGGTAAGATTTATAAACTTGTGTAAATTAGTTGAGTGCGAAAAAAGATGTAATTTTTTTTGCAAAATGCTTTAATAATCCAAAATATTGTCGTAAATTCGCAAGCTGTTAGCACTATATAAAAACGATATATAAATAACTACAATATAAGTATGAAACCAGAGTGTAAAGGTAAAATTTCGCAGATAATTGGAGCCGTAGTTGATGTTACATTCGACGATGGCGTTACGCTTCCAAATATATATGATGCTTTATTGTTGAAACGTAACGATGGTACAGAAGTAATTCTTGAATGCCAACAAGATATTGGCGAGAATACAATGCGTACTATAGCCATGGATACAACCGATGGCTTGCAACGTGGAATGGAAGTAATGTCGTTGGGTGGCCCAATATCCATGCCTGTTGGTGAAAACATTAATGGACGTTTGTTTAATGTGATAGGCAATGCTATTGACGGTATGCCAAATCCAGAACACAGCAAGCGTTATGGCATACACCGCGAACCACCGAAGTTCGAAAATCTTTCAACAAGTCAAGAAATATTGTATACCGGTATCAAAGTTATCGACCTTATACAGCCATTCTCGAAAGGCGGTAAGATTGGTTTGTTTGGCGGTGCAGGAGTAGGTAAGACTGTGCTTATCATGGAACTTATCAATAATATTGCAAAGAAATATTCGGGTATGTCGGTATTTACCGGTGTGGGCGAACGTACACGTGAAGGTAACGATTTGCTACGCGAAATGATAGAATCAGGCGTTATCCAATATGGCGAAGACTTTGAGAAAAGTATGGAAGAAGGCGATTGGGATTTGAGTAAGATTGACAAAGAAAAGCTGAAAGATTCCAAATGTACTTTGGTGTTTGGCCAGATGAACGAGCCTCCCGGAGCACGTGCACGTGTGGCTTTGTCAGGTCTTACGTTGGCCGAATATTTCCGCGATGGCGACGAAACCACAGGCGGACGCGACATATTGCTGTTTATCGACAATATATTCCGTTTTACACAAGCAGGATCTGAAGTGTCGGCATTGCTTGGACGTATGCCTTCGGCTGTAGGCTATCAACCAACGTTGGCAACTGAAATGGGCCTTATGCAAGAGCGTATCACCTCGACCAAGAAGGGGTCTATCACATCGGTACAGGCCGTATATGTACCTGCCGACGACTTGACCGACCCTGCTCCGGCAACAACTTTTGCTCACCTTGATGCTCAAACAGTATTGAGCCGAAAGATTTCGGAATTAGGTATATATCCTGCTGTAGATCCATTGGATTCTACATCAAGAATACTTTCGCCAAATATTGTGGGTGAACTGCACTACAACACTGCTCAACGTGTAAAAGAGATACTTCAACGCTACAACGAGTTGCAAGACATTATAGCTATCTTGGGTATGGAAGAACTTTCTGACGAGGATAAATTGGTGGTATCGCGTGCACGTCGTGTACAACGTTTCTTGTCGCAACCATTCTCGGTAGCCGAGGCCTTTACAGGTTTGGAAGGAAAATTTGTAACCATCGACGAAACCATCAAAGGCTTCAATATGATTCTTGATGGCGAAGTAGATTATCTGCCCGAAGCAGCATTTATGCTTGTAGGTTCGATTGATGAAGCTATAGAAAAAGGTGAAAAACTTTTGGCCGAAGCCAAACAATAGTTTAGTAGTAAGAAAGATCAAATCATTGTAGGCGATGAAGGTGAAAATAATAAAACCGGATGCTATAGTTTACGAAGGCGAGGCAAAACTTGTGCAACTACCCGGAATAGATGGTTTGTTTGAGATACTGAACAATCATGCTCCCATAATATCGGCATTGCAAAAGGGAAAAATACGTGTGGTAAATACCGAAAACGAGACTTTCTTTTTTGAAATCAATTCGGGAGTGATAAAAGGAGAAAGAAACGACATTCTTGTGCTGATACAGTAGAACAAGAATGTGTAGCGACGACGCTCATTTGTATCGATGTTCTGCATGTCATGCAATGAATGAGCAATATATTGCCTATGGCTAAGACTTCTGTGTGAGGGATGGCTGTAGGCAATTCTTCTTTCATTTGATTTTCCTACGTGATGTAGCTGAAACTCACTCGTGATGTAAATTTATCTGCCTCGCATGATGTGAATATCAAAATAATTATGTAACTTGACATTCTCAAAATTAGATATTAATAACTTTAATTCATCCAACAAGTATGAAGAAGATACTATTTATGATGTTGCTGTCTATGCTTTGTGGTAGTATGGAGGCACAAACGGTAGGTATAATACCCGAACCGCAAAAGGTAGAAACCTCAAGTGGGTGTTTATATCTTGAGGATACCCTGAACTTTGTATCTGCAATTTCCACAGATGATATATTGCCGGCAGCATGGACCGATTGTCCTTTGCCATTCGTTGGCTCTACAGCCAAGGCCAAATCAAAGAAGTCAACACAAACGGTGATAGAACTTAAACTCAACCCATCGCTGAAGTTTCCCCGTAATGCTAGTCAGGGATATCTGCTTGACATTGGCAAAAAATCCATCACTATCGAGGCTATCACCATACAAGGCTTGTACTACGGTGTGCTTTCGTTAAGGCAACTAGTTGTGAAGGCGATGGTGGAAGATGCAAAACGGCCTCATATAGACTGTATGACAGTTGTGGATTATCCTGTTTTGGAATATCGCGGATGGATGGACGACCTAAGTAGAGGACCGATACCTACAATGGATTTCTTGAAAAAGGAGATACGGACCATGGCTATGTATAAGATGAATTTCTTTAATTTATACACAGAGCATGTGTTTCGCCTAAAGTCGTATCCCGACATAGCTCCAAACGACGGCCTTACAGCCGAACAAATACAGGAACTTACAGACTATGCTCGCCAATATCATATAGAATTGTTTGGTAACCAGCAATGTTTTGCTCATGCCGAAAAGATGTTGAGGATACCTTATTACAGAAATATCAGCGACACACGCTACAACCTCAATCCGGGCACAGATCTTACTTATAGTTTTTTGGAAGATATGTTTGCCGAGGTGGCATCGGCCTATAGTTCGCCTTTTATGAATATCAATTGCGATGAGACGGAGGGTTTGGGTGCCGGAAGGGCAAAAGACTATGTGGATAGTGTGGGTGGTGCCGACAACGCTTACTGCCGGCACATCAACCGTGTGTACAACATACAGCAACGATACAACAAAACGGTGATGATGTGGGGCGATATTATTGCCAAAAATCCTGCTATGATAAACCACTTACCTAAGGATATCCAATTTATAGTATGGAGCTATGTTGATGCCGACAGTTTTAATAATCATATAGACCCTATAGCACAATCGGGACATCCGTTTTGGGTGGCATCGGGTATGAGTATGTGGAGTACCGTATTCCCTTTGGTAGATGTGTATATCAAAAATATTGCTAACCTTATACGCGATGGTTATATAGCCGGAGCCAAGGGCGTTATGAATACAGCTTGGGACGATTCCGGCGAAAGTCTTTTCAACAGTGCGTGGCATGGAATGGCGTGGACAGCCGAGATGGCTTGGAAACCTATATACAACACTTCCGTATCGTTGGCAGACAGCGAACGCAGAGATAGGGAAGAAGCTTTTAATAATGCTTTCGAAGTTCAGTATTTTCGTACAAAACAATCTATTGTTCCGTTGCTGTATTCAATAGGCAATATGTCGACTCACGACTATATAGGCAATATGGTAAATACTGGCAGTCTCTATGAGCCATTGCTCGACTTTTACCCGTCAAAGGTAGGTGACGAGGTGATTGCAAGAAGTAAAAAAGTAATGGAGTTAACCAAAAACTTGTCGAACAAATGTAAAGAGATTATCAACGATACAACCATCGCCAACAGGGATATATTCCTAAATGCCAAATATGCAGCCGATAGGGTAGGAGCTACAGCTCAAAAGAATATGCTCAGAGCTCTTTTGTATAAAGTATATGTTTCGCCTACTACCGATAATATAGCAGATGCAAAACAGTACACAGATTCGTTGTTACGCACTTTGCAAATGCTTAAATATAGTTATCTCAACTTGTGGGACTACGAATGTAGGCAGTATTCGCGCGATATTATTACAGACCGTTACGACCATTTGGCGAATGAGCTTTTGGATTTGGAAAATCATGTGTTTATATCCACGCAGCTGTCCACCGAAGGTAAGCCAGTGGTATCGCTTCGCACTTTGTACAACGATAGACCTATATACTATACCGCCGATGGTGGTAAACCATCAAAAGCTACAAAAATATATGACC
>JAGCLZ010000162.1 GCA_017646685.1 Bacteroidales bacterium | reverse complement strand
AATATCTTTCGTGAGGGAGAATTAGACATCACTTCAGTTAGTTCCATTTTGGAACATACTGCCGCTGATGGAAAAATATATAGTACACAATTTTATAACTTGGATGCTATATTGTCCGTTGGTTATAGAGTTAATAGTAAAAATGCAACCTTATTCCGCCGTTGGGCAAATCAAGTTTTAAAAGAATATATGCTCCGTGGTTATGCAGTTAATCAGCGAATTGTATATGTAGAAGAATACTTCGACAAACGCTTACGTGAACATGAACAACGCATTGAAAATGTAGAACAAAAAATCGACTTCTTCGTCCGTACAAGCCTACCTCCCCACCAAGGTATCTTCTACGATGGTCAAATCTTCGATGCCTACACTTTCATCAACGACCGTATACGAGAAGCCACCACACGCATCATCCTCATCGACAACAACATCGACGATAGCGTGCTAACCATACTATCCAAACGAGCAGACAAAGTGGCGGCTACCATCTATACCAAAAAGCCAACCGCACAACTGCAACTGGATATCCAAAAACACAATGCTCAATATCCTCCAATAAGTGTCATAGAGTTCGACCGCTCTCACGACCGCTTCCTTTGCATCGACGAGATAGTCTATCACCTCGGTGCCAGCATCAAAGACCTAGGCAAAAAATGGTTCGCCTTCAACCGCATGGAGATGCCTACCACCGAACTGTTGCAAAAAATACAAACCACATACAAAACTCCACCTTCGTAAAACACAATACTACATATTAAGGGCACTTTTACAAATTGCTTTATAGAGATTTTGAGATTTATGCGAAGGAGATTTTGTGCGGAAGGAGGGAGCATAGTGGGCTATGTAACCAACTGACAAACACAATATACGAGCAGAAAGTCAAAATATCATAAAAGTGTCTATTGGGCTATTAAATGCTATTAATTTCTAAACGGGCAATTTATAGAAGTGCCCTTCACCCATGCCTACCGATGACCTTAATAACATAGAAGCCAAACTCAAATTTTCCAAAAGATTAGGTGGTCTTGTTAAAGGACATCAACAGGAAATGCAGCAGGTACTCGATGAGAATGAGGACTTGCAAATGCTTGTTGAGCAATTATTAAAAGAAAATACAACACTAAAGAGCCAATTAGCAGAAGAAAAAAACAAAAACACTCTACTCCAAACCGAGATAGAACAGCTCCGCAACCGTCCAGTACATACCAATACCTATATCGAAAACGAATACATCAACCAGCAACATAATTATTCCCAAACAACTCAATAATACAAACATCACTCAATTACAACTATGGAACAACCCAACCGTATCATCAACGTAGCAGGAGACTATGTACAATCCAAACATGTCGAATACGAAATTGGCAATGTCGAAGCAGGAGGCATCGGCATTCAGATAGTCAATAACTCCCAACCAACTATCAATACTCCACAAAGCAAACCTATTACTTTTAAAAAGTCCCCACATTTTCTTGAAACACCTACGTTCATTTATCGTTACTTCAACTCTGATCCTAATAGCAATCAGCGAATCCATCTCTTGTATCGCTATCTGTGCAAAGAATATAAGGAGACCAAAACGTATATAGACCCTAACACGCCATCTGACCACTTCTATTCGCTCTTTACTGGAGAAAGAAATAATCATGTTATTCGATGGGCTGGAGATAAACAAGATCTATCCTATTTGATAAAGCTACTGCAAAAACGCAAGATTATTGATATTCCGCAAGGAATGACCATTTGGACTATTACTCAAAATCATTTTTCGGACTATCACGGAAACTATTGCGCTGATTATCGCAGTCAGCATGTACCTAGTGATGCACACAAAGCGGCTATAGAACGCTTCGTGGATATTCTTGATCCTACTGCTATGCCTACAACGGAATTAACCGAACTATCACGCAAACTCAGCGACTCATTCAGCGGTAAATAAAAATATCAAATAATTTGCATTTTCTTTGGAATGTACTGAATAACAGTGCATTCCTTTTTCTTTTTTATATGTCTATTGGCTAAAAATAGGCATTTCTCTCTCATATTCTTCCAAAACGCTGAGTATTCAGCCCCCCTTTAATAAGTGAAAGCGTTTCGCAAAAAGACGGACGCAGAAACATATTGTATAACTACTAAAACAATAAAGAATATGAAAGAAAAACATTTCGTCATCATCTCCATTCCCTGCCAAAGCGTAGAGGAACTACAGAAAGCCAAAGAGGCAGTCCTCTTTCATTTGGAAACTCTTAATCCCGAGTTCTCAACCGAGGGCTCCACCCTCACAGTCAAGGTCATTCCTCTTGACCCACAACTTTTCCTTCCCGACGAGGCATGCGACATCATCCGTCAAACCCTCGCCTAGTCCCTCACCTTCAATCACTGTTGGACCTGTACTCTCCAGAGCATTGAAACCTTGAAACCCTGAAATAATCGTTCGAGCCTTTGGGCGAGATAAGAAACAAGCACCATTGGCGCATGAAACTATTAACCTTATTTATTAACCCTGCGTAAGCGTATCCGTGCCTATAACCTATCACCTATAGCCTGTGCGCTCACGCACCAACCCCTCTCACGGCATAGAGGATTACGAATACCGAGTATAAATATCTTATTTTGTTTTGCCCACCAATGCAATTTGTT
>JAGCLZ010000012.1 GCA_017646685.1 Bacteroidales bacterium | reverse complement strand
GCAAAGGTGTTCACCTCTTCCCATTCCGAACAGAGAAGTTAAGCCCTTTATCGCCGATGATACTGCACTAGTTTGTGGAAAAGTAGGTAGCCGCCAATCTTTTATCCAAAGGGAATCCTAAGTGGGTTCCCTTTTTTATTTTATATACCATATATTTAATTACCTTACCATTGTTTACGGTATTCGGAAGGCGATATGCCGATCACTCGTTTAAAGAATTTGCTAAATGTATCTTGCGAGGGGAAGTTTAGTCTGTCGCTTATCTGGTCTATTGTCATTTTTGTGGAGCGGAGCAAGGCTTTACTTTCTGTTGTCACATATTCATCAATCCATTCATGAAGGGTTTTGCCAGTATGTTCTTTTATCAGGGTACTTAGGTATTTTGGTGTTATACATAGTTTTTCGGCATAAAAGTTTGCATCGCGGTGTTTCTTGTAGTTTTGTTTAAGCATACTGATGAAGTCAATTACGATAGTGTTGGCATAGCTGTAATTATTGTAGTCTGGGTTGTGAAATTTGTGGAAATACCCGAAGAATAACGTAAGGGTAAGGTGTTTCGCCGCCTCTAATCGGTAGGGATTGTCGGTAAAAATTATCAAACTTTTCAGCATTCTTAGGTAGTCTGTGATGACGTGGCTGTCTGTGTCTCCAAATTGCAATACTGGGTTTTGATATACCGAATTGTACAAACCTGTTGTTTTAGAGACGTTGCTAAACAATTCGTCGCTGAAACTCTTGGACATCACTAGGCATGTGCTTTCCAAATCATCGCTGGTGTTATGTAGTTGCATTATATGTTCTGCCAGCATAACAACCATGGTTGGTGCCTGTACGGTGTAGCGTTGCATGTTTATAGATATTTCGGCACTTCCTTTTGTATATATTATGGCTGTATTAACATTTGTTTTCCATGGTTCGTATGCCATATCGGGTATGCGAGGTCGCTCTATATATAACAAGTTGTTACCTATTCGGTATTCTGCCGGAGTTATTTGCTCTAAGCGTTCTCTCCATTCTAATGTTGGTACTCTTTTCTTCATGATAATATCCGTTTTGTTCTGCAAAAGTACTAATTATTTTCCATTTATTTCTACTTTTCCGACTTTTATTCTAATATATTAGATATATCTTCAAAATTGGCGTTGTTAATAGTCGTAATTTTGTAGTAGGAAAATGAAAGTAAAATAATTTTGTAATTAATTGATTGATAAAATGAAAAAGATGTTTTTAAGTCTGTTCATGGCAACAGCATTGATGAATGGAGCGTTTGCTCAAAACGATGAAAAGAAAACTTCGTTTGGCGTTAAAGCCGAAGTAAATTCTAATTTCTATCTTGTTTCCGATAGCGATATTATAAGTTCTACAAGCAATGCTTTAGGGGGTAATGTGGGATTGTTTTTAAAAACTAATTTGACAAATAATCTTGCTATTCAGGTAGAACTTTTAGGTCAGTATCGTAATGCCGAATTTATTATTCTTGACAAGGAACACACTTTAACTAATTGGAATATCGAAGTTCCGGCGTATATTATGGGGCAGTTTGCAAAGGGTAGTAGTCGTTTCTTTTTCGGTGCCGGTCCTTACGGCATAGCAGGGATAAGTGCCACTATGGGAGGAGCCGATATGTATGACGAGAACAATGGAATGTTTCTCCTCAGTCGCTGGAATTTGGGCGTAGGCATGCTAGTGGGAATAGAGTTGGGTTGCGGATTGCAGCTAAATATCAATTATAAGTACGGTATGTTCAATTCAAATATTTCGGAAAACGGAAACTTTGTGGAAAACACAGCCACTGTCGGTTTAGGATATAGATTTTAGAATTAAATTTAAATGAAATAGATATGACAAATCTGACAATTATTTTGACCGCATTGGCTATAGGCAATGCACCAATAAGCGATTCGACTATGAAAGATAATGTAAAATTAAAAACAACCAAGACTGAAAAAGCTGTGGCAAAAGGCTACAAAGCCATAGAAAACGGAGTAATGAAAGGCTATAAAGCTATTGAAAACGGTGTGGTGGATGGATATAAGAAGATAGAAGGTAAGTTTGTGGAAACTTTTTTGGAAACCGATTCTGCCGGCAATAAACCAAAGCTAAAAACCACTAAGACCGAAAAAGCGGTGGTAAAAGGCTACAAGGCAGTGGAGAAAGCAGTGGTAGACGGCTATAAGTACACCGAAGAAGAATTTAAGGTAACTATATTAGAAAGAGAAGATAAAGAATAATACTAGTAAAACTCCATAACAATATATATTTATGCAGAAGTTTTGAATCAAAACTTCTGCATTTGTTATTAACTATAGTTATAGCTCCCAAATAGAAAAATATATCAGACTATCATTGTCGTATAGGTAACAATATTCTTCTATTTCTATGCATAGGCATATTTCACTCCACGATTGTACGGTGTGTTTCCTTTTTAATACATTGTATATATAACTCTTAGATTATAGGTGTAATTTATTGTTTTTTTGAATGAATATATAGGTAAAGCCAAATTGGTCATTGTATAATGTAAATTGAGGTATATCATCTTTTCTGATGACCGGTTGTTAGGAAAAAATACATATACAAAGCAGATTAATATCTATATGTTCTACAGTTATAATCTTGTAAAAGTCGTAACGACTGAGATATGGGGATAAAAAACCGCCGAAGCAACATTCGATGCTTCGGCGATTTTTTTTTGTATCATAGCATTAGCTATGTGCTATTTGCTAAAAGTAAGTTCGTTGATAAGATTGGTAGCACCTGCAAATTTATCTATAATAAATAGGCAGTAGCGAATATCCAATGTTATGTTTCTGCAATATAGAGGGTCGAACAAAAGGTCGCTCATGGTGCCTTCCCAGCAGCGGTCGAAGTTTAGACCAATAAGTTCGCCATTGGCATTAAGCACCGGGCTGCCGGAGTTGCCACCGGTAGTGTGGTTGGTGGCAATGAATCCCACCGGCAGTTCGCCTTTGCTGTTGGCATATTGGCCGTAGTCTTGAGTGTTGTAAAGCTCTTTCAATCTAGGCTCTACCACATAGTCGTATATATCAGGATTTTCTTTTTCTATTATGCCTTCCAATGTGGTGTAGGGTTTGTAGTACACTCCATCTTTGGGGCGGAATCCTTTAACATGTCCGTAAGCCACACGTAGTGTAAGGTTGGCATCGGGGAACGATACGTTATTGGCGTCCATTTCCATCATGCCTTTCACATATAGGCGATATAGGCGGTTTATCTCTTTCTTCACTTCGTTGTACTGCTTGCGGCTACTTTTGGGCAACAGATTTTCGTAGGCTAGTTGGTATAGAGCCACAGCAGGGTCTTTAAGTATTTTCTTAGCATCCTTGGCGGTGTAGCTGTTTAGCAGTTTCATTATGCCTTTTTCCGAGGTAAGCACGGATTTGTCGTAGATGTTGCCAAGCATTTCTTCTATCTTGGTAGCGTCCACGTCCTTGTTGGCCACAAAGCCTCCAAAGCCGGCTTTGCACATATAGGTGAATGTTTCTACAAATATAGCACGGTCCACTATGGAGTGTTTGTCAAAGTCTTTGAAGTAGTTTTCGTTTTGTTTTATAAGAGAGTTTTTGTACACTTGTATCATGGAGTCGTTGGTGGTGTTGGCAAGGGTAAGCAATGCAGCGGCGCGGTTCATAAAGTCTGCAGCTCTTACAGCTTCTGAAAAATAAGTGCTGTTAAGTTCTATGCTTTTTAGAGTGGCATAGTTCTTTTCCATGTTAGGCAACACGTCTTTGTACATAGGTTTGTCGGCAGCCCATTGTTGGAATCTTTTTTCAAACTCTTGTTTCTTTTCCACTCCGTTCAAGCGCTTGATACCAAGCGATTCGCCTTGCCATTTTTTCCATCCGTTGGCTATCGATGCCACACGCGACGAGTATTTCAACCTCTGAGCGGCATCTTGGTTCATGGCGTTGTTGTAGTGGTTAAGGCGTATGGTGCGTAAATCTATGCGAACAGGATTTGTAACGTTGGCAGCAAGGTCCACAGCTTGCGAGGTAGCATAGCGGTTGGTGGTGCCGGGGTAGCCAAACACAAAGGTGAAGTCATCTTCTTCTACACCTTTAAGAGATATGGTAAGGTGTTGTAGAGGTTGGTAAGGTTTGTTGTCGGCCGAATATTCAGCAGGCTTATTGTCGGCGCCGGCATAAACTCTGAATACCGAGAAGTCGCCGGTGTGGCGTGGCCACATCCAGTTGTCGGTGTCACCACCAAATTTGCCTATGTTCGATGGAGGTGTGCCCACCATACGTACATCGGTAAACACTTCGTTTACGTACATAAAGTATTGGTTGCCGTAGTAGAAAGGTTTGATTATAGCCGAGTAGTGAGTACCTTCTATGGCTTTGGCTGTTATGCTCTTTATGTTGGCATTTATTATTAGTTCGCGTTCGGCTTCGCTCATATTGTCGTCCACGCCTTTAAGCACTTGAGTTGTTACATCCTCCATGCGAACTAGGCGTGTAACGGTAAGGCCCGGACATGGTATTTCTTCTTCCAACGATTTAGCCCAAAAACCATTGGCCAGGTAGTTGTGTTCTAGCGAGCTGTTGCGTGCTATATAGGAATAACCGCAGTGGTGGTTGGTGAATAGCAAGCCTTTGTCCGAAACAAATTCGCCTGTACATCCTCCGCCAAAAAGCACAATGGCATCTTTAAGGCATGCTTGGTTTATACTATAAATGTCTTCGGCCGATATTTTCATGCCCTTTTGTTGCATGTCGGCTTCGTTTTTCTTTAGCAGCATTGGTATCCACATACCTTCATCGGCCATAAGCGGCATGATGAAAAGAGCTGCAAGCAGTGTTGTAAATACTTTCTTCATTGTAAAAATTGTATTAGTATGTTATTATTTAATTTCTTTCTTTTTGGCTGCTATGTTCAGTGCCTGTATGGTGTTGTAGGCCATAAAGCCCATAGCATGTTCTATGGATTTTTCCTCTATCATAAGGTTTGGGCGGTGCAGGTTGGTGATGGGTGTGTCTTTAACATGTGTGCCAACTCTGAAATAGCATGCCGGTATCTTTTGAGCAAAGAAAGCAAAGTCTTCGGCAGTCATTCTCATATCCAGCCATTCCACGTTGTCTTTACCAAAGTATTCCACCCCGTTGTCGAAGGTGTTTTGAGTGGTTTCGTCGTCGTTTACCAGGTATGGGTATCCAAAGTCAATAAACACATGGCAGCTTCCGCCCATGCTTTCGGCTATGCCTTGTGCTATGTTGGTAATCTTTTTATGAGCGTCTAGCCTCCATTCTTCGCTGAAGGTGCGTATCGTTCCCTCTATCTTCACCTCGTCGGGGATGATGTTGGTACGTCCTTCGCCTACCATTTTTCCAAACGAGAGTATGGTGGGCATCATAGGGTCGGCATTGCGGCTCACTATCTGCTGCATAGCCACTATTATATGCGAGGCTATCACTATAGGGTCTATGTTCAGGTTTGGCGTTCCGCCGTGTCCGCCGCGTCCTTTTACGGTAAGGTAAAGCTCGTCGGTCGATGCCATGTACTTGCCTTTCTTCATCCCTATCTTTCCGCTGTCCATCTCCGGTAGGCAGTGGAAGGCAAATATCTCGTTGGGCACAACGGTGTCAAACACTCCGTCCTGCATCATTAGATATGCACCTCCGGGATACATCTCTTCCGAAGGTTGGAAAATAAGCATAACGGTGCCTTCAAAGTCGTCCTTTATCGTTGTCAATATTTTGGCACATCCCAGCAGCGATGCTGTATGCATATCGTGTCCGCAGGCGTGCATCACCCCGTCCACTTCGGAGCTGAAGGGTAATCCTGTGCATTCCTTGATGGGCAAAGCATCATAGTCCGCACGCAAAGCCACGCAGTATTTGGAAGGATTGTTGCCCTCTATGATGGCTGCCACTCCCGTTTTTCCTACTCCTACTCGGGGTTCTATGCCGAAGGAACGGAGCTTATCGGCAACGTAGTTCATGGTGCCAAATTCTTCTTGCGATAGCTCGGGGTGGCGGTGAATATGTCGGCGACATTCTATAATTTCGTCGTAATAGGCTATTGCCAGCTGTTTTATTTTGTTTATCATATTTGTTTTATGCAGTTTTTGTCTTATTATCAAATTATTATAGTGTGCAACACAATTTCTATCAGTCTACAAAGATACAATAATTACTCCACAATTCATAGCATATTGTGCCCCTCTCCGTCAGTCTTACCTTATTGTTTGGCCGCAATACCATGTGTCGATGTATTAAAAACACTGCTTGTTATTTATTAAATTAATATATATTAAAGAAGTTTGGTTTAACGCCAAAACCGCCATAAAAACCTTTTGGAGCGAGCGGCAGGCCTAATATTTTGTTCTGGAATGGTTATGATTGCATATTGTTGATTATATGAGTGATATAAATATACTAAAATATCTGTTTTTGTCCATTGCGGCACTTTGGAGCCAAAAGTAGGCTGTTCGGCATCGGCTACTACCCCGCTTAGCTACCAAAACTACCCGACTTGGCCTTCCAAAACCGCACACTTACGCTCCAAAACCATGGCACTTTTGGTCCAAAAACCCCATGGTTGTATAGTTAAAACCCCATGGTTGCAGGTGATGATTAACAGTTTTACTTTTTGTTTAACATTGCTGTTGTGGTAGGCAAATACTACTCTTCTGCTCCAAAACACCCTAAAAAAACGTCCCTTTCGTCATCGTATTATCGTTGTCCGGCACTGCAACAAAATCCCATGCATGTGTGATGCCGCAGCAGAAAAAAACAAAAAAATAATCCATAACCTTGTATAAATTAGGATAAAGGAGTATCTTTGTAGTGTATAACGATGTGTGTACTATTGGTTATACTGTTGAAAAACAAAATGATATATATAAAAATAGAAATTATAAACAAGTAAATAACGAATTATCATGAAAAGCATCAGCCGTAATATTGCCATAATATGCTTGTTGTTCACCTCTCTGGTAGGCAATGCACAAATGCCCGAAGGTTTTTACGATTTTATGGATACCACAGCTCCGGGTCGTATAATGTACTACGACGTTGTGTCGGACACCGTACCCTATACTGCCCAACTTTGCGGCGGTATAGATAGCACCGGCCACCTCGTTGTGCCCGACACCGTGGTGTACGACAGTACGGTTTACAAAGTTATAGGCATTGCCAATGCAGCCTTTTATCAGGAAAATATGCTCTATTCCGTAACCTTGCCCAAGGGCATAACCTCCATCGGTCGTTTGGCTTTTGGCAGCTGTCCGAACCTAAGTGCGGTGTATTGGAATGCAACCAATGTAAGCAGTTACCCTTCGGGCAACTACCATCCGTTTTACAACTCTATGGCTCTTCGTACCGTTGTCTTTGCCGATTCGGTGCTTATCCCCGACCATGCTTTCGAGGGTACCTCCATCACATCGGTGGATATTCCCGGCACTATCAGCCGTATAGGCAACTATGCTTTTGCCAACGCCTCGTCGCTTGGGGCTGTAACCCTGCCCGAGGGCATAGAGCATATAGGCCACCATGCGTTTGAAAACACAGGTTTGTCGTCGCTAGCTATACCCGGCAGCGTTGTGGTTATAGATAGTTGTGCCTTCTACCAATGTGGCAAACTGACCACTGCCACCATTGCCAATGCGGCTTGCTCCATAGGCGAGGCAGCCTTTATGGGTTGCTCTTCGTTAAAAACCATCGGGTTGGGCGACTCTGTAACAGCTATTGCCAAGTCGGCTTTTGCTCTTTGTTCGGCTCTCGAGGATATAACTATTCCCAATACAGTAACCAATATAGGCAACTTTGCATTTACACATTGCGACACCCTGGCATCCGTAAGTTTCGGCAACTCGCTTATAAGCATAGGCGACTATGCCTTCAGCAACTGCCGCAACCTTGCCCATGTGCTGATACCAAATACCACCGTTGCCATAGGCAATTGGGCTTTCGGCTACTGCTCTTTGTTAGATTCGGCAGTGGTGGGTATATCGGTCGAAACCATTGGCGATGGTGCTTTTGCCGAATGTGAAATGTTGGGTTCGGTGGTTTTGCAGGGCCATTCGCTCAAACATATAGGCGAACATACCTTTGCCAACTGTGGCTCCATATCTGAAATATCGTTGCCGGCCTCGGTCCAAACTATAGGTTCGTGGGCGTTTATGGGTTGCTCCGGCATAGAACATATAACATGCAAGGCTCAAACACCTCCTGCCATAGACAGCACCACATGGGCATGGACTTCATCTGTAAGGGTCCCTTTGTATATACCATGTGGAAGCCTCGCTGCTTATACCACCGCCGACTTTTGGGCTTACTTTGCCAATATCGAGGAACGACCGATGGAATATGTGCTTACACTGCTAGCCAACTACAGCTCCTATGGCAAAGTTGTTTACAACTGCACCACATCGCAAATAGAGGCCATACCTGCCGAATATCGCTACTTTGTAAGATGGGCCGACGGAAATTTAGACAACCCTAGAACAATAAACATAAGCAGCGACACTTCGTTTACTGCCATATTTGAAATAGGGGTGGGTATAGAAAAACCATCCGACGTAGACCTGACCTTCTATCCAAACCCAACATCGGGAATAATCACTTTCAGCCGTACAGACCTGAAAAGGGTGGAGGTGATGGATATAATGGGACGAACAGTGGCTGTGTTTGAACATAAATATATCATAGACCTAAGCGGTATAAAAGCCGGAACATATATACTGCGTGTAACCACTGCCGAGGGAACTGCCGTAATGAAATGCATGCTTAACAACTAATGAATTTGATGCTTAAAGCGGCTGAATGGCAAAGCATTTTTTAGAAATTGCATATAGGCAAAATCAATGTTTCAGACGTTGTGGAACAGCATCTTTTGAAACTTTTGGGTTTTGCCTATGTTGCTTGAAATAACTGCAGTTTTGGTAAATGGCCTAAACCTGCAGCCAATGCTTGTTTTTGCAACGAACAATAAGTTTTTTTAAGCTGCAAAACACTGTTTTTTTGTGGCAGGCAACGGATGCCGATGGTGTGTTTTTGTTTCTTAACACATATTAATCCTAATGTTATTTCGCCTATATATGGCATCAAAAAGATTGTGCTGTTTTGCAGTGCTTTAATGGTATTTTAATTATATTTTATTGTTAAATAGTTGCGGATTTTGATGTTTTTTACGTCTATATATATAGAACATATAATTCCGGGAAATATATGACGGATAGTGAAGAAAAGTACCTTCGAGAATTGCTCCTACGCCTGTGGCCAAAACTTATTGCTGCCGCAAGGGTGGCTGTACGCGATAGCGATACGGTCAATGACCTTGTGCAAGAAACAGTGCTTAAGATATTGGCCGACACATCAAAACTTAATGATGTAAAGCGTATGGAGGCATACATATTCAAGGTGCTGTACAATACCATTGCCGACAGAAATAGAAATATGGTGCCGCAAGTGCCTCTCTCGGACCTGAACGAAAAGGATTGGGCATGTGACGACGACGACGATGCCTACGATGTATATGATACAAAAACAAATGCGGCAAAAGAAAGTTTGAAACTTTTGAAACCAAACGAGCAGAGCATTGTGCAGATGTACGATTCCCTGGAAATGTCGGCGGCCGAGATAGCAAATATAATGAAGGTTTCCGAATCTACGATAAGATACGTATTGAAGGAGTCTCACCGAAAAATGAAAAAATATTATTACTGTCCGCTAAACATGACATATTGCTCCCAATCTTCTGAATTACAAAGATTGGGAGTTTATTTTTCTTAAGCAAGCCCCCCTTTATTAATTTATACCTCATCAGGAGGTGATTCAGAGGCCTCCATAAGTAT
>JAGCLZ010000161.1 GCA_017646685.1 Bacteroidales bacterium | reverse complement strand
TGTATCGGCAGTTAAGCTACCTTGCTGCATCACAACAAATACTCCATTAAAATTATGCTCATAGTAAGCCACTATCGTGGTCTCGTTTACACTCCTTACCAATGGATCAGTGAACGAATTATTATAGGGAACATTCAATATGAATCCCATTTCGCTATTAACTTGTGCATTTATAGCCGTGCTACACTGCACCGCCAATAAAACTGTAAATAAATACTTTCTCATAATGTTATATTTTTATTTATATTCGTAATCATTATTATCAGTATAAGTTTAGTTTACTAATCTTATTATCTACAAGCAATAGATTTCCCTTTTCTGCGTTAACCCACATAGGTTTTGGGAATTTTATTTCTATTGCCAACCGTCCGCTTGGCGGACATACCAAGGCATCTTATCGAGGGCAAGGCGATGGAATTTTGTACACTTTGCTTTTTTATATCCATCCCTTGCCGATGTGCCTTGCTTGCAGTCCTACAATATCACATCTAGGCAGATGCAAACTATTCTGTTTATCACTCATTGTATTACTTCTTTTTCTACGTTAATACAATATTTACTCTCTTCCTTCCGAAAGGCTTGCAGCCATAGTGGTACGGCTTCCGCCTCCTACAAGAGTAGCTGTACCAATATACAATCCACTACCTTCGTCAAAATAGAATTCCACATTATAACCTTCTAGCATCTTTTCCTTCACCCATTCCTTCATTTCCGCCTCACTCGTGGTCTTAAAAGTTTGAGTTTTAGCCGGAGCATATTCAGGGTTATCATTACCCTTTATATTGACAAGATGTCCTTCACGAGCCAATTCTATCAAACAACTGATAATAAAATCATACTCCTCTTCCGAACCGAAAGTTTGCTGATATAATTGCCCATCTACCGAGTAATGGATACTAGGGTTTACATTTGCCAAATTCTTTTGGCAAATTTCATTATTCCCTAGAGAACACTCTTTTTGGCACGAAATTGCCATAGTTCCAAGCACTATACTAAGTACCGCAATTTTTAAATATTTAATTTTCATGTATGTATTGTTTATTTATTTTTAAATCTTCAAATGTTTTATCAATAATAGCAACATCCTGAGTTTCCGTCTCTGTATGATAAATTGTAACTGCCTGTTTTAAATAAGAAACGTACACTATATTTTCGCAATATGCCAATGTATCCGTCACAAAACTTGGAAAACACGCTCTCATTAATCTTGTTACTACAACTTCCCGACCTTCATTTATCTTTTGTTTCCCTCCTTGACTAAGGTCGGAAATTTTAAAATCGTGGCATAGCGAATCCCATCCTATTGGCGTTTTAGCACGCAGTATTGTTGCATCCACTGCCAAGGTGTCGTTCACCTGAAAGGCTTTTACAAAGGTGGCTTCCACGTGTGTGTAATTGGTATAATGACAATATATCTGCCGGTTTTTATCGTCAAAACCTGGCAACAACCATTCATAGTACTTTACAGCCACAGCAGCAAGCACCACTAGAAGCAGCAATATAATATAGCGTATGGCACTCTTCTTTAGCATAGGTGTAACGTATTGGTTAAATGATTACATACCATTGCAGGGCGCAAAGCATCGTGGCCTAAAACATATTGGCACTCAAAGTCGGGCAACACGCTGTAGGTAAAAATGGCAACAACCACAAGCATCATGGTTTTTATACCATTTTTAGCTCGCACTCTGTTCCTATCCCATTGGTGGCATTGCTGTTGCAATTGCTTCACCATCATTATCACCTCATCATCCACCTCACAGCCTTCGGCACATCTGTAGGCCGGTTGTCGTTCATCGGTTTTTGTCTTATTCATCATTCTATCTTCTTTCATTTATATTTTTTATATAGAGTTCTAATCTTTTTTTCCAGTCGTCTTTTTTGCTGTCTCACAGCACTGTATTTCTTTCCCATTATTTTGGCCACCTCTTCAAGTTTAAAACCTTGTAAATATAGCTTCAATAGTTTTTGGTCATCGGGCGTCATATATTTGCATAGTTCACGTAGCTCGCTTTCTTCGGACTGGTAACATAAGCCGTCGGCATCATCCAGCATCGTGTAGCTTTGTCCACGTCTTTTCCGGTCTCTCAAGTGCATAAGTAACACATTCTTGGCTACACCCCTCACTAACTCTTCTTCGCGTTGCCGAAAATGCTCTATACTAGTATCAACCAACATCTGCCACAGTCTAAGCGACACCTCCTGCACTATATCGTCGCAAAAGCATATATCTACACTGGCCTTTCGAGATTTACGCCAAATGAATTTACCATATCTATCCAATAGGTACTTATAATATTTCAGTTTTTCATTCGCCTGCATACTATTATTGCAATAATGTATTTTTCTATCATGTATATTGCACCTAACGTCAAAAATGTTACATTTGATATGTTTTTTTATTATTACTGTCCGCTAAAACTTATGTCTAAACATAAAAATAAAAGGCTGGCTTCGATTTTGAAGTTCAGCCTTTTTTAATTATATTAGAGTTGCCACACTAAAATATAATTATGAGCAAAAGTACACATTTTTTCGGAC
>JAGCLZ010000160.1 GCA_017646685.1 Bacteroidales bacterium | reverse complement strand
TGAGCTACGACGCCATCGTTGTTTTGCGAGTGCAAAGGTACAACTTTTTTACAAACCTACAAAGCTTTTTTTCATTTTTTATTACTTATACGATTTACCACCATGATTATCAGTAATAAAAATTTTTCATTTTTTTAATCCAAAAGCAGAAAAAGAGCAGAAAAAAGAATATATATCCACACTTTTTGTCCCTTTTTCATGGTCTTTTTAAGCATAAATTTATTTTTTACGGTTTAGTGTTTGTATTTCAATTATTTCATGTATATTTGCAATCGAAAACAGAGTATTTCATTTTGCCAATAACAGTATATAATACATTTATTTGCAAGACAATAACAACAAAATAGCATTTATACAACAAAGATATATATCATATTATGGAATCGAAACGAATAATTATTTCGGGAGCAACCTCGGGAATCGGGTGCGAAATTGCCAAACTATATATTACAAACGGATACAAAGTAGGCATAATGGGTAGGCGTATAGAACTACTGAATAAACTGAAAGAAAAATCGCCGGAAAATGTTTTTGTACAACAATTGGACATCAATTCAGACGATGCTACCACCAATTTCCAATTCCTTATTGACAGTATGGGAGGGTTGGATATATATTTCCACGTGTCTGGTATAGGCTATCAAAACGTTCCTTTGGATTACGACAAAGAACTACGCACTGCCGAAACCAACTGTAAAGGTTTCACCCGAATGATTACCTATGCCTTTAATTATTTTGCCCAACAAGGCAAAGGTCATATAGCCTGCATAACATCTATTGCCGGCACAAAAGGACTTGGAGCCTCGCCGGCATACTCTGCCACCAAACGATACCAAAATCATTATCTACAATGTTTGGCCCAATTATCCGCCATACGCAAGACAAAAATAACATTTACCGATATACGCCCGGGATTTGTAGCTACCGATCTTTTAAACGACAATCATCACTACCCTATGCTTATGAAAAAAGAATTTGTAGCCAAAGAAGCCTACAAAGCCGTGGCTCAAAAACGAAGAATAAAAGTAATAGATTGGCGTTACAACTTGCTTGTAATGGCATGGAAACTGATACCAAACTGCATTTGGGAACGACTGTCTATAAAAAATTGAGCTATACTATAGATATCTATTATTCAAAAATCTTTCGTATCTTTGTAAACCCGTAGTGGCAACTCAAGTAAAACACTATGGGAAAATATATTAGTGAATATAAACGTATTAGCATTATGACAGAAGAAAAAAAGAATCGTTTTCATATACCTTCAATCCATGTAACAAAGGAACTTTTAAAGCATATGCGTATGCCTATGGCCATAGTATTATTGATTCTTTTGGCCGACCAAGCACTAAAGATATGGGTAAAAACCCATATGCAAATAGGCGAAAGCATCCCTATGCTGGGCGATTGGTTTAAAATCTACTTTGTCGAAAACGAAGGCATGGCCTTTGGTATGGCCTTTGGTGGCGAGGTTGGAAAAATTATTCTTACCCTTTTCCGCATTGTTGCATCGGTAGGTATCACATGGGCAATCTTTTATCTTGTCCAAAACAAAGCCCGCAAACTTACCATCATAAGCATATCATTGATATTAGCAGGAGCCTTGGGCAACATCATTGACAGTTGTTTTTATGGTCTTATCTTTAACGACAGCTATTATCAAGTGGCAGAGTTTATGCCAGAAAGTGGCGGATACGCCCCATTTTTCCAAGGCCGAGTGGTGGATATGTTCTATTTTCCTATTATAGACACCATCCTTCCAAATTGGCTTCCGCTGGTAGGTGGCAAACATTTCACCTTCTTCGATGCCATATTCAATATTGCCGATTGTGCAATTACCATAGGTGTAGCCATACTGCTTATAGACCAGATAGCATTTGAAAAAAGCAACAAAACAACTGACGACGACAACTCCTCTACACAAACACAAACTTCCTCTGCACATGAAGAATAAAATATCGCCTTTTGTTTTGGATTTTCTCCACGATCTGTCGGAAAACAATAATCGCGAATGGTTCAACGACAATAAAAGCCGCTGGCAAACAGCCAAAGCCGACTTTCTAGAATTTGTAGAAAACCTTATGCCGGAACTATACCGGATGGATAACAGCATAGGCATACAAAGTGCCGAAAAATGCATGTACCGCATACATCGCGACATACGTTTCAGCCCCGACAAAACACCCTACAAGGTACATCTTGCCGCCTACATAGCCACTGGCGGCATAAAACGCCATGGCCGACCAGGCTACTACATACATATCGAAAACAACAACTCGGGTTGCGGTGGCGGTATATTCATGCCCGAAGCCGACACACTTACAGCTATCAGAAAAGAAATATACTACAACATAGACACTTTCAAGAGCATTATCAACAACGACGACTTCAAGAAGTACTACCCACAACTATGGCAGATAGATATGCTCAAACAAGCACCAAAAGGGTTTCCAAAAGACTTTGAAGGCGTGGAATGGCTCAAATATAAACACTATGTAACGATGTGCGATTTTACAAACACCGATGTGTTGAGCAACGACTTTGACTCACGTGTGATGGATGCTTTCCGTGCCACATACCCACTAAACAAATTTATAATAGACGCAATGAATTAATAAATAAAAACACATATACAGATGAAGAAAAATATTCTATGCCTATTGGCAATAATGATTTTTGGCTGTACCCACAGCATAGCACAAAAAAACATAACCCTTGAAGATATTTGGCTCAACGGCACTTTTTCGGCCAAAGGAATATCAGAAATACGTTCGATGAACGATGGCGAACACTACTGTATTTTGAAACAAACCGGAATAGAGAAGTATGCCTACAAAACCGGCAAAAAAGTAGAAGACGTATGTCTGTTTAACAGCTACAACAACGGCAACGATGAAAAACCAATGCCAAGAATAGAGTCGTACACCTTCGACGCCAACGAAAAACAGATACTCCTAAGCAGCGAGTTTGAACCAATATACCGCCACTCGGGAATATCAAACTACTACATCTACAACATCGAAAACAAAACTTTCGAACTTATATCGCACAATGGTAAACAACGACTTACCACCTTTTCGCCCGATGGAACAATGGTGGCTTTTGTACGTGACAATAATATATACATAATGGATCTTGCCACAAAAGAAGAAAAACAAATAACATTCGATGGCAAAATCAACAGCATTATCAACGGCACCACCGATTGGGTTTACGAAGAAGAATTTGGTATAACACAAGGTTTCTATTGGTCGCCCGACAGCAAAAAGATAGCCTTCTACCGCTTCGACGAAAGCCATGTAAAAGAATACACCATGCAAATGTGGGGCAACCTATATCCCGACAACTACAAATTTAAATATCCCAAAGCCGGAGAAACCAACTCTATTGTTGACGTGCTTATCTACGACCTACCTTCGCAAAAAACCATGAAATTAGACATTGGAAGCCAAAACGACCAATACATACCCCGCATAAAATGGACACGCGATGCCAATACCCTTGCTCTTATGCGCATGAACCGTCATCAAAACAATATGGAACTGCTACTTGCCGATGCCACCTCAGGACAAATATCGCCTATGCATACCGAAACCGATAAGGCATACATCGATGTACCCGACACTTGGATATTCCTTGATGATGGCAAACATTTCCTTATAACAAGCGAACAAGACGGCTACAACCACATATACATGTACAATCTAAATGGAACCCTTGTAAAACAGATTACCACCGGTAGCTACGATGTGGTGCGCATTGCCGGCATAGACGAGAAAAACAAAAAAATATATTATACATCCAAAGAAAGTTCGCCTATAAACACCGACTTATATGTGATTAACTTCGATGGCAAAAAGAAAACCAAACTTTCAGATGCTCCAGGCACCTACAGCGCTTCGTTCAGCAACGGATGCCACTACTATATATCCAACTTTACCGATGCCAACACTCCACCTATCTATACCATCCACAACGCCAAAGGCAAACAGCTGGTTATGCTACAAGACAATGCCTCATTGGCCAAAAAGATGAAGGAATACGGCAACGAAACCAAAACTTTCGGCACCCTTACCACCTCGGAAGGCGTAAGTTTGAACTACTATATCATCAAGCCTGCCAACTTCGATAGCACCCATCGCTACCCACTATTCTTCTACGTTTATGGCGGTCCGGGCAACCAACAAGTAACCAACCGCTACGGCGGCAGCGACTACTATTGGCACCGAATGTTGGCACAAAAAGGATACATAGTGGTATGTATAGACGGACGCGGCACCGGCGGACGCGGAGCCGAATTCAAAAAAGTTACCTACAAAGAGCTGGGAAAATACGAATGCATTGATGTTATAGAAGCAGCCAAATATTTTGGAAAACAACCTTGGGTAGACGAAAGTCGCATAGGTATATTCGGTTGGAGCTTCGGAGGCTACCTTTCATCATTGGCTATACTCAAAGGCAACGATGTGTTTAAGACTGCCATTGCCGTAGCACCCGTTACCACATGGCGATACTACAACACCATATATACCGAGCGTTTCCTACGCCGCCCACAAGAAAATGCCGAAGGCTACGACCAAAACTCGCCTATCAATTTTGCCAACCGCTTGAAAGGAAACTACCTGATAGTACATGGAACCGGCGACGACAATGTGCATCTACAAAACGCAATAGATATGATAACAGCCCTTCAGAAAGAAGGAAAACAATTTGATATGCACATCTATCCAAACAAAAATCACAGCATATATGGCGGCAATACACGCTGGCATTTGTACAACCTAATGACAAACTTTATCGAAGAAAAATTGTAGTTTTTTAATGTTGATAAACAAGATATTAGAAAAAATACTGAAATAAAATGCCTATAAAACACTGTAGATTGTAAGAAAATTTGTAATTTTGTAGCTGATTTTCAGAGAGCGAAAACGCATTCTTTTAGCTGAAAAGAATGCGTTTCTGTAGGCTAAAACGTTGAAGTTAAGAATAAATAAAAATAAGCTATGTCTGTAAAAAAGATAATTATTACGAGTATAATATCGCTAATTTTCGGCTTTTCGGCCAACGCACAATTCAGTGCCGTAGGTGGTCGTGCCGGTATTGGTTTCGCCAAATTTGGCGACGATCTTTTTATGCATTCCACCACCGGACTTAACGTTGGCGGATTTGTCAAATACTCTTTTTCCATAGGTTCGCTACCCGAAATGGAACTGCAATCGGGCTTGTCATTGGCTCGAAAAGGCTCGAAAATGGAAAAAACCGACCTTATAACCAATATCGTTGACGTATATCATCCATGGTATTTACAGGTACCTTTGTTACTAGTGTATACATATAGACTACCCATCGCCGACGAACATTTTGTAAACTTCTCCATAGGTCCGGCTGCCAATATCGGCCTCTTTGGCACACGACAACGCACCATTATAAGCCCCGACTATGTGGGTGTATGGGGACCGGAATGGAACAGCCAAACCGAACATGAGATATTCGACGAGTGGGAAAAGTTCGACCTAAGCCTTATAATAAGCCTAGGCTACCGCTTCCGCGATGTTACTTTCGACTTTGTAATAGATAAAAGTTTCTTCATACCAATGGAAGAAAAAGATGCTTTGATTGACGACCGCAACTCGTTTACAGGTACACAACAAGCATTTATGTTTATGTTGGGATACCACTTCTCATTGAAATAAAACATCGAGAGATATATAATCAAAAAATAAAAAACATCACCAAAAAGCCTTGCCAACCACCATATCGGCAAGGCTTTTTTATATGTATAAACAAACCCACAATCCACCCCCTTCGAGCATCCCCACACTTTTGCCATCATAACCCTGTGGGTTACGACCCCTAAGTGCCATACTTACGACCCAAAACTCCCATGGTTACGACACCTAAGTATGGCACTTAGATGTGCCAAACCGCATACCTATGGCCCGGCAACCATTATAAACAGAAATCCCTATATATATTGGGCGAATGCGATTCGCCCCTACAATTATCCGCCTGCATATCCGTAGGGGCATATCGCATACGCCCTTTAGCATACGTCTCATCACATACATCCTTTTTCCTCCCCGATCCGGATTTATTTCCCTCGTGATGTAGATACAATTTCCTCACGATGAAAATTCATCTCCCTCCCGAGGGAAATTTCCTTCCTGCGGAATAAAAAAGACCAACCCTTAGCAAAAAATATTTCGACCCACAACGCCCTATTGTACAAAGCTATACACCTAACATTCAAAACTACGACTGTTTTTTTGAAAAAAAGTTTCATCTCCGTTCCCGTTTTGCCCCTTTTTAAGACACATATAGGTGAAAGGGCAAAAACTTTCACGTAATAAACACGAATAAATATATCAACAATTAATTTAAGTTGCTTATGAAAACTTTAAAATTAAAAACCGCCTTAATGGCACTGGCAGCTGTAGGAATAATACTAAGCATTAGCAGCTGCAAAAAAGAGAAAGAAGATAACCGCCTTACATTAGGCGAAGTAGGCAGTGTATGGCAATGTTCTACGGAACATTATACCATTACTTGGACTCTTCTTAATGATAGTACTATTTATAGTGAAGGAGAAAACAATAGTGAATACCTAATAGGTTTTCAAGGTGAAGGATGGTTTAATTATTTTATAGAATATGGTGGAATTAATCATAATTCTCTATATATTACTCTACCCAAAGTTTGGGATTCCAATCAAGATACTATTGATATGAGTGAAAATCATGTATATAAACTTAGTCTTACAGATACTAGTTTTAGTATTGATTATGCAGGTCTTACCACAGAAGAACCATGCCAATATTGCGTATATTATTTTTCATTCAAAAAAATAAAATAAGGAGGTATTATGAAGAAAATATTTTCAACATTGATATTATTGGTATTCTTTCATTCGCTATCAATAGGGCAAGATGTCTATATTTACAATTCAAAGGGAGATAAAATCTATTTCAATAGAACAGGAAAAAATGTTATTAAAATAGAAAATATTTCCGATACCAATACGGTAAAAGAAATCAAAAGATTGGATAGTAATGCAATAGTATTAACTAATCAACAAGTGATTTCTTATATAAACACTTCTCGTATTAGTACTTTTTCTGCAAAGTCTTCTATTAGTACGACTGATTTATTATTGAAAAATGGTAATTTTTACTGGGTGGAAAATAATAGTATTATATTGAAAGTAAAACAAGGTGTTAGTGTTGACACTTTATTGAGTTCAAATAATATTGGATACAAAAAACGTGAACAGTTGGGTTCGGATGAAAATGTTTTTATTGTTGAGCTACAAAATGGATATGATGCAATTTCTATTTGTAATTCGTTGTTCGAAAGCGGGAATGTAGTTTTTGCACAGCCTAATTGGGCAATGTATGGTGAATTTATTCAAAATGATAGGTATTCATATCAATGGAATTTGCATACCAATAGTGCTTACGACATAAATGTTGAAGCAGCATGGAATTGGGCACAAGGTGAAGGTATAAAAGTTGCTGTATTGGATGTAGGAGTAGAATTGACACATCCTGATTTAGTAGCTAATCTATTGCCTGGGTATGATGTCAGTGATGGTCCTCAAACTGGAGCTGAAGGTTCGAATAATGTAGGAGATAGTCATGGAACAAAATGTGCAGGTGTTATAGCTGCATCTGATAATAGTATTGGAATTAAAGGTATAGCTTATAAATCAAAAATTATACCTATAAGGACAGGATATTTGAATCCTGCAGATAGAAGGTATATAAAAACAACAACTGCTGGAACTATAAGAGCAATTAAATACGCTTGGGATACAGTAGGTGCAGATGTATTGAGTAATTCATGGTCTTATCCAGATGATGATAATGAAATAGTTTTCAACGAAATTAATAGAGCTATAGAAAGAGGAAGAGGGGGTAAAGGTTGTGTTGTTGTTTTTGCTGCAGGTAACTATGATAGTAATGAAGTAAGATATCCATCATATTTGCCTAATGTAATTTCTGTTGGAGCAATGTCTCCTTGTGGAGAACGGAAAAGTCCTACATCATGTGATGGAGAAACCTCATGGGGAAGCAACTATGGTTCGGGCTTGAATGTTGTTGCTCCGGGAGTGCTAATTCCGACAACTGACATTAATAGTGGTTATGTAAACAATTTTAATGGCACATCAGCTGCATGTCCTCATGTTGCAGGTGTGGCAGCACTTATGCTATCGGCAAATCCTAATCTTACATCTGCACAAGTTAAAAATATAATAGAACAAACAGCTCAAAAGATAAGACCTGATTTATATGTTTATACAAATACTTCGGCTCATCCTAATGGTACATGGAACGATAGTATAGGGTATGGATTGGTTGATGCATACGCAGCTGTTATGAAAGCGATAGATGTGGATTTGTATATATCAGATACTACCGGAGATAATGGAGCGGAAAATCTTGCATTGAAATACATGTGGAATAGTCCTGATATTTGGATAGAAGAATTGGGAGGAGGCTCTGTAGATAATCCTATTGGAGGTAGAACTTATAATGTATGTGTGCGTATTCACAATAAAAGCAATGTTCCATCAACGGGTAATGAACGTTTATTTATAAATTGGGCAAAAGCCGGTGTTAATCTTCCTTGGCCTGGTGGTTGGGATGGTTCGAGAACAATAGATTGTGATGGAGAGAAATATATGAGTGGCAGTGTAACTTACTCTAATGGCGAACCTATTCCTGTAATCCCTGCAAATAGTTCATATACAAAAAAAGTTCAATGGTTCGTTCCTTTTGCCGAAGATTACAATTGCGGCATATTTGAAGGTAGTGCCGAACAGTTACATTTCTGCCTCCTAGCTCGGGTGCATGATAATGATACTATTGTTGGTGAAAATCTCAATTCTTACCCTATTGATACGTTTGTAACACAGAACAACAATGTAGCATGGAAAAATATAAGTATTATTAATGGGGCGAAAAACAAAGCTGTGGTATGGCTTCAAAATCATTTAAGTACCACACAAAAGTTCAGGTTGCATTTTACCGCACATCCAAACTCCAAAAATGAACTACTAGGTCAATATGCCGAAACGTATATACGCCTAAGTCCTAATGTATATGAGGCATGGAATGCCGGTGGAAGAAAAGGAACAGGCATAAGCGAAGCCGGTGAAAACCGTTTGCGTATAACCGAAAATAATGCAACGTTGAAAGATATTTCATTGCCGGCTAATGCCGTCGGAATGTTGGAAACAGAGGTTAATTTCCTTTCGGAAGTGATACCGCAAGACAAGACATTTACATTCGATATTGCCATGTACGACTCGAAAGGCAAGACATTGTACGGTGGCGAACATTATATGGCCATCCGTGATGACGAACGTACATTTGATGTAGTAGCAATGCAAAACCAAACAGCAATGGCTCAAGAATCTATAACATTCAGTGCCATAAACATCGGCGAGCCTGCCACCTACCTATGGTACAACGCGGCAGGCGACAGCATTGCATCGGGCACTACGCTTAGTACCACAGCCACACAGTCGCAACAATACCGCCTATCGGTACAAGCCACCGCCGATGGTTATAAGGGATATGATACTGTAAGTCTTGTGGTACGCAACGGTGCTATCACATCGTTGTCGCCCAACCCCACAAGCGGGCATGCGGTAGTAACCTACAATTTAACCAGCGGTGTATCCGCTGCCAGCATAGTGGTAACCAACAGTTCGGGCTTAGCAGTCTACAGTTCTGCCATAAATGTAGCGGCCACAACCCATACTTTGAATGTTCAAAACCTAGTGGCAGGGCAGTACAGCGTACGCCTTCTATCCGCCACAGGCGAAGTATTGGACAGCAAAACGCTTATAGTTCAATAAGAATTTCAAGAAAAAAACACTAACAAACAATTTATTAATATATAAAAATAAACAAAATGAAACATTTAAGAGTGGCAACTATGATAGTTGCATGTTTAATCGGATGTATTTTTATTGCGGTAAGTTGCGATAAAAAGGAAACACAAGAACAAGATGGTATAACCCTTACAGAAAAAGCCAACGATTCAGGCAATAGTGTATGCTGTAGTGTGTCATGCAGTAAAGGCAGTTGCAATGCATACGGACCAGGCAGTTGTAGCTGTACTTGTAGCCTAACCGGAAGACCTAAATGCAGTAATATAAGTGCAATTAGTGTAGCAGACGAGCATTTATTTGATGGTCGAGTACATGTAACACTTAGCCCTACAATACTGCAACAAACCAAGGAGCTTCAGGACTTGCTCTACTCCTTTAACAAGGATTACGCCACAGCTGTAGCCGACAAACATGGCGAATTTAAAAACATTGTTGATAACTACGGCTATGAATTAACAACAAAAAATGCAGTATTGGCGTATTATGACATTTTAGAGTTCGAAGACAACTATGTAAGCCAATTTACTACAGAAGAAGTCGAAGCTATAGAGGAACTCGTAGCTAAAGAAAATGTCGAATAAGCTATAGTAAAAAACAAATCGGTCATTAGAAACTTTAAAATATGATCTTAGATATATTTCTAATGACCGATTTTGAATAACAATTAAAAATAATAACCCCTCAAAACCTAAAGATATGACAAGTAAAAATAAATTTATGGTCTTGATGGCCACAGGTATTATCGCCGTAGGAGGCGTATTTGTTGGATGCAACAATCAGGATTCCAAAGCCGAGATGCAACAAGAGGTTGCATTGAAAAATGCAGAACAGCAATCGGGCAGCAACGTACAGTACGATTTGAACGAAAACTTCTTGGAAAGCAACCGTGAAATGCGACAGCTATTATACTCGTTCAACAAGGACTATGCCACCGAGCTGGCCGATAAGCTAACCGAATGGGACACCTTTGTAGCCACATACGGCTACAGCTTCTCGAGCAACGAAGCCGTTGCAAAGTACAACAAATTGCTTGAATTTGAAGAAGAAGCTATCGCAAATTTCACAGCCGAAGAAGTTGCCCAAATAGGAGAATTGGCAAACCAATAAAACAGAGAATAATACGTTATCTAACAAGAGTTGATTTGCGATAAACAGCCAAAAGCAAAGGGAATCCCCTACTCTATGAAAGAGGGGCATTCCCTTATATCGTTGAATAAACAAAAAAAATAAACACACAATATAACATCAATATGAACAAACGAAACAAAATAAGTACATTAATAGCCGCATGTATAATAGCCGTAGCCGGCACATTGCCAGGATGCAACAACAAAAAATCGGAATCAGACAACAAGGTGGAAGTAAACTTAAATGAATATTTCCTAGAAGAGAACAAGGAGCTGCAAGAACTATTATATTCGTTCAACAAAGATTATGCCACGGCAGTAGCCGACAATATGAACAAGTTCGACACCCTTATAGCCAAATACGGCTACAGCTTTTCGAGCAAAGAAGCCGTTACCGAATACAACGCCATAGTGGAACAAGAAGAAGAATACCTTGACAAATTCACAGCCGAAGAGCTGGCTCAAATAGAAGAACTACAAATAAAACAGGTAATGGAAAAGGAAAACAACCTATAATATATTTGCACCCAAAAAAAACATAATCACATCGAGGAGACAGAAAAACAACCTGTTCATTGCACAGGCATAACCTTTTGAGATATGAAAACCGGAGATATAACCAAAAATACTTAGCTATGATAAATATACAATCTATAATAGATAAGCACTACGAACAGTTTCTAAATCATGCCCACAGCATACTTGGAGATATAGACTTGGCCCAGGATATGGTGCAGGAAGTACTTATAGATATCTACCGCCACGGCGAACGATACAGCATGGTAGACAACCTGGAGAGCTACTGCCTAAGGGCTATAAGCAACAAGTGCTACAAGCACCTAGGGCGTAGCACAGCCGTAATACCGCTGGAGAGCGTGGGCGAAGCCAACCTGCCCGCCACCGAGCCGGCCTACAGCCACAGCACCGACCTCCTGCAAACGCTGCCGCCCAAGCACCGCCGCCTGATAGAGCTGCACGACATTGAGGGCTACAGCTGTACCGAGATAGCTCTGCGATACGGCAAAACACCAAGCACAATAAGAAAACAAATAGCTAAGATACACAAACAATTAAATAACGAAAAATGAAAACAACCAACACAGAATATATAGACCTACTGATAGAAAAGTTTTATGATGCTACCATAAGCCGCAGCGAAAGGGAGCACCTATACCGCTATTTTCTAAACAACGCCGGCGAAGCTCAAAACCTTTATCCACAACAAAGCAAGGTGATACTTCCCTTGGCAATGGCATATATGGCAGCCAAAGGCAAACGCCGGGTCATGGAGCTGACAGCTCCACGCAGGCACAAAGCCTTATGGCCACGGGTGGCAGCAGCGGCTACGATAGTTATTATTGTAACAACGATATTAATACCCCGCAGCCACAAAAGCCACAAACCCGAAGGCGAACCCATGACATACTGCAGCGCAGGAATAATAAGCACCGAAGTAGAACAACATTTGCAAAACACATTAACAACCCTGGCATAATGAAAACAACGATACGAACAATAATCATTGCGACACTGATGGCCATAACTACAGCAGTCCAAGCCCAAAACAAGAGCCTGTATGACGAATTTGTAGGTCGTGGCAGGCTGTACGAAGTGGCATATTTCAGTCACTACGACATTGGCGACTGCCAAGTGGAGATGACGCTTATACGATGCATAAGCCAGCGAATATTCAACGCTCTACGCCACGAGTTCCACCTCGAGGACGAGGACATAAAGAACGTAAGCAAAACCTACGGCAAAACATTGCTGATACGCAACAACAGCAATCCACGCCAAGCCCCCACCGCCAAGGACGGCAAAATAAACCTCAACGACTGCTGCTATGTAGGATTTTCGCCTAAAGAAAAATCGATAATAGTGGTCCACAGCCTAGGCAACGCCAAGAAGAAAGAAGCCATAGCCCGATTTCTCGGCGGCCAAACGCCAACAGTAAGAAGGATGGTAAACAGATAACTGTAAAAACAAATAGCAGTTAATAGTTGGGGTTGATTTCACGAACTATTAACTGCTAACTATTATTTATTACCCGCTATAACTATTTTTCGCGGAAGTAAATCTTCATAGGTACACCGTGGAAATCCCACATTTCGCGCATACGGTTTTCGACAAATCGGCGGTACGGGTCGCGGATGTACTGCGGCAGATTGCAGAAGAATACAAACTGCGGATATGCCGTAGGCAACTGAGTGATGTACTTTATCTTTATATGTTTACCCTTTATTGCAGGTGGCGGATTCTGCTCTTTCACTATCGGGAGCAAAGCCTCGTTGAGCTCGTGGGTGGTTATGCGACGGCTGCGAGCATCAAACACCTGCTTGGTTATCTCCAGCACTTTGAAGATACGTTGCTTGTTTATTACCGATGTAAACACGATAGGCACATCGTTGAAGGGAGCTATACGCTCGCGTATCATCTTCTCAAACTCACGATGAGTGTTGGTGTTCTTTTCTACCAAGTCCCACTTGTTTACCACTATCACCACTCCCTTGTTGTTTCGTTGGATAAGGCCGTAGATGTTCAAATCTTGCTGCTCCAAACCCTGCGAAGCATCTATCATAAGAATGCACACATCGCTGTTTTCGATGGCACGCACCGACCGCAACACGGAGTAAAACTCTATATCTTCGTTTACCTTCTGCTTCTTGCGAAGGCCGGCGGTATCTACAAAGTTGAAGTCGAAACCAAAAAGGTTGTAGCGAGTGAATATCGAATCGCGAGTGGTACCTGCTATAGGAGTAACAATGTTTCGGTCTTGTCCGGTAAGGGCATTAATCATCGACGACTTGCCTACATTGGGCCTGCCCACCACTGCTATACGTGGAAGGTCGGAAGTTTCGTCCACTTCGTCCTGCATGCCTTTCACCACCTCGTCAAGCAGTTCGCCGGTTCCCGAACCGTTCATACCCGAAATGGGGTAAGGGTCGCCAAGGCCCATAGCGTAAAATTCTGCCACATCGTTCATACGAAGAGGTGTATCTACTTTGTTTACCACTAGCAGTACTTTCTTTTTGCAACGGCGAAGCATATCGGCCACATCTTCGTCCATAGGGGTAACGCCTTCTTTTACATCAACCAAAAATAGGATAACGTCGGCCTCGTCGATGGCCAATTGTACCTGTTTGCGTATCTCTATCTCGAACGAATCATCACCACCAACCACATAACCGCCGGTGTCGATAATAGAAAAATGTATTCCTGTCCATTCGGCTTTGCCATATTGGCGGTCGCGAGTAACGCCGCTTACAGAGTCGACAATGGCACTGCGTGTCTCGGTCAAACGATTAAAAAAAGTGGATTTTCCTACATTAGGACGACCTACTATTGCTACTATATTTCCCATAATTGATTGATTTATATAGTTTAATTACTATTTTCGTTTACATAAATATAGTGCAAAGTTACAAATATTCTGCGAAACAACAACCATATACTGCCTATAATTATCAATCACCACCCGAAGGCGATAAGTTTCCATCACGAGGAAGATGTTTTTTCATCACGATATAATTTCATTTTTCTCACCAAAGTGAAAACAATGCCTTAGCGTATATCCGTTAGGCATGGTGCATTAAAAAAGTTTTGTATCATCGTAAGAAATCTTCAGTATCATCGTTTGATTTTTTCCTCCTAAGGTGCTTAGGAGATATTTTTCTAATGATAAAGCAGGCAAAAAGTAATGATAAGGCAAATAAAAACTAATGATAGGCCGAGGCAAGCGGAAGGGTAAACCAAAGAAAACAAATAAATCCCGTCCCTTGCCATAGCCTATCATTAATTATTATTTAATTCATTATGAGTTTGCATTACCGAAAAGCGGCCTCCACGGCTGCGTATGGGTTGGACCAAATCTCGTAGTTCGGCAATATCCAACTTGTGGTAATTCTGATTCTTGGAGTCGGCAAACAACTTTCGGTTTTTGTTGTATCGGTTTACGTTGTAGTTCATCGCATTGTTGAAGTTGGAGCGCGATACGGTTTGTTTCAGCTTTTCCAAATCTATTTTTCCCGAAAGGTAATTGTCCATATCCTTCTGTGAAAGATGTTTTTTGTATTTATCCAACTCGCTTTGTGGCAACAAACCGGTGGCGGTATCCACCTTTTCGTTGATGGTTGTAAGGTCGATTGCACCTGCCAATGTGGTTTCGAGAAGCACAAGTTTCTTTTTGTTTTTATCTTTATAAAAGCCAAGATAAGCATGCTTGGGCTCGACAAATATGACGGGTGTAAGCCCTATCTTTTTCAATATCGACGACATAAAAGCACAGGCATCGATACAGTTGGCCTGACGGTTGCGATACACCTCGTCGAAAAACCGTATGTATTGCGAATTTACTTTGGTCGAATACTTGCTAGTATTGGATATAGAACTGTATTTTATACCCTTGCTTTGGATAAAATACCAGATGGCAAACACTTGGTTTATCACCTCTTTCTCGCCAAGCTGACAACCCGAAAAACGACTAATAAGCTTCTGCTCCAATATATTGTTGAGCATAACATCGAGCCATGGATGCTCCTCGTTTACAAAGGCAGCAAACATCCACCTATAATCTATATACTTATTGGCTGTATCTCTCATACCCAATATGCACTCGTTGATGGTACGATAGTTGAGCCTTATGTTTTTGATGTCCACCTCTTCGTCGTTGATATAGCAGGTAAAGGTTAGGTCGACCTTGCCGGGCTGTTTGAGGCGTATAAGGTTGTCGTACTTCCATTTTACTAATGGATAGAAAGTGTAGGTCTCGCCTTTGTTGGGCAGGTTGGCCTGGAAGAAGGTAATATAGTTCAGCACCGACGAGTCCATAACTATACGTAGCACCGAGTTGTCCTTTGGACTTGTAACCCTGTATGAAAAGAAGTCCGACTCCACTTTGCCGTTATAGTTTGCCAACCCCATTATAAGCGATGGATACACTATACCATCGAAGTTGGCATCGTAAGCCACCTCGAAGTTTACCTTTTGCGGGTCTATGGTTCGCACCGATTTCTTTTCGGAACAGCCTCCGGCAAAAATCATAGCTACAACCATAAGCACCGCCACAGCTGTATGCTTCACTTGTTGGTTATTCATCATCAGTAGTGTCTTTATCGGGTTTTGCTTTAAGCATTCTTGTAAACAGATAAACAGTCATTACCACGATGAACAGCTGTACTGTAAGCATAATCACCAATGCCGATGTATTCATAACCTTGCCTCCTTTCGTTCTATATTTTTGTTACCTTTCCATATCATCACACATATAACCACCAGCAGCAACACCAGCAATATCCTCGACAAATCTACGTAAAAGACATCATTAACCACCCGTCCGCTGTATAGCACATCGCCGGCAGCCACCTTCTGCCCTACCTCTACCTGTGGCACATCGGAGCATGAGAAAGCATAGTTCCTTGCCTCGCCACCGCCCGACACACAAATGTAGTTCCTACCATTGTGGCTGTATATCGAATCGACTGTTCCTGTGTTTTCGGCATAAAACTTGTCGGTTATCCATTGGCTGTTGGGGCCTATGCCCTTATGGGTAAGTTCGCCTACAATACTTGCATCATCCAACTCCCAACCTTTTATACTTATAAGCGACCAATCGTCGCCCTTGGGTTTAACCAATGCCGAAAGGAATATCACTATAAGCATAACTGGAGTAATGTATTTAAGTATAAACTTGAACACCTTAGGCACCTTGATGTCGGCACCTTGATGTATCATCGCCCAACCTTTATCAGCACCTATCACCCACGAAAACAATATGGCCTCGAACATGGCAAAGACAAAGAGCGACACCGTTCCACCCCAATAATCATATTGGTCAAACACTCCTTTTTGGAAAAACAGCACTGTGGGAAGTCCCAAAAGAAATATTATCAACCCAAACAATAGCGTAGACTTCTTGCGTTCCCACCCGAAACCATCTTTGAGGAAAGCCACAATAGGCGATCCCATTGCCACCGTGGAGGTGATACCGGCAAAGAAAAGAAGCCCAAAGAAAGCGGCACCGGCTATAGCCCCTATCACGTTGCCCCACTGGCCGAAAAGGAACGGCATAGAACGGAATCCCAAACCGAAACCTCCCAAACCAACAAGCTCAACCACCTTGTCGATACCAAAATAGCCTATAGATATAGGTATTATTATTGAACTGCCTATAATAACTTCGCAAAACTCGTTGGTGAAACCTGTGGTCATTGCGTTGAGGGCTATATCGTCGTTCTTACGCAGATACGAGGCATAACACTGTATACACCCCATACCCAACGAGAGGGTAAAGAATATCTGACCGGCAGCAGCAAGCCATACCTTGGGGTCCTTGAGCGAGTCGAACTGCGGAGTCCACAAGAAGTTAAAGCCCACCATACCATCATATACAGCACCATCAGTACCGGCTTTGATAGTGAAAGCCTTCACCACAAGAAACAAACCGAATACTATAAGCAACGGCATACATATCTTGGACAGTTTTTCGATACCTTTCTGCAAGCCACGCGAAAGAATCCATATATTAAGCACCAAGCACAAGATATAAAATATCAAGGCCTCGTATGGTATTCCGGTAGTAGAAGTGGATATATCCAAATAGCTATCAAAGAAAGCCGACACCTGCCCCTCGGTCATTCCACGGAAAGTTCCTATTATAGAATGATACACATACGACATGGTCCAACTTTCGATATAACAATAGTAGGCTGCTATAACAAAGTTTGAAAACAAACCCAATCCACCTATATACTTCCACAGCCTTCGCTTGTTCATAGTCTTCATAATATACGGTGGCGAGTTGAAGCCGAAACTTCCGCCATATCTACCGGTTGACCATTCGACCAACAGCAATGGTAAACCCAACAGAACAAACGATACAATATAAGGAATAATAAATGCTCCTCCCCCATTTTGTACCGCCTGAATAGGAAATCTCAAAAAGTTTCCCAACCCCACGGCATTACCTGCCATGGCTAATATCAAGCCCAATCTTGAGCCCCATCTTTCAGTGTTTTGTGCCATAGACAATTAGTTTTTTGAATTTGCAAAGTTACAAAAAAATAATGATACCAACGACATTATACCATTTATTGTAGAATTTTACAGCTATTGCAAAAGTACAAACCTAATAACAAAATAAAATATTTGTTGTTGAATACATTCAAAGTAATGTCAACTTGCCGGCAAAACGAACGTTAGTTTTTTTTATTTTAGGCAATTTCTATTCGTTTTTAATCGAAAACTTATCGGTTACTAAAAGTATATTGATCCTATAAAGCATTACCGAGAAATGTATTTGTTTTTTTCTGAGACGGTGGATTTGATTTTCTGAGAAAAGTTTTTGTCGCAGTGTCAGTGCTACATGGTTGCAGTGTCAGTGCTACCATGTCGCAGTGACACTGCAACAGCTATCTTTCCCACAAAAACAAACCTCTTTTCTCAGTTAATTTGCTTGCCGTTCTCCGTTAAGACGGGAGCTTGGTTTAGAGAAATGACTATTTTAGGGCGCAAACCGCAGGGTTACGGAGTGTTCAGTGTGGGAGTTATTAGTTGGAATTTATTTATGTGTATTAAATAGCAATTAGTCGGTAGTGGTTTAAACATGCTAGTGCTCTATTTCTCTATAACTACAATAGGTCACGTAGTAAAGGTAACTTATCGGAAAAACGAATGTTCGTTTTTTTATATTAGATACTAATACCTTTTTCTGTATTCGGTAGGAGATATACCTACTACTCGTTTAAAAAATTTGCTGAAGTTGTCTTGCGATGAAAACGAAAGGCTATCACTTATTTGATCTATCGTCATCTTCGTAGAACGCAACAACGCTTTACTTTCTACACTTACATACTCATCTATCCATTCGTGAACCGTTTTGCCGGTAATATCTTTCAACAATGTGGTCAAATATTTAGGTGTTATACATAACTTCTTGGCATAAAAACTAGTCTCCCTCTTTTCTTTATAGTTTTTTTTCAGCAGTGTTATAAATTCGTTTACAATATTATTAGCATATCCGTTTTTCTCGTTTTCTGGTGCATGAATCCTATGCACATATCCAAAAAAAAGTGTCAAAGTAAGATGTTTCGTAGCATCCAAGCGATAGGGGTTGCTTTGAAATTGTATAAGATCTTTCATCATTTTCAAATAGAAGCTTAACACATAACTTCCTGTTTCATCTAGCTGAAGTACCGGATTTTGGTACACAGAATTATACATACTTGTGGTTTTGTTTGCATTGGTAAATAGATCATTGGTAAAACGTGTTGACATTACCAAGCATGTAGTTTTCAAGTCACAACTATAATTGTGTAATTGCATTATTTGTTCCGAAAGCATTATCACCATTGCAGGTGCTTTTACTTCATAACGTTTCATATTGATGGATATATCGGCACATCCTTGGATGTATATTATAGCTGTAGTAACATCCGTTTTCCATGGCTCGTAAGCTATATCAGGTATATTATAATCTTCTATGTACAGTAAGTCTTTGCCTATCCTATATTTGACAGGCGTTATTTTATCCAAATTCTCTTTCCATTCAAGATTTGTTACTCGTCTTTTCATTGTTTAATATGCATTTTATTCTGCAAAATTACCAATTATTCCCCATTTTCAAACACTTTTCCGACTTTTATTCTAAAATATTATCTATATACGCAAATTTTGCAACGATATTAGATGTAATTTTGCACTTGTAAATTCAAGAATCGAAATAACATATAACAAACAGTAAAACAGGTGAAAAAATTAATCTTAAGCCTAATAATGGCAACAACAATTGCAAATGGAGCGTTTGCTCAGAATGAAGAAAAGAAAACATCTTTTGGTGTTAAAGCCGAATTGAATTCTAATTTCTATCTAAGTAGTGATAATCCCCTTGTATCCAAAACAAGTAATGGCTTTGGTGCTAATGCAGGGGTATTTATGAAAAGTAATATAACCAATAATCTTGCCTTTCAAGTAGAACTATTGGGGCAGTATCGTAATGCTGATTTCAGTATTCTTGGAAAGGAACAAACAATGACTAATTGGGGTATAGAAGTTCCTGCTTATATTATGGGACAATTTGCCATGGGTAATGGTCGCTTCTTCTTCGGTGCCGGTCCTTACGGCACAGCAGGCATAAGTGCCAAGATGGGTGATGTGGATATGTATGAAGAGAACAATGGAGTATTTGCTCTTACTCGTTGGAATTTGGGTATAGGTATGTTGGTTGGAATAGAGTTGGGCTGTGGTTTGCAGTTCAACATCAACTACAAATACGGAATGTTTAATTCCTACTACGATAATGAAGGAAACCTTGTAGAAAATACCGCAACCATAGGATTGGGATATAGATTTTAATAACATTTAAACCATATAAGATTAATATGACAACAATCACAGTAATTTTAACCGCATTGGCATTAAACAATGCACCAATCAACGATTCGACAATGAAAGATAATCTAAAACTGAAAGAAACAAAAACCGAAAAGGCTGTAGTGAAAGGCTACAAAGCTATTGAAAATGGGGTAGTAACAGGGTACAAAGCCATAGAAAACAGTGTGGTGAATGGCTACAAAAAGATAGAAGACAAGTTCGTTGAGACTTTCTTGGAAAAAGATTCGACCAATGATATACCGAAACTAAAATCCACAAAAATAGAGAAAGCTGTAGTAAAAGGCTATAAGGCAGTGGAAGAAGCCGTGGTAAGTGGTTACAAAACCACTGAAAAAGAATTTTCCGAAACTTTCTTGAAGAAAGAGAATGAAAACAATGCAAAATAATATTCGAACAACCTTTCCAGAACATAGCAGGCAGTTTGACTAATCAAACTTGCCCGCTTTTTTTATAAGCAATTTCTAAAAATTGATTTGCGTGATGCTGACTTTATAGCCCCAAAAATCAAAACACGTAAAGTTCGTAGAAGAGGTAAAAAAAACTATTAGTGTCCGCTAAAAGTTCGATTCTTGTTATATGAGAAGTTTATTTTGTCGGACAGCCGATGAGTTGGAGATACAAATAGCTATTTAGGGTTGATAATTCAAAAAAATAGCCGAAAAAGCGTAAATATCGTAAGACTT
>JAGCLZ010000159.1 GCA_017646685.1 Bacteroidales bacterium | reverse complement strand
TCATATTTATAATACTTTAGCATTGTTAAATAATATCTTTTAGTGAACAAAGTTACATTTTTTCTTTTGTATATTAGAAATAATTATTACTTTTGTGGCTCAAAACAACACAACGTTATGGCAGAAAATTTATCATATAACCCTTATAGAGATATGCACAATGATGTGCAACTTTCTGCTATGTTTTTCGATAAAAATATCCAAAATATTCCATTCTTCAGTTCTACACAAACTATTGAAGCCAAGAGACTTTGTTACTCTTTTGAACACTTCACTTTTACCGGGAAAGAAAGAGATTCAGAGACAGGCTTTTCCTACTTCGGAGCAAGGTATTACGATTCGGATTTGATGACGGGTTGGTTAAGCGTAGATCCTATGGCAGATAAGTATCCGAGTCATTCACCATATCAATATTGCAGGTGGAATCCTATAAAAAGAATAGATATAGGCGGACTTTTCGATACAGAAAAACAAGCTCAAAAAGCTTATGAAAAAGCCGTAAAAAGATTCGGTTCAGACAGGGTTGGAGAAATATATAACAGAGGTACAGAAAGAAATCCTGATTATTCATTTGCCGTTTATGGTGTGGGTAAAGACAATAAAACTCATGCAAAACAAGGAGAAGCAGGGGTGTGGGCATATCGTCCGGATTGTATTATTAGCGATCGAAAATCTTTAAGGTCGTATTCTTGGAATCAGAGAAAATTTGGTTTTTCAGTATCTTTTTCTGTTGGAGCCCAAGTTGGTAGCGGAATATCATTGGGGAAAAATTGGGGGTGTACTGCAAATTTAAGTTCTGTTGATTTATTTAGCCATGCATCCGAATATTCAAAAGTAAAAGGATGGGAGCATAATACATACACCATTGATAATTCTGATATACATGGAAATGCAGGAGTTGGGATTTCTGCATATGGATACGAAGTAGGATACAATTGCTCTTATACCGCTTGTGGAGAAGCTATTAATCAAGATTCTATGGTGCATTCTGTTAATATTGGTTATGCAGAATCAAGTTCAAATGGAAGAATATCTTTAGGAATAGGTGCTGCAATAATATTTGGTGTAAAAATAGAATTATATTCAGAATATGCAAAATAATAGAAAAAAACATATCTGTAAGTGGAATAAAATTAGTGATCGATATCAGCGAGGAGGATTTATCATAATGATTCATATACCTGGATGTGCTTTTATTAATCTTTATACATATATCAAGATAAAAAAATACAAATTGCAAGAAGCCAAAATATTCAAATGTAATTTTTGCAAAGAATACAAATGGGTATGTCCATATTGCCAAACGGAGACTATTATGACTGAAGTTCCACATTTTTATAAATGTGAAATTTGTGGTAATGAATCCTATTTTGATCCATATTTTGCAGGATTCATACATATACTTCAAAATGGGAAAAAGCCATAGAAAATAAAGATAATTCAAAATAAATGTGTAATTTTGCAACCCGAAAAACAGTGTAAAATATGCTACAAAACCACTTGAAATATAGCACAAAACCTCCCCGAACCTTTACCGGGAAAGAAAGGGATTCAGAGACAGGCTTTTCCTACTTCGGAGCACGGTATTATGATTCGGATATTTTGACGGGCTGGCTTAGCGTGGATCCGCTTGCGGATAAGTATCCTAGTCTGTCGCCTTATGCTTACTGTGCTTGGAACCCGATTCGGTTGGTGGATCCGGATGGAAGAATGATAGGAGATTATTACAATTATGCAGGTAAATATTTAGGCAGTGATAATGATAATGATAATAAGGTGTATGTCGCAACAAGGAAAAATGAGGATGGAACTTTTGAAAATGCTCAGGATTTGGGAGTGACACACGATGATTTTTGCACAATATCAAATATCGTAAAACAGGAATCTTCACACGCAAAAGACGAAGACTTATGGATTGCACATGCAGCCAATAATGCAGCCCAAAAATCTAAAAAGTCATTATATGAAAAATTGATGAGTGGATATTCTTCGGTAAAAAAAGGAAATAAAACCCCACTGGGATCATCTGACGATTCACCCTATGCAAATTCTGCTAGAGCTGCAGTAATAGATGTTTTGATAGGAGGGATAGATCCAACAGGAGGAGCTTCACTGTGGGATGGAACTGATTTTTTGGCGATGGGAAGTTCTCAAGCAAAATTTAGACAATATACAAGCATAACTATAAATGTTGATATTTATAACACATATTTGAATAATAATTTAGCAATATACAAATCTGGAACAGTTAGATTTAATAAGAAAAGTTATAACCTTCCTGCTTCTGTTTTTTCTGAGCCAAACAATTGGATAAATAATACATTTCAATATACTACGGGTGCCACAAAGGCCACAAATGCCATAAAAGCCACAGGTGCTGTTGGTAGGTCGATTTTCTGGAAAATATACAAACCATAAAAATAACATTATGAAACGAATCGTTCTATTGCTAATAATCATGGTTGAGACTCTGCAATTAAGTTTTGGTCATAGCAAACAAGATGCCATTACAGACACCTTGTTTGCCATGAACTTTACAGATGTTAGAGGTGTGCGTTATAAAATAATACAAACTATTGATTTATTGGATAATTATTGGATAGACTCTACTCGGAAAATAATTGTTTATTATGATAATAAGAAAGCAATTATTAGGTTGCCTATTCCGGATGAGGAAGTAAAAAACTTCTCAGTTGAACGAATTTCAAGGAATTATAATGGATTTACTTTGATTACAACCCAGGGAGGAAGCCCATTTATAGTTCGACGCTCTTTCTTTTTTAAGATAATTCATCATAAACTTTATTTGTATAAAATCTTGTCTGAATATGAGTGTTTTGATATAAAGAAGATTGAAAAGGATTGTAAAAAGATTTACCCTAAATTACAAATAGATACGTTTGATTTAGTATTCTTTTTGTAAGTTGTGAAACTTTACACGATTATTGATATCGTTTAATTTTGCAGTTCGAAAACAACTGAAAATATGAACCAAATAAACCTTAAATACAACACTGAAACACCTCCAAAACCACCCCGAACCTCTACCAGGAAAATTCAATCCTATACATAGGGTTGAAAGCAGGTTGGCCGTCATAGATCGGCTGTAAGGTAAATAATCGTTGTTACAAATAACTAACAAGGGAAAAAAACACAGATATGTTATGTGTTAGTTCCCTTGTTGGCAGTGGTTGGATATTTGAGTTAGAAAATCTTCTGGAAACGGAGGTTTTTCTTTCGGTTTGCCAAATTGTCTGTAAGATCGTAGGCTATCGAAATTATTTTTTGCATGTTTGCAAAATCTATTTTCTGTACTTCGTCCGAAACACGGTGGTAGTCTTTATGTGTGTCGGTGTTGAAGAAAAATACCGGTATGCCGTATTTGTAAAAGTTGGCATGGTCCGACGAGGCGAAGAATAATGATTTTGTAGGTATGTTTATTTTCAAATCGTAGTTGGAGGCGATGCTTTCTATCAGTCGTTTGCCTTCTTTCGAAGTGTTTGTGCCTATTATTTTTACACCTTTGCTTTCGTTGTAGCGTCCCACCATGTCTAGGTTTATCATGGCTTTTACTTGTGAGGTGTCGAATGGTAAACATTCGTTGAAGAATTTGGCCGAGCCTATCAAGCCTTCCTCTTCGGCATCGAAGGCAACAAATACTATTGAGCGTTTGGGGCGTTGTGGTTGTGTGGCAAATTTTTTGGCCAGCTCTACCACCGCCGTCGTACCCGAGGCATTGTCGTCGGCACCATTGTATATGTATGTTCGCATCTTGCCTGTTTTGTTGCTTATCTTTTCGGTAAAGCCCACATGGTCGTAGTGCCCACCAACCACTATGTATTCATTTCTCAATTCGGGGTCGGAACCTTCCAATACAGCTACCACATTTTTGGCCGTAATTTCGTTGGGTTCAAAACTTGTAGTTGCTTTAAATTCAACTCCCAAAGGTATACAATACTTTTTGTTGGCTTCGGTAAGGACTTGTGATAGCGATAGGTTCTTTTTGGCCAATAGGCTATCGGCCATAGCTGCTGATATTTTGACTACCGGGCCTAATGTAGTACTTTTTTTGACCGATATTCCCAAAACGTTGGAATATTCGTAGCGTGGGCTGTTGGAGGTGTCAATAAGTATCAATCCTCCAACGCCTTGGTTGATGGCTTTGTGGGAGAGTGATTTATAGGATGCTTTTTCGTCGTCTTTCATCATTACCCATTTCCCTTTACATTTTTCCCAGTCAACGTCTTGGGCATTTCCTATAAATACCACATCGGCCGAAAGGCTTGCACTACGAGTGTGGAAAAAGTTTACGGGGGCAAAATCGGAATATGGCACAAGTTTTTTGCCATCAAGCAGGGCCGCACAACTGTCGGAATTTTTCCAACCTTTGATGTACGAAAAATATTGGTAGCCACCATTGCATAGCGGACGGAGGCCGGCATTGTTAAACTCTGCAAGGATATATTCGGCCACAGCGTTGCTGCCATCGGTGCCGGGTAAACGGCCCATTTTGTCGTCGGCCGACATGAATTCTACGCTCTTGCGTAGCTGTACAGTGTCGAAATATTGTTGCGAAAAAACCGTTGTAGCAACAAAAAAGAATAAAATAAAAAAGTTGTTTCTCTTCATATTTATTGATTATTAATAGTTTGTAAAAATATTATTGTTTGAATACTTTTGCAAATGTACAAAAATATATTGTATTTGTCCATTGGAATGATATTGAATTTTATACCCTATTGTCAATTCGTTTGTGGTAGGGTATTACGAGAGTGATGATATACCGCCAATAGTTTGACTAATATATGGCATCAAAAATTCCCTCGTGATGCAGACAAATTTCCCTCGTGATGTAAATTGAACTCCTACGTGATGTAGATAAATCTCACCCGTGATGTAAATTGAATATCCTTGTTTGTTGTGTTTTTTGATTTGTGTATCAGATGTTTGTTATGTCGTGTGTTTGAAAGGCTAAATTTTGGGTAATTTAATTCGACCAATGGCTTGTATTTACTTTTGTAATAAGAAAATACCTTGCTGTTTTGACTATATGTGTGAAAAATATAAGACAGGCAGAATAAGGAAAAGCAATCGTGTTGAAATACTGTTGATAAATTGGTGGCGATTGGCTTTAGATATGTCGAAAAAAAATAGTATTTTTGCACGGAAAAATAAAATATCAAAACATACTATGGCTAACGAAGAAGAAGCTAAGAATCAAGCTAATTACAGTGCTGAGAATATTACGGTGTTGGAAGGGTTGGAGGCAGTAAGAATGCGTCCTGCCATGTATATTGGAGATGTAAATGAACGAGGATTGCACCATTTGGTTTACGAAGTGGTGGATAATTCGATAGACGAAGCCTTGGCCGGTCATTGCAACAAGATAAATGTAACCATCTACGAGGATAACTCTATATCGGTAGAGGATAATGGTAGAGGTATACCTGTGGATATGCACGAGAAAGAAAAACGCTCGGCGTTAGAAGTGGTAATGACAGTGCTCCATGCCGGAGGTAAGTTTGATAAAGGAAGTTATAAGGTTTCGGGTGGTTTGCACGGCGTAGGTGTATCGTGTGTCAACGCTTTATCGGACCATTTGGATGTAGAAGTTTATCGTAATGGATCAATATACCGACAGGAATACGAACGAGGCAAACCCTTATATGCTGTAAAGGTGGTGGGCGATACCGAAAAACGTGGTACACGTGTGCATTTCCATCCTGATGCCACTATATTCTCTGTATCAGAATATAAGTTCGAAACTTTGGCTACTCGACTTAGAGAGTTGGCTTTTTTGAATAAAGGTATTGAGCTTAATCTCGAAGACCGTAGGGTGGTAAACGAAGATGGCTCGTTCATGAAGGGACACTTTTATTCGGAAAATGGATTGAAAGATTTTATTGGCTATCTTGATGAAACACGTGAAAAGATAATGCCCGAACCTATATGTATAGAAGGTGAGAAGCAGAATATTCCTATAGAGATAGCTATGCAATACAACACTTCGTATTCGGAAAACCTACATTCGTATGTAAACAATATT
>JAGCLZ010000158.1 GCA_017646685.1 Bacteroidales bacterium | reverse complement strand
CTACACAAAACGCCATTTTAACAATAAACACCCTTTTCAGCCCTTCTATTTTAACAAATAAATATTCCTTTTCCATCTCATTTTCTACCAAAAACCATGTATTAGGAAATAAAGTATACTACAAATTGAAAATCAATACTTTGTGATAGGTGTCAAGGTATAGCTTGGCATGTTATAAAAAACACCCCGCCCCTAAACCTATTTTACCCCGGGGTATTTTGAAACGCCACCTGGGGATACATATTTCACCCCCCTTTTAGAAGATTTCCTTTTAACAAATCGAAGTATCTTATTTTAACAATCTATCCACAGCCAAGTTCCAATACGGAACACATGCTATTTGCAAAGATTGCTACTACAACTTCCGCTGCTTAACGTGTAAAACTCCGCTGCTTGACAGCATACCCTCCCAAACCCTTTGGGAACACCTCCCAAACCCTCTGGGGAAGTCCCCCAAACCCTTTGGGACACCTCCCCAAACCCTTTGGGGAGGCTGCCAATCAACGATGTGATGGCATTCAGATAAGGAGGCAAGAGTTGTGGCTGTAGGAATGAATTATGAATTAAATTCCACACCCTATCATCAATCAGCTCACAATAGTGTGTGACAAGCATGATGGTATACTGTCAATCGTTGGGCGATATATCGGGTAAAAATACATCGTGAGGGAGATAAATTTTCATCGCGATGTAGATGAAATTCCCTCGTGATGAAAATCCAACTACATCGTGATGCCGTTCAATCGCCATCGTGATATGAATTTTATTTCATACTCTATAACAAATATTCCTTTGTATATCAAAATAATTCCGTACCTTTGCACTTCGAAAACTAACGAGAAATAAATGAGATCTTATGAAGAGAATATTCGGAATCGTTTTGTTGATAATATCAACATCTTGCTCAAATTCGTCGACGAACGATGTAAATAAAAGATTTGGAGAAAAATATGAACACATATACTCATATCCTTTGTCAGAAACCGATACATTGAATATCTATCAAAATAAACGATATTATGATGTTGATTGTGAACATTTTCTGATGCTTGAAATAAAACGAAGAGGCTATACAACATCTGTTAGTGGAGGTTATCTATCAGAATTTGCGGTTTTTAATGACTCAATAACAGTGCAAGATACTATTTATCCTGTTGTTTTTTGGGATAATGACACCTCATATTTTGTGCCAACCTATGTAGAAGGTTCTACTTATGGAGCTGTAAGATACTTCGTTATCTATGAAAAAAATGAAGGTTTAGGATGGGAAATATGTAAACTTCCATTCGATAGAATAGACGTTGAAGATATAGATAATGATCAAATATCTGAAATTGTAGCGTATGATTATACATATCATATCAATCCGGATAGTTGTATTTTGGACAAAACTGTTTATTCATTTCGAGATGGAATACTAAGCGTTTATGGCAAAAAGTAATGATGACAAACATGAGCCGATATTTTTTCGTAAGTTTTTTTATAATAGGTTTGTTCTCTTCGTGTAAGCAACCTTTTGAGCAAGCTGTAAGCTATGGAAACGATATGTTTTCCATTCATTTGAATAAGCTGAACGATACAGTTTATGCTTTCGAACTACGAGGTGAGGTATCGAAAAAAGAACTAAAAGGTTGTGCCAAATTAATTAGAATAGATAACGAAGTGCCTGAATGTGGTTTGGTGGCAGATTATAACAATACCGATTACATATATCAATGCGACAGCACTTATAATTTCGTAACCAATTCTTTCAACATGAGTTTTGCCTTGGAAAAAGAAAGTAGAGAAAGAATGGATATGCAAATATGTAATTCAGTACAAACTGATTTTTTCGATGGTGGATATACTCTTTACCGATTAAAATGAGAGACAAGATGAGTTTACAGATAAATCATTTCCAAACAATGCTTTTGAAAAGGAAAATAGCACCGGGGTATTAAATTTATGAACTCCCGGTGTCAATCGGTTCATGATAGGATATAGTCGGCTTGGCGGTATACCATCAATTTTCAGCCAATATATATTGGTTCAACTATATATAAATGCTCTCAATTAATTTGCCTATGCCATATATCAAAAAAAAAATCGTATCTTTGCAATCTGAAAAACACATATAACAACTATTTCAAATAACAATGAAAAGATTTTTAATATTAATTATAACCATCCTTCAGGTATATAGCACATATAGTCAATGCTATGACTTCTTTTATACAAGGACAGTAAGAGATGCTGATTTTATAAAAGAACGGGTTGATAGTATTGACGAATACATAAATGCCAATGAAGTTCCTATCGACAGTGTTTTTGCTACTGTGAATGGTGTATTCGACATTGTTTTTTTTGAACGATATGACTATGGCAATTCAATTTATGGAGGTTACATATTTTCACATCAAGCTATTATTTCAAAAGTATATCAGGGTAATATTGTAGAAAGTTATTTTGTATCTTATAATTGGGTAGAACCACCATTAAGTTATCCCATACAAATTTCTCGTACTAAAAAACCACTCGAATACATAATGGATACAAAAGATTTTGATTTTAGTTCTTTACATAAGGACGCAGTTAATCTTATACATAACGATTGTAAAATCATCATTCCCAAAGAAGTAAAAATAATTCCAAATTTTGGAATAAAAAAGGAAGACAATGAAGAATAGGAATGTTTTTTATTGGCAATAAACTTATCAACAAATGTTTGGTAGAATACAAACTATTTAGATTATGATTAAAGATTGTAGAAAAATTTGTCCGGTATGTGGATATGATGATTTGGACGAGGGACCATTTACAGAAGAAGGTGGATATCCTACTTATGAAATATGCCCATGTTGCGGTTTTGAATTTGGATATGACGACGAAGCAGCTGGATTTTCTTATACTGCTTTTAGAGAGAAATGGATTGCCGGTGGATTTCGGTGGTTTAGAGAGGAGGAGCAACCAAATAACTGGGATAGACCGATGATGGAAAAACAACTATCGAATGTAAAGCTGTCAAAGACTAAATCGCGACATGTTGCAAAAATAGATAATATTTAATTGATATGGATATACTTAAAAAGATTTATGATGAGAAATTATCATCAGACGACGCTATAGATTTGATTGATGACGCACGTGTATTATATAATAAAGATAAGGATTTTAGTGGGAATTTAATGGATTATCTGGAAATGGATAATTATGAATACACAGCGTATGCATGGGGTTGTACACTTGATACTATTGCAAAATGGAGGTACGAAGGATGGCCTACCCATGATTGCAAAACGGGAGAAAAAATTAATTACAAAGAATATGGATGGTTACCTATATGTATTGATGAGGAATCGGAAACTTATGGATTGACTCTAATAGGTTCAAAATGAAATCCTGTGATTCGGATAGTTAGTTTGTTCAAAATTTTGTGTAAATGAAATAACATCGGAAAATTATTCTGCAAAAATTGATTAGAAAAGAGAATTTACTATCCAAGAAATAAAAAAACGGAGAGAATATTTGGCATCGTTATGGATATGGGGATATGTTATTAAAACTCCCGAAATAGCAGTGCTAATACCAAAGATAAATAAGCGATGAATTATACTAGAATATCAGAAGAACAGTATTATAAATCATCTGCACTTGAATTATTTGCAGGTACAGATAAGTATAATAAATGTTATGCAACTATCGTTATCGGAAACAATGTATATAAATTTGCTTGGGAAAGCGACTTGATTTCTCCAATAATAAGAGAGCAGACATCGGAGCTTGTAGTAATTAGTGTGGATCAATCTTTTTGTGTAATTCATTTGAAAGATAATCTTGTTTTAAGATGCTCGTTTGATACTAATATAATTGATGTTTTTTTTAAAGATATGTGCTGTATTGGTATATGTGAGATGAGCGTTGTAGTACTAAAGTTGGCAAACAAAGCAAATTATTATAAAGAATATCATGTCGACGATATTATTTCAGATTATCAAATGGGTAGAAATGAAATAATAGAGTTGAGATTGCTTGATGGATCATTGAAAACGATTGATTTTCATAATAATGATTTTTGCGTTTTGAAGCAGATTAAGGATGTGGTAAATATAGACAACTAAAAAAATGACATTATATAATTTACCGATAGCAATGAGAAGATGTGTATTAATTTTGTTTATAATCAGTAATGTGTTGTTTCATTCGTGCATTCTTAGGCCAAGAATTGAAACAACATATTCGTGCAATAATATTACTATAAAAAGATTGGATTACGAAGGGGCTAATACATCATTTACATATATGATAGGAGAAGATACTGTAGGTTCTATTACATACGAACATACAGGAATTGGGGGTTGGTTTGATGCGAACATTGTATTTGGGTTAAATAATGATGTATATTTTAAGGGAGATTGTCCCCTAAATATAATTATTAATGATTCTTCGCTTTTTTTTATTGTTAACAAAGAGTCAGAACTTCCCAATATAGGAAAAGAAAATTGGTGCTATGTATGTCCTGGTATAGATTTTCCGGTAGTAGTCAAAAGAAATGCCGAATATAATTCAAAAGTGATAATTGATTGCGAAGGAGGATACTACTGCAATTTCGCCAATACTTGGCAAGAATCTTTTTCTGGAATAGCAGGAGAACGAATACTTCTTCTAGATACAGTTATTCACAAAACTGAAGGTGGAATAAAAAAAGTTGAACTTATTCAAAGATAAAATGGAAGAATTTAAAATAGAAATATTTGAAGATAAAACAGGAATGAAATTTCCCGAATTTTACACGCTGTCTAAATATGAATGCGAATTTTATTACTATAAATTTTGTAATGCATTCAAATATACAAAGGATAGCAATGAATTTTCTATATTTGAATATATACAAAACACCGGAATCGTTTTTCCCTGCAATGCATCATCCGACGAATTTTCTCTTTCATTATTAATGGAAAAAACTAATGAATATCTGTATGTAGTTTGGGATGAATTTCAAACAATTGATAGATTTATGTTTGATGATATCAATAATTATTTCACTGATATTTGGTATTCTATTACAGATGATATTTTATTATTCGACAAAAATCTAAAAATAATATTTCTTATAAGACACGATGGAGTTATATTCTATAATATCTCAGAGATGGTATTGTAAAAAAAGATATGAATTTGCGAATAGGCACGAGAAGCTCATAAAAGCAAATAGATAAATAAAATCTATATGAATATTTGACAATGTTTCTTTTACACTCGGGCAATTTTAAATAATATCAAAACGCTTTATGACCAAAACAACCCTAAAACTACCTAATGGAGATACGGTGGAGGCGATGGCACCGGTGGTGGTGTCGGCAAGCCGCTCTACCGATATACCGGCCTATTATGCCCAATGGTTTATCAATAGGCTGCGGGCCGGATATGTGGTGTGGTACAACCCTTTCAACAATCGCCCTACCTATGTGTCGTTCAAAAACTGTAGGGTGGTGGTGTTTTGGACCAAGAACCCACGTCCGCTTATGCCACTGCTTGGCGAGCTGGACAGCAGGGGCATACACTACTATTTCCAACACACGATGAACAACTACGACCCGGAACGTTTCGAGCCCAACGTGCCTCTGATAGAAAAACGCATCGAAACATTCAAAGAGCTATCCTCTCGTATAGGCAAAGAGCGTGTTGTATGGCGTTTCGACCCTTTGATACTAACGCCACACCTTAGCATAGACGACCTTGTGGGTCGCATTCAACATATAGGTAACAGCATTAAGGGCTATACCGATAAGCTGGTGTTTAGCTTTATAGACATCAACGCCTACCGCAAAGTTCAGAACAATATGGTTAAGGAAACGGGGTTGTTTACCAAGGATGATGTATGCCGGTGGGAGTTCACCCTGCAGCAGATGGAAGAGATGGCCTATAGGTTGGCCGCCCTTCGCGATGGTTGGGCCTCTGAAGGCTGGGATATGGAGCTGGCCACCTGTGGCGAAGCCTTCGACCTGGATAAGTACGGCATTGCTCACAACCGCTGCATAGATGGCGAACTGATGAAACGCATATTTGCCCACGACAAGGACTTGGTACACTACCTCAACTACGGCGAGCTGCCCAAGCCTCGCACCCTATCGCTCTTCGGCGACGAGGAGCCACAACCCAAACCGCTTACCGAAAAGCAGCTGAAAGACAAAGGTCAACGTAAGGAATGCGGTTGCATGGTGGCCAAAGACATAGGTATGTACAACACCTGTAGCCACTTCTGTGTATATTGCTATGCCAACACCTCCAAAGAGCTTGTGGCCAAAAACCGTCAAAAGCACAATGTGGACAGCGAAAGCATAATATAAACCGTCGGATGTATACCCTCCACCGTAAAAAATAAGGCTTAATGTGCATCAAACATTAAGCCTTAAACTTTTTTTCAGATAGCTATCATTTACCTTTTCCCGAATAGTTTTGGGATATATGTTTTGTTGTTCGATTTCATCAGTATGTTTTTTATTGTGTTTTTGTTTTCGGGTTTGTACCAAAAGAACATTATGTTTTGTTCACGTTTCTCGTTAGGGTGGCGTGCCACAAACACCTTCTCCATCGTTGCCGGGTTGTAGCCGGTGTAGTACATTTCGGTTGCCAATGTCATAGGTGTGGGGGTGAAGTCTTGTATTTGTTCCAAACGGTATCCCATATCTTTCATCTTTACAGCCAGCTCTGCCATATCGGCAAGAGTGCATGAGGGGTGCGACGATATGAAGTATGGTATCAGCTGTTGGTTTCTTTTGGCTTCGCGGCAAATGCTGTCGAACTCTTTTTTTATCTGTACAAACATTCCAAACGAGGGCTTACGCATTGTTTGCAGCACTTTTTCGGATGTATGTTCGGGTGCTACTTTCAGTCTTCCCGATACGTGGTTGAGCACTACCTGCTTGAAGTAGTCGCGACCGTGGTTGTTTGTTGTAAATAAGTCGTAGCGTATTCCGCTGCCAATGTAGGCATGTTTTATGTAGGGTAGGGCATCTACTTTTCTGTAAAGGTCCAGCAGAGGCCTATGGTCGGAGTTTAGGTTTTTGCAGTGTACGGGGTGTATGCATGAGTAGCGAGTACATTTGCGGCACAAATTGGTGTCGCGACCTTTCATCATATACATGTTTGCCGATGGGCCACCAAGGTCGCTAAGCACACCGCGAAAATCGGGTAGCTGCGATATTTGTTCTATTTCGGCCATTATAGATTTTTCTGATCGGCTTACAATCTGCTTGCCTTGATGGGCCGATATGGTGCAGAACGAGCATCCTCCAAAGCAACCACGGTGGATATTTACCGAAAATTTTATCATCTCGTAGGCCGGTATGGCTCCGCGTTTTGTGTATTTTGGGTGTGGCACACGCATGTATGGCAGTTCGTAGTACGAGTCGAGTTCTTCTTGAGTGAAAGGGCTATGAGGCGGATTTACCACAATGTACTTTTTACCTATAGGTTGTACCAGTCTGCAGGCTTCTATTTTGTTACTTTCAATCTCTATTGTGTGGAAATTCATTGCCTGTGTTTTTTTATCGGCAAGGCATTTTTCATGTGGTTGTAGGTATATGGTTTCTTGGTCGTCGGTACGAGTAACGTTGTTGGTTAGGTAGCCTATTTGTGGCAGTCGGTATATCTCTTCTTTTGGAGCTTTGCGTTCTATCAGGCGGGCAATGTCCACTATTGTTCGTTCGCCCATACCGTATACCAGTATGTCGGCCGGTGTTTCGGCCATTATGGATGGTTTTAGGCAGTCGTCCCAATAGTCGTAGTGCGAAAATCTGCGCATCGAGGCTTCTATGCCGCCTATCACTATCGGGGTGTCGGGGTATAGCTGTTTGAGTATTTGGGAGTATACGTATGTAGCTCTGTCGGGTCTGAATCCTGCTTCCCCTCCGGGGGTGTAGGCATCGTTGGAGCGTAGGCGTTTTGCAGCGGTATAGTGGTTTACCATGCTGTCCATACATCCCGATGTTATGCCAAAGAACAATCGGGGTTGTCCCAGTTTTTTGAAATCGCGAAGGTCGTCGCGCCAGTTGGGTTGTGGAAGGATGGCCACTCTGTAGCCGGCACTCTCCAACACACGGCCTATTACTGCATGGCCAAAACTAGGGTGGTCTATATATGCATCGCCCGAAACGATTATTATATCTACATAGTCCCAGCCTCGTTCTTGTATCTCTTTGGCTGTTATGGGTAGAAAGGTTTTACTCATGAGCTTTTTTTTTCTTCGATGGGGGTTGTTATCAAAAAAAAGCATGTCGTTTTT
>JAGCLZ010000157.1 GCA_017646685.1 Bacteroidales bacterium | reverse complement strand
GTCCGAAAAAATGTGTACTTTTGCTCATAATTATATTTTAGTGTGGCAACTCTAATATAATTAAAAAAGGCTGAACTTCAAAATCGAAGCCAGCCTTTTAGTTTTATGTTTAGACATAAGTTTTAGCGGACAGTAATAATTAAAATAATGCTTTGTAAAATGCATATTATAGGTAAGCCCAATATGGTTGCAATACCATTGCAAATAGCATGCACGCCGGTTGCAGATTGTAACCATTGGGTTAGACACCGTAAGTACCATGGTTATGGGTCGTAACTATGGCACTTTTGGGTCGTAAACCGCAGGGTTATGATGGCTATGTGTGGGAGATGGCAACGCCATCGCAGATATACTGTGATTTGGAATGGCTTGGAGTATTACCACATAATACAAAAAAAGAGAGATGCAATTTCTCACATCTCTCAATAAATATGTAAAAACAATTAAACAGTCTTATCCGTTTATCTTTTCTTCCACCATCTTCAAAAGAACTTGTTCTTCTTCGATAGCTGCTTTTTCGATAGCTGCTGCCTCTGCAAGAATGGCGTCAACCACTGCTTTATCTTTAAGGCTTGCTGCATTAATCTTCACATTTAGGTGAGCACCTATCACAGCCGAACGTGCACACAAAGCACCTACACCTGCATCGGTAACGCTATTGGGGTTGCCAATCTCTACCATAGCACGTACTACCTCAAATGCTTCGAAAGCCTTCTTCATAGTTTTGAAAGGAACTTCGGTAGCATAGCGTGTAGCATCTTGTATAGCTTGGGTACGTGCAGCCTTCTCTTCGTCTGTTTTCTTTGGCAAACCAAATGCATTCATGATAAGGTTAAAAGCGTTGGTATCTTCGTCCACCAAATGTAGAAGTTCTTCTTTTATGGCTTGACCTTTCACTGCCCAATTTGAGAATTCTTCCCAACGGTCGTCCCAACCCGGTTTGTGCGACGAAAGGTTTGCTACCATTGTAGCCAACGATGCTGCCAAAGCACCCATATATGCCGATATTGATCCGCCACCGGGAGCCGGGCTTTCGCTTGCTGTTTCGTTGGCAAAACCTGTACAGGTCATATCCACCAAACGTTTTACATTTTTATCTTCAAGCACATATTCGATAACTTTCTCTTGAGGGTCGAAAGGTTTCAAATCGTCCAATCCCATTGATTTAATGGCTATCTTTACTATCTCATCTTCCGATACGCCTAGCGAACGTTGTTGTTTTGCCAAATAATATTTACCGGCTTCTATCAACACGCGTTTAGGTATCAATCCAACTATTTCGCAACCTGTTACTCTTACACCACGTGCAGCAGCCTTTGAACATACCTCTTCGTAAGCCACATGTACAGGAGTAGTGGTGATGTTGGTTATATTCATAGATACTTGAGCTATGCCGTATTCTTCTATAAACCAGCCAATGGCTTTTGTTCCTTTTAAAGTTCCTGGAATCATTATGGTGTTACCGTTTTCGTCCTTCATTGGTTTGCCTGTAACCTTACCACCTTCGCGTTGTGGACGACCTTTTTCTCTTACGTCGAAAGCTATAGCATTGGCACGACGAGTAGAGGTTGTATTTAGATTGTAATTGATAGCTACAAGGAAATCTCTTGCACCTACAGCAGTAGCACCTGTTGTAGCTACACGGTCGTTGTATTGGCATGGTCCAAAATCAGGTTTCCATTCTTCGGTGCATATTCTTTCTTTCAAAGCTTCGTATTCACCTTGACGACAAGCAGCCAAATTGCGACGTTTGGGTTCGTAAGCTGCATCTTCGTAGCAGAATACAGGAATATTAAGTTCATTACCTATACGCTCACCCAATTTGTGAGCATATTCTACTACTTCTTCCATAGTTATATTAGATACAGGGATAAGCGGACATACATCAGTAGCACCAAAACGTGGGTGATCGCCATGATGGTTACGCATATCTATAAGTTCGGCAGCTTTCTTAACCACACGGTAAGCGGCTTCGCATACAAGTTCCGGTTCACCAACAAAGGTGATAACAGTACGGTTGGTAGTAGCACCCGGATCTACATCTAACAATTTTACGCCTTCTACTTTTTCTATTTCGGCTGTTACTTGGTCTATTATGTTCCTATCGCGACCTTCGCTGATATTGGGAACGCATTCGATTAATTTCTTCATTAGTGTTTACTGTGTTATTTATAAAACAAAAGCAACAACTTTCATTTGTGCATGTAAGTTATTGCTTTCCTTATTTATTATCTCTGTGCGGATGAAGGGACTCGAACCCCCACGCCTCTCGGCACTAGATCCTAAGTCTAGCGCGGCTACCAATTACGCCACATCCGCAGGTCTCATTTGCGATTGCAAAAGTACTACTTTTTTTTATATCTACCAAACTTTTTTTATATATATTTTATATTTATTTGATTAACACCCATTTATTGACAAAAAAAAATATCATCCGATACTATTTTCGGCTGATATTTTCTATTATTATACCACGAAATATCTAAAATTTTAGCTCATCTTTCAAATATTTTCCGGTGTAACTCTTACTACACTTAACCACTTTTTCCGGTGTCCCGGTACAAACTACTGTTCCACCACCAATACCACCTTCGGGTCCTATGTCTATAACATAGTCAGCCACCTTTATCACATCCATATTGTGTTCTATCACCAATACTGTATTTCCTTTATCAACTAACTTTTGTAATACCTCCAATAGCACACGTACATCTTCGAAATGCAACCCGGTTGTAGGTTCGTCCAATATATACAACGTATTACCGGTATCACGTTTTGATAGTTCGGTTGCCAATTTTACACGTTGAGCCTCGCCACCCGACAACGTAGTCGATTGTTGTCCAAGAGTTATATATCCAAGTCCCACATCCTTTATGGTCTGTATCTTCGACACGATACTAGGTATATTCTCAAAAAACTCCACAGCCTCATTTATGGTCATATCCAAAACATCACTTATAGATTTACCTTTATAGCGAATCTCCAATGTTTCGCGGTTGTAACGTTTACCATTACATACTTCACAGTTAACATATACATCGGGCAAGAAGTTCATCTCTATGGTGCGTACACCGGCTCCTTTACAGTTTTCGCATCGTCCGCCTGATACATTAAACGAGAACCGTCCCGGCTTATAACCTCGAATTTTGGCACTTGGCAATTCGGCATACAACTGACGAATATCATCAAATACACCAACATAAGTAGCAGGATTGGAACGTGGTGTTCGCCCTATAGGTGATTGGTCTATCTCTATTACCTTATCGATATTCTCAATACCTTCTATAGATTTGTATGGCAACGGACGTTTAGTAGCCCGATAAAAATGCTTATTAAGTATGGGATGTAAAGTCTCGTTGATAAGCGAGGATTTGCCACTTCCCGACACACCTGTAACACATACAAATACACCAAGAGGTATATCCAACGTAACATTCTTCAGATTGTTTCCGGTAGCACCGAAAAGTATCAAATGCTTACATTCCTTTACAGATCTACGTTTAGGTATATCTATTCTACGCTTATTATTGAGATAATCGCAAGTAAACGATTCCTGTTTCAAAAACTCCTTCAACGTTCCGGCAGCCATAACCTTACCACCATGTATTCCTGCTCCCGGACCTATATCTATAATATAATCGGCATTAAGAATCATATCCTTGTCGTGTTCCACCACTATCACCGAATTACCTATATCTCTCAATTTCTTTAGCGAATCAATAAGTTTTAGATTATCCCTTTGGTGCAGGCCTATACTTGGTTCGTCCAATATATATAGCACATTCACTAGCTGAGACCCTATCTGTGTAGCCAATCGAATACGTTGCGACTCGCCACCCGAAAGGCTACGAGAACTTCTGTTCAACGAAAGATAGCCAATACCTACATCCAACAAAAAACGCAACCTTTTCACTATCTCATTTATTATCTCATGAGCTACTGTCTTTTTCCGTTCGTCCAACTTATCTTCCAAAACAATAAACCAATCGTAAAGCTCGGTAAGATTCATCAATGCCAGTTCGGATATATTCTTACCATCAATAAAGAAATGTAAAGATTCCTTCTTAAGCCGTGCACCACCACACTCGGGGCATGATATCTGATTCATAAATCCTGCTGCCCACTTCTGTATACTATGCGAGGTATCATCGTTGGCCATATTGCGTATATAATTGACAATACCGGGGAAGCCTGTACTATCTTCCAAAGTCATAAAAGAATCATGCATACCAAAGACCTCGGTAGTACCATTCAATATTATATCCATAGCTTCTTCTGGTATGGAAGAAATAGGGTCATCAATAGTGAAATCATATCTCTCACCTATCAATTCAAGTTGTTTGTAGAAATAATGATTGGGGCTATACTTGCCCAAAACCTCAAAACCACCTTGACGTATGGTTTTGGAATTATCGGGTATTATCTTATTTATGTCTATCTCTGCCACTTCGCCAAGACCATTACATTTGGAACACGCACCATATGGCGAATTGAAGGAAAATGTATTGGGTTCCGGTTCGGGATAGGATATTCCGGTTTCTGGACACATAAGCATTTTACTGAAATATCGAACACTGTTGTCTGCAGTATTGTTTATCATCAATATACTCTTACCATGTTTGAAAGCTGTCTTTACAGCTTCGGCAAGCCGTTTGTCTGATGTTTGGCTTACTTTCACTTTATCTATCACCAACTCTATATCGTGAATTTTGTATCTATCCAACTGCATGCCAAAGGTTATTTCACGAATCTCACCATCTACCCTCACCCTTATAAAACCTTTCTTGGCCATTTGTTCAAATAAATCTCGATAGTGGCCCTTACGACGTTTTACCAATGGAGCAAGCACTAATACTTCTTTTCCTTCATAGTCTTGGGTAATCAGCTCTACTATCTTACTCTCAGAGTACTTAACCATGGGCTTACCACTAAGGTACGAGTAAGCATCACCAATCCGGGCATACAACAGACGTATAAAATCGTATATCTCGGTTATAGTTCCCACTGTGGAACGAGGATTCTTGTTAGTAGTCTTCTGCTCTATGGATATAACAGGACTAAGACCATTGATTTGGTCAACATCGGGACGCTCCATATTACCAATAAAATGACGTGCATATGCAGAGAATGTTTCCATATACCTACGCTGTCCCTCGGCATAAATGGTATCAAATGCCAACGACGATTTGCCACTACCACTCAAGCCTGTTATCACCACTAGTTTGTTGCGTGGAATATCTATATCTATATTCTGAAGGTTATGCTCTCGTGCTCCTAGTATCTCCAATTTCGAGGATTCCATTATATACTCCTATAATACATTATACGTTCTATTTAATTGTTGCTTACGACTTAACTACAATAACAACAAAAATGTACATTTGTCGGTTAGCGATGCAAAGGTACATTTTTTTGATGAATCTACAAACTGTATCAAGAAATTTCTTTAACAGTATACATTGGTATCTATTCCCTCATTCCCAATTTCTCTTCACCCCAAATCTTTTTCATTATATCTAATGATTCACTTGTATTCATGTTCTTCAATGATTCAAGATTACGTTGCACAAATATACAATCTGTCAGTTGGGCATTCTCCCTAACTATGTCCTCGGCTAGAGCATCGCAAGTAGGAGCTCCACAAAAACAGCAGTCTGTTTGCGGCAACAACTTCTTTATTTCCCTTATACGCTCCATCTTTTCCAAGGCCTTGGATATATCCTTGTCCAACACCATCATAGAGCGAGGTTTTATATTTTCCACAATACTATTGCCGGCCAAGTAGTCTCGTTCTCTGTTTATCTCCAAATCTCGAGTAGTTTCGCCATTACGTTCTCGTTCAGCCACCTTCCTTGCCCTCGAATACATACATTCACTTACCAAAAACCTATTCTCGCATACCAATACACCGCCGGCACAACTTTGATCACAGGCTCTCAGTTCAAGAAATTCTATACCTTCGATTTCGTCGTTTTCCACCTTCTCAAGAAACTCTATTACATTATCTATCTCATCGATAGACAGCGAGCGTTTGGCCATACATAATCGGCGTTCACCATTGGTTAGCGACGAAAGTATAGCATCCGACGAAAGGCGAGCCTTAGAAAACTGTGGTGCGATATAATCTCGCCCCTGCTCTTTTATTTTCTTGTATACCCTATTGTAAAGCACATCCATATTTATTACTCCGTTTATTATGGAACGTTCTTCACCTACCGGACTCTTGACAGCTGCTATCTTGGCTGCACAAGGAGTAATGTAAAACAAACCGATATCATCAGCACTGCAACCCTGTTCTTCCAATAGTCTACGAGCATATATAGCTGTAATATCTACGGGTGGTTTAACGGGTATAATATTATTTACAAGCGAAGGGAACTTAACCTGAATCAGCCGCACTATTGCCGGACAGAAGGCCGAGATAAGCGGATAATCGTCATTATGGTCTCGTGCGTATTGATTTTTGAGGTAAGCGTAGATGGATACAGCCGACTCTATTTCAAAAACATGATGAAAACCAAGTTCTTTAAGTACGGCATATATTCGTGATGGACGTATATCATTAGGAAACTGCCCCAGGAATACAGCCGGCACAAGTGCCACCCTACACTTGTAATCGAATATGCTATCAAAGTCGTCCTGCTTAAGATATATTGCTTTGGCAAAGCACACCTTGTAGCATTTGCCACAGTCGATACATCTGTTTTCGTATATCTGAGCCTTACCGTTACGCAATCGTATCGCTTCGGTGGGGCATATTTTCATGCAATGCGAACAGCCTATACATTTATCCTCATCTACCTGCAGTGCATGATAAAACGTATTCTTTTCCATCTCTCTGTCGTTTTTGGTTTCACATTGTATTTAGTCGACATTTTTCCGAACCGTGCATTGGTTCTATTCTACGAAGTTTACTTCCATCTCCACCGTTGTACCTTCGCCCACTTTGGTATGAACAAAAAGTTTATCTACATTCTTCTTTATATTGGGCAATCCCATACCGGCACCAAAACCCATATCACGTACTTCGGGACGTGCGGTAGAGTAACCCTCTTGCATTGCCAACTCCAAATCGGGAATACCCGGCCCCCGGTCGGCCACCTTCATAAGTATCCTCTCGCTGTCAATGTCCACATATATTGTTCCGCCATAGGCATGAGCAATGGCGTTTACCTCGGCTTCGTACAGCGCGACCACCACACGTTTTATTACCGTTGGCGAGAGGTTGAGCTGTTTTAGGGTTTTCTTTACCGAACTCGATGCTGCTCCTGCATTTACAAAGTCGCCCTCTATTATTGTATACTCAAAGTGCATAACATTCCTTTCCGTTAGGTAATACAACTAGTATAGGGGTTCCATACCTTTCATGTAGAGTATGCCCGATGTTTTAAACATCGAATACTCACACTCTATAAGCACCATATCGTTCTCTTTGGCAAGTTCTACCATTTCGGGGGTTACCTTTTTGTGGCGTACAAACACTATAACCTGAAGGTTTGCCATCTCGCAGGTGCGTATTGTTTGCACATTACAAAGCCCGGTGAGCAGCAACGGACAATCCTTCAAGGTGAGCACATCACTCATAAGATCCGAGGAAAAAGCTTTAGTTATTTCGTCGTTGAGATGACTTTCTCCGCAGCGTATATTGCCATCTAAGGCTTCTATAATTTCCTTTATAGTCATATCGCGATTCTATGATTTATATTCAAAATGGTTGTATTCCAATAATTGGAAAAACGTTGCAAATATACAAACTTTTTCCGACATAAAAAACATTTGTCCGAAAAAAAGTTCAAAATGAAGCACCATGCCTACCGCAAAACATATTGAAACGCCCGTTGAAAGGAAATATAATAGACTCATGGACAAAGGCCTATCAACAGCAAAGGCAACGACAGTTGTCGTTGCCTTTGGTATATGTTACTTCAGTATAAGTTCTATCACGTTCTCTACATGTTGAGTGTGTGGGAACATATCCACCGGCTGTATGCGTCCAACAGCATATTTACCCGACAACAACATCACATCGCGAGCCTGTGTGGCAGGATTACAACTAATGTAAACAATCTTCCTAGGGGCGGCTTTGAGTAGCTGCTCAACCACTTTCTCGTGCATTCCGGCACGTGGAGGGTCGGTAATAACCACGTCAGGTTTGCCATTTTGAGACACGAAATCTTCGGTAAGCACCTTTGCCATATCGCCGGCATAGAACACAGTGTTGGTTATACCGTTGCGTTGTGAATTGTGACGTGCGTCAAGGATGGCATCATCCACATATTCCACGCCCACCACTTTACTACATAGGCGAGCCACAAAGTTGGCTATGGTTCCGGTACCGGTATAGAGGTCATACACAACCTCGTTGCCCTGCAAGTCGGCAAAATCGGCGGCGAAACTATATAGTTTATATGCCTGTGCCGAGTTGGTCTGATAGAAGGATTTGGGGCCAATCTTAAACTCTAGCGGATTGCCCACACCACGGTAGGCTGGCATGTTTTCCACCACATAGTCCTTGCCGCTATAAGTAACAACGTCCAAATCGGTGTAGGAGTCGTTGAGTTTTTCGTTTACTATATATTGTAGCGAAGTTATCTGCGGGAAGCGTTGGTGCAGAAACTCCATCATAGGCATCAGCAGTTCAGGCTCGTTTTTGGCCACTATAACCACTAGCATCCATTCGCCGACGGAAGTATTGCGTATAACTATATTTCGAAGATAGCCCGTGTGATTGCGTATATCGTAGAACTCCAAATTATTCTGTAAGGCGTATTCCTTTATAGCAAGGCGTATCTCGTTCGAAAGGTTTTCCTGCAAAGCACAATGCTCTATATCGAGTATTTTGTCAAACAGACCCGGGATGTGGAAACCCAAGGCGTTTGGTTGGGGCACAAAGTCGGGGTTCTTGATATCCTCGTTGCTTATCCAAGGGCGGTTTGAGAACGTGTACTCGAGCTTATTGCGATAGTAGAAAATATTGTCGGAGCCGCATATTGGCGAAATATTGGTCGTATCTATCTTGCCCAATCGCTCGAGGTTATCCACCACCTGCTTGTGCTTGTACTTGAGCTGTTCGGCGTAGTCCATGTTTTGCCAACGGCATCCACCGCATGTTCCGAAGTGTGGGCAACGAACCTCGCTACGCAGTGGCGACAGTTTTTTGATAGCCACAGCACGGCCTTCGGCGTAGTTCTTTTTGGTTTTATACACCTTTATATCCACCACATCGCCCGGAACCACAAAGGGTACAAACACCACCATATTATCCACACGGGCAATGGCGTTGCCTTCGCTACCTGCGTCGGTGATTTCTACATCGGAGAGTATTATTTCTTGCTTGGGTTTGCGCATTTTCATTGTATCGTTGTTTAAAATATAATCAAATTTGAGTATTACATCAGTGTTGACAGCCCGGCACCATATATGCCAGCGCGAATGCCACTATTACGAGTAGGAATTTGAGAGGCGAATACCTGTTGTTGTCGTGGTCGAAGAGTATGCTCACACTCACGTGCAACAGTATTCCTATTACTATTCCCATCACGGGCTGTTCTATGTTGTCCACACTTACAAGCAAGTAACGGTTGAAGATTGACCCCAGTGGAGTCATCACAGCAAACAACGACAGCAAGCCTGCTGATTTGGCCGTACTGTAGCCGTGGTTGATAAAAAGCGTTACCAATATCAGCGACACCGGAATGTTGTGAAGTATTATGCCATATAGCAGTCCCCAATGCACCTCGTTGGAACCGAAAGTGAGTGGCATACCCTCCATAAATGCGTGGAGTGAAAGTCCTATAAGCAGTCCGGTGATGGGACAGGCATGGTCGTGATGGGAGTGTGTGCAAGTGTCGGCATGGTTGTGCCCGTGTTCGATACCTCGGGTTAGGGTCTCGAGCAGTAGCTGAACCACAAAGCCCACCAGCACCCATACACCCGGTTTGAGGATAGAGAGTAGCCCTTGGGTATGCTCGTGACTACACGCCCCTACATGTTCATGTATGTGTGGAAAAAACAAGTGTGGCACCAGTTGCAGAAAGCAAGTGGCAAACAAAAACGCACCTCCAAAGGTGGTGGTAAGTTCCATCAGCTTGAGGTTTATCTTCTTTTTGGTAGGTATCAGCAATGCCCACACCACTATTCCAAATATTATAAAAGCGTAGCAATAGAGTATCTTCATCGTGCAATGGGTTATTTTCTTTTGCGTTGAATTTTATCGTCGATGGACTTGACCTTTCCTTCAAGCCTGCCGCTATGCCCCTGCCGGATGTCGAAAGTAAGGGTCGAATATACGCGGTTGCAGTCGGGTTCCAGCAACTGATAGCACTCTTTGACCAAGGCGAGAGCCTCGTCGATGGTGGCAGTTTCTACAATTGTACCCATGGCGGTAAGCATATATTGGTAGGGCGAAGCATCGATATGGGCCAATATACGACTCACATACGGGCTTACGCTCTCGCTCTTATCGGTCGGAAACATCGCAAATTCAAGCAGTACAGACATAGTGTTAGTTTTGGTTCAAAATGCAAAGATACTAAATTTATCTTTATCCCACCCCCATAGGCCGATAGTTTTTTATTCG
>JAGCLZ010000156.1 GCA_017646685.1 Bacteroidales bacterium | reverse complement strand
TGTCCGAAAAAATGTGTACTTTTGCTCATAATTATATTTTAGTGTGGCAACTCTAATATAATTAAAAAAGGCTGAACTTCAAAATCGAAGCCAGCCTTTTATTTTTATGTTTAGACATAAGTTTTAGCGGACAGTAATAAAAAAATATATCGAAGATGAATTGGAAAAAAAAGGATATTATATATGAATAACGAACAAGAGATTGAAAAACTGCTGGAAAAGTTCTACGACGGTACTATCGAGCAGGCCGAGTTGGACAGGCTGTGCAGCTGGTTTTTGCACACCGACGAAGTGCCACCGAAGTGGCGGGCCGATGCCATATTGCTACGCAGCATAGGAATAGAACGCTACTGCAACAGACATAAACAAGAGTTTGCCGCCTTTGTAGACAGCCATCTGCCATCAAAGGCCGGAAAGCGAAAGACGGTGCTACGCAATGTTTTTGCCCATTACGGTTATGGTGCCGCAGCCGCCGCAATATGCTTTGTGCTGACATTTACAGCTACATCCCTTATAGAAATAAGGATGAAAAACTACAAATTGGACAACGAAGCCGTGGTGGCAAAGGCCGAGGTAATACCACTGGCATACGTGGCAAAGCTGGATAGCCAAGGCGTGTTTTGCAACGATGGATGCGATGCATTAGAAGCCGTTTCGGCCGTATACAAACGTTTATATGAAATAAAAATAGCATAATTAATAATTAGAATATGAAACGAAAAATACTGATATTGATAATAACCATAGTGGCAATGGCTGCAACCCAAAACGCCTATTGCCAAACCGACCTCTACAACCAATACAAGCACCTGACCGATGTAAGAGTGATATGCATAATGGATTTTCCTATTACCGGACAAGTAAAGGTGGATATTACCATGCTGGAACCAAAAACAAAAGAAGCTGTATATTATCTGGCAGAGGAGTTCAATCTGGGGATTGAAAAAGATATTATTGATAAAATATTAGGGGACAAAAACAATACTAAATTGCGTAGATATAATGTGTATAAAGATAATGTAAAAAAAAGATATGGACCTATCAAAAGCCCCGACGATTATAAAAATATTTCAAGGTTGATATATAACTATAGTACCGGTACTTTAATGATATTTCATGATATAGATACAGAAGAAAGGTTTACGGCTATATCTAACTTATTAATGGATGTATTGACAAATCCTGAAAAGTTTCCTTCTATTAATAATGTAAATAAACAATAAATATAAACAATGAACACTAATAGATTAATCGCAAAAACAGTGCTACTATCGGTAGCTATGGCAGGAGCAATGACATCGTGCCAAAAAGAAGAATTTCAAAACGAGATGGTAGTACCATCTCATGAAATGAGCCAAAAGAATTTGGCTCATGTAAGCCATACTCTCCGTTATTGGATAGACGGCGTGGGATACAATGCGTCATTTACATCTGAAGCCGAAAAGAGTGCTTACATCAGCTACCTTATAGGTCTAACCCTCGAAGGGAAAGAAATAACAATAGGCGGTAGCCAAAATCCAAGCTTGGCACCTGAAGCAGATGATAAACTAACCTTTACAACGGCCGATAAGGTTGAGATGGGGACTTGGGCAGATGAAATGGAGAAAAAGGGTTATATAGTGGATATTGATTTCGACAAAGAAACCGGTCTTTATACCGGCACAGCCACTAAAGACGGAAGCCGCACTATGGCAGCAAGCCTTTCGGAAAGAGAGTAGGTGATGAGAGGTAAAATCAGTAGCCAAAACTTGTTGGCAAGCATGCACCCTCCTTAATGTGAGGGGACAAAATACAAGAAATAGTAAGTATACAAAACAAGACCAAAAGAAATTAAAAATAAAAAGATTATATTGGTGCCGATGCAAATACGGAGCAATTATAAGAAAAAAAAGATGCAAGTGCTCAAAGATAAGGAAATAAAAATGCCGGCTATTCCCGAATTTTGTACGCACAAGCACCTTTGGTCTGCCTATTGCATAGACAGTAAGCATGTAATTTGTATGAATTCCATGTTGCGTTTGCTAACGCAGAAACTAAACTTATATTGCTCAAACAAAAAAAATTGAAGAATTTAAAAATAAAATTTAAGATGAAAAAAACTAAAGTAATTTTAGCGTCAGTGGCTACAGTATTGGTAGCCGGAACTGTAATGTTTACATCGTGTGAAAAAGATGATGCAAAAGTTTGTTTACCTGATAATTATTCCATGAAAAACCATTTTAGCATCCCTCATTTTTCTTCGAGTGAAGAATTAAAAAATGCTGTAAACGTAGCTACCTCATTTGATACGATTTCAAAACTTATTGAATTTGAAAATCAGCAGGGTCGAAGTTCAATAGGAGCAATTAGTGATTTGTTTTATGATAATATACAAATAGAATCGTTTGTAGATGAAAATGAAGTTATGAATTTTTTTGCTGAACACAAAGATGTTCTGGATACAATCATGGGTACAGATGGATTATCCATATTGCCAAAATTCTTCAATACTCCTTATCGCTATGTAGCAAATGCAGATGGAATGTTTTCAGTTGGAGATTTATGTTATAAATTGTTCAAAACAGGTACGGTATGTGCACCAGATGAATTTGTTGATGAGTTACTTCTACTTACAGATGAAGATTTGAACATACTGGACACTAATATCTTCATATATATTCCGGATGAAGTAAAGACCATTGATGCGAAAGGTTGTATTACCAAATGGAAGCAAGAAAATAATCCTACTTCGAGTAACGACCGTATTCATATTAAACTTGTTACCAATACACAAATTCAGCCATTGGGATATGCTGCAATTACTTATGTCAAAGTGTATAATCTACACAGGTTCCTCGGTATATGGTGGACGAGTAGGCATAATCTTTCCTGTATGGGAACGATTGATTTACACATAAAAACAAGGAATTGTTCTGAATGGGAAACTAGGTGTGTACAGATAGAAAAACATCAGAAAACAAATAATATGTATGTTTTTGTTTATGAACAACAATGTTATTGGGATTGTGTGGACAGTTGGGATATTATTTTTAATCGTTTTAATAAATATTACCATTATGATGGATTCAGTATTGATGCTTGGTATCCGGGTCATGCTGTTGAACATTTTGCTAAGTAGGAATTAAGGCTGAAATAAAGTATTTCATAACAAATAAAAATAATAAATGATGAGAAAAATAGTATTAGCGTTAGCATGTATGCTGACATTAGGAGCTATTCAAGCTCAGGAAAAAAATGAAACCTCAAAGGATGGGATTCAAAACAGATCTATTAGAGTAGGTTATGGTATTATGAATGGAGCTTTAAATCCCGGTCAAGTAATTTTACATAATGGTCTTTATTGGGGATGGGATAATATGTTAAACATAAGTGCCGACCTGTTCCGCATCAACAAC
>JAGCLZ010000155.1 GCA_017646685.1 Bacteroidales bacterium | reverse complement strand
GTTGTTGATGCGGAACAGGTCGGCACTTATGTTTAACATATTATCCCATCCCCAATAAAGACCATTATGTAAAATTACTTGACCGGGATTTAAAGCTCCATTCATAATACCATAACCTACTCTAATAGATCTGTTTTGAATTCCATCCTTTGAGGTTTCATTTTTTTCCTGAGCTTGAATTGCTCCTAATGTCAGCATACATGCTAACGCTAATACTATTTTTCTCATCATTTATTATTTTTATTTGTTATGAAATACTTTATTTCAGCCTTAACTTCTACTTAGCATAATGTTTGCTCGAAAATTCGTCTTTTTGGCATGATGCCATTATCCCTGCCATGGCTACCGATAGTAGCACTGCTTTTGTGATTGTTCTTTTACGATTCATTATCTATTTATTTTTATTATTATTTACATTATCAACTGAAGGAAAAATTTCCGGCTCTGCCAAAGTATTTGCAAGGAATGCTCCTATTGCAAGATTTCTTTCTTTTGTATCTATATTATGAAATACCACTATTGTTCCATTGCTATAGCTATATACCAACTTTGAAATATTCTTATAATCGTCGGGGCTTTTGATAGGTCCAAATTCTTTTTTTACATTATCTTTATATACATTAAACCTAAGCAGCCCACTATATTTATCCCCTAATGTTTTATCAATAATATCTTTTTCAATCCCCAGATTGAATTCCTCTACCAGATAATATACAGCTTCTTTTGTTTGCGGTGCCAATATTGTTAAATCCACCTTTACGCTGTCGGTAATGGGGAATGCCATAGCACATGCCACCACCATATCGGTACGGTGCTTGTATTGGTTGTAGAGCTTGGTTTGGCAGTGTAGAGGCTGCCATGGGCCTAGTGCCACCGATAGTGCCATTAGGCATAGGGTTGTTTTTAGATGTTTCATAATCGTTATTGTTATCTGTTTTTGTTTTTATGCTATCATTGTTTTAGAGTCTATTATCATATCTATCACTTCGCTGTGAGAGCAACCTAGGTTGCAAAATGTTTCCACATCGGCATACATGCTTTGTAGTTCCATATCGTCAACGGCATTGTGCATAGTATTGGTGCCGGTATGCAACGACAGGGTGTAGTTCCCTGTGGCAAACAGCAATAGCAGCACTGTAACCACTGCTGTAGAACTGTATATTTTCTTTTTCAGCGTTTTTGACCATCCTGCATAGCCGTCAACATGCCGGTCTATTATATGTTGGGCCTCGCTGTCTGTCCGTTCTTTGATGGCTTTCGCTATCAAGTCATGCATTTCTTTGTCTGTCATAGTCATTCCTATTCTCTTTATCGTTTATAGAGTTGTTTGTATATCTCTCTCATTCTTATTATAAGCCTATGCTTACGCTGGTTTATTGCGTTGGGTGTTACATTCATCAGTATGGCAATATCCTTGTTGTCGTATCCCTCCTCTATGTACTTCAGCAGCTGTTTTTCGTCGTGGTCCAGGTATTCGTACAGCTCGTTTATGGTTTCCAGTGCCGAGCGTTCGGTGGCGTTGGCCTCTACAAGGGTATTGATATGCGAGTCTGTAATGGGGTAGCCCTTTACATACTTGCCGGAACAGGCCTGCAATGCACGCCTTGTTTGGTTTATAACCCACAATCGGCCCTTAAAACCATCGTGGTTTTCACCCTCGTCGTCCAGTTGCTTCCATATAACCTGCAACACTTCCTGATAAGCATCCTTACCTTGCTCTTCGTCGCCCTTCGACCACAAAAAACATCGTCGCTTTATGGTGCCGTCATATTCCGCCAACAATTGTTCAAACACTTGCATTTTATCCATATTATCTACCAATGTCGTTTTAATAAGACATCTTTGTCTGTTATTTTCTATATATATAATACATTTTTTTAGAGTCAAATATTACATTTGCTCGTTTAATTTAACATTATAAAACTCCCGCCCACCCTTCAACAAACTAATAAAAAACCATTTACGACAATATTTTTTTTAGTTGTTATTTTCCCGATTTAACATTTTTGATTTATGGATGGGGAGGAGCGTTTTTTTGGGGGAAAATAAGGCATATTCACACCCTGCAACAATCTATTTTGCAACAAAATAAGGCTGCAAACCCATGAACAGGCACACACCATAGGCAATGCCGACCTTACACAACCATGACACTTACGCCTCCCAACCCCCACGGTTTCGGGGTGTAAGTATGGCACTTAGCCCCCTTAAGTATGGGGTTTGCAAGAGCCATGTAAGGCAGTTTTGTGATTTTTTTCGATGGCGAAAAAGTATGTGGAGCTGCAAAAAAAAGTGCAAAAAAAGTTGCTCCCCCGACGTTGTTGGCACGACCCCACCCCCGTATCCCCCTATAGGGGGATACGTGAGGGGTGGGAAGGTCGTAGGCCTACAACGTCGCCGCCAAACCTACGACATCCACGGGCCAACATCAATGTAGGGCAAAAGGTTCCACAACCCACACTCCGCCCCCAAAAAAACAAGCACCGGCAGTACGGCCGAGTAGCTGCATAAAAAAAAGTGTTTGCCTATATGGTGGAAAAGTTGTAATTTTGCAAACCAAATTAAAGAAATTGATATGTCGGATATAATACATTTGTTGCCTGATTCTGTTGCCAATCAGATAGCTGCCGGCGAGGTGGTTCAGCGTCCTGCCTCGGCAGTAAAAGAGCTATTGGAAAATGCTATTGACGCAGGTGCAAAGCAAATAAAGCTTATCATCAAAGATGCCGGTCGTACCCTTATACAGGTTATCGATGATGGTTGTGGTATGTCCGACACCGACGCCCGACTTTGTTTTGAACGCCACGCCACGTCGAAGATACGCTCGGCACATGACCTCTTTGTTATCCGCACCATGGGCTTCAGAGGCGAAGCATTGGCATCCATAGCGGCAGTGGCTCAGGTGGAACTGAAAACCAAGATGCGAGACAACGAGCTGGGAACAAGCATAGTGATAGAAGGGTCGGAAATAAAAGAACAGAGCGTTTGCCAATGCAACAACGGCACATCGATAGCAGTGAAGAATTTGTTTTTCAACATACCTGCACGCCGAAGTTTCTTAAAATCAAACTCCATAGAGCTTAAACATATAGAGGAAGAGTTTTTCCGTGTGGCACTGATACATACCGATGTGGCTTTCTCGTTCTATAGCAACGACAAGCTTATCTATCAGCTCGAGTCCTCCAACCTGCACCAACGCATCACCGGCCTTTTTGGCAACAACTACAAGCAGCGCCTACACCCCGTGGAGGAACAAACCGAACAGGTGAAGATACGCGGATATGTATGCAAGCCCGAATTTTCGAAAAAGACACGCGGCGAACAATACATGTTTGTAAACAACCGCTTTATAAAGAATTTTTATTTCAACAACGCCATAGAAAAAGCCTATGCCGACCTACTGCCCGAAAAGACTTACCCATCGTTTTTTATCAACATGGAGGTAGACTCGTCGCGTATAGACGTAAACATACACCCTACCAAAACGGAAGTAAAATTCCTGGACGAGGTGATAATATACGCTGTGCTGCGTGCGGCAGTGAAAAAAACCTTGGGGCAATACTCTCTGGCCACAGAGTTTGAGTTTGACACCGTTGAAGGCATGGACCTAAACCCGGCACCTGCCCCCAAAGGCTACATACCACCGGCACCAACCATAAGCGTAAACCCCAACTTCAACCCTTTCGAAAGCACATCGTACAAAAGAGGCACAACATATAGCGAACCGGCATACGACAAGGGCAACAAATGGGAAAACTTTTTCGAGATATCGAACGAAAAACCCGAGATGTCGACCTACACCGTTGAAAGCAATATGGAACAGGAAACCCTGTTTGGTACCGAGACTACCGAGAGCGACACTACAACGCACAACACCTCTACAACCATACAGGTTCTGAACCGCTACATAGTGAGCACCATAAGCTCCGGACTACTGGTGGTGGACCAGCAGAGGGCACACGAACGCATACTATACGAACGCTTTATAAGCCGCAGCGCCAAAGAGTGCATATCGCAACAGATAATGTTTCCGATACAGTGTAGCTTTTCGGCCGCCGACGCCGAGATAATATCCGAAATAATGCCCGAACTGAAAGATATGGGTTTTGAAATGAACCCATTGGGCAACACTGTGTTTGTGATAACAGCAATACCGGCCGAGATGAACGATGGCGAGGTGCAAAACATGCTCGACGAGATGGTGGAAGACTATAAAAACAGCCTTATGCAAAAGTTTAACGACAAAGAGCAAAGCATAGCCCTATCAATGGCTAAACAGTTGGCTGTAAAAAAAGGAACAAAGCTGAAACAGGAAGAGATGCAAAACATAATAGCACAACTGTTCAGCTGCAAGATACCAAACACATCGCCTTTTGGAAAAAAAACCATGATAATAATGAAAGACAACGAACTAACAGAAAAATTTAAATAACCATGAACCAATACAGTCCGCAGGGTTTCAAAGTTTTGCCCACCATAGTAAAAAACTTGATAATAATAAACGTGATTTTCTACTTTGCCACAGTGGTGTTTAAACACTCGCTAGGCATAGACCTTACAGACTATCTGGGATTATACTTCTTCAAAAGCGAAAAATTCCACTTTTTCCAATATATAACCTACATGTTTATGCATGGTGGTTTCGAGCATCTGTTTTTCAACATGTTTGCCCTATGGATGTTTGGCAACGTATTGGAAAACTATTGGGGACCTAAACGCTTTTTGATGTTCTATTTTGCTACCGGTATTGGAGCTGCCTTGGTACACACCATAGTCATAGGCATAGACTACTACAGCATACAATCTGCCATCAACACCTATGCCGAAAACCCTACACCCGAAGGCTTTGTAACGCTGGTGCAGTCGGAATTGGCATCGATACTTACGCCCGACAAGGTGGCACATGCCAACGCATTCTTGCAGGAATGGCAGATGAACGCCTTATCTACCACCAACTATGGCTACCAATCGGTAGAGCTGGCACAGCAACTGCTAGCTTCACGCGCCAACATAGCCACCGTAGGTGCATCGGGAGCAGTGTACGGAATACTGCTGGCTTTTGGTATGATGTTTCCAAACCAATACATATACCTCTACTTCTTTGTACCTATCAAAGCCAAATGGTTTGTTTTGGGATACGGACTTATAGAATTGGCATCGGGAGTGCTATCCACCGGCGACGGCATAGCCCATTTTGCTCACCTGGGCGGAATGATATTTGGCTATTTCTTAATCAAATATTGGAAAAAACAAGATATAAACAGGTGGATACACATGCAATAAAACCACTAATAACCAATACAATGAAGACAAGAGAAAAATCCATTGTGTTTTTTTAACACTATAAACAGAAACAAAATACAAGCATATAAAAAAAACTTCGTACCTTTGCAAAAATATTAAAAGTAAAAACAAATGAAAAAAGCATTATTATTTATCAGTTTATTTGCATCGGCAATAGTATTAAGAGCACAAATCGACGTTTTATATCAAGGCTCGGTAGTAACCGACACAATAGTTGTTTACGAACAATCGCCAAACGAAGATTGCTATATCTACATGACATGCAAAAACAATCAAAGCAACCCTATCAACGTGAAAGTAGTGTCTGAACGTCTATATGGCTCGGAAGGAATAGAAATATTAAGTGTATGTGCTTTGGGCGAAACTTGTGTTCCCGGCACCGAATCCAGACCTTTTGACATTGCTGCCAACGGCGAAAAAGAGTTTGACTCTTGGGTAATGATAAACGAAGGCCTTGCCAAAGGAACAACCACAATGTTTAGCTTTACCGTTCAAGATATGAACGACGAAGCCAACTTCAGAACAGTATATGTAAAATACATAATAGGTACCAACGCCATAAACATAGCAGACAGAAAAAACACTGCTTTGGACTTATATCCAAACCCTGCCAAAAACATGGCATACATAAACTACGAACTGCCAAACACCAACGTAAAAAACTCTAAGATAGAAATACGCAACATGTTGGGCTCTGTAGTGAAAGTGGTAAACATCAACAGCAACAACGGAACACAAAGTGTGGATGTAAACAATATGCCAAACGGAGTGTATTTGTGTAGCATTGTTTGCAACGGAAAAGTTTGCCAAACAAAGAAAATGATAATAAAACACTAATAATAATTTGTTGAAGCTATAAGAAAGGACACCAACACCAATGATGTCCTTTCTTTGCTGTTTTATAAGCAATAGACCAAATCAGCTAAAAATCACTTTTTTGAACAACCCCAAAAAACAGTAACGAACAATGAAATGTAGCATTCCCAAAGGTACCCGCGACTTCCTTCCACTGGAAATGGCTCGCCGAAACTATATTTTCGATACCATACGCGAAGTGTTTAAAACATTTTGCTTTGTGCCTATCGAAACCCCTGCCATGGAAAACCTATCCACCCTGCTGGGCAAATATGGCGAAGAGGGCGACAAACTGTTGTTTAAGATCCTCAACTCGGGCAACTTCATGGACGGTGTGGAAGTAAACGACGACTACAAAAAGATGTCGTTGGCATTTTGCGAACGTGGTTTGAGATACGACCTTACAGTGCCCTTTGCACGCTTTGTTGTTCAACATCGCAACGATATTACATTTCCATTCAAACGCTACCAGATACAGCCTGTATGGCGTGCAGACCGCCCACAAAAAGGACGCTACAGAGAGTTTTACCAATGCGATGCCGACATTATAGGCAGCGACTCGCTGCTGAACGAGTGGGAACTGGTACAGATGGTGGACGAGGTGTTTCGCCGTTTGGACATAGACGTGGTGCTGAAAATAAACAACAGAAAAATATTGGCCGGCATAGCCGAAATGATAGGTATGCCCGACAAACTGGTGGATATAACCGTGGCTATAGACAAACTGGATAAAATAGGCTTGGAGAATGTAACCAAAGAACTGTTGGAACGCGGTTTGAGCCACGAAAACATAGTAGCTCTACAACCAATATTTGACTTGTCCGGAACAGTGGACGAAAAGCTGAACACTCTGGAAGCTCTTTTTGCCACTAGCGAAATAGGACAAAAGGGAATTGCCGAAATGCGTACCTTGTTTGGATACATAAATAGCAACCCCACCGGATGCGACATAGAGCTTGACCTTACCTTGGCACGCGGCCTTAACTACTACACCGGAGCTATATTTGAAGTAAAAGCCAAAAACGTATCTATAGGCAGCATATCGGGCGGCGGACGCTACGACAACCTTACAGGTATATTTGGTATGCCCGATGTATCGGGAGTAGGCATATCGTTTGGTGCCGACAGAATATATGACGTGCTTACCGAACTGAACAAATTCCCTTCAAACCTCGAACAGCTTACCGAAGCACTATTCATCAACTTTGGCGAGAAAGAAACAGAATACTGCATACGCTGCGCAGCAATGATGAGAAAAGCAGGAATAAAAACCGAGATATATCCCGACAACGCCAAGATGAAAAAACAAATGAGCTACGCCGACAACAAAAAGATACCATACGTGGTGTTTATAGGCCAATCGGAGATTGAAAACAACACCGTAACCATAAAAAACATGGCCAACGGAAACCAAGAAACAATAAGCCTCGACAACCTGGTAGAATACTTCATAAAGAAATAAAACATACAGTATATTTCGAAAATAATTTGTATCTTTGCAAAATAAAAACAAGTAACAATATGAAACGAATAGTAATAGTTTTGATAGCATTAGCGGTTGGATGCAACCTTTATGCACAAGATTTTGGCTTTGGCCTACGCTTTGGAGGCAACTTCAGCCAGATAGATGGCGATATGGCATCGGGCTACAACAAGATAGGATACCACGTGGGAATACTTACCTCCTACCCTTTTGGCAATGCCAGCAGTGGCAACCTGGAAATAGCATACACCTCCAAAGGTGCCAGATACAGCGAAATAGGACAAGTAACCGTTTTGGACTATGTGGAAATAAGCCTTCTATACGGCCTTCGCATATCCGAAAAAATAGAAATATTGGCCGGTGTTCAACCATCGGTACTTACCAACCACAACGTTACACAAGACGGCGTTGATGCCGGAGCTGTATTTAACTTCAACAAATTGGATATACCCGTGGCTGTAGGCCTACGCCTATACCTGAACAAACATATAGCCATAGAAGGCCGTTTGAGCTACTCGCTTACAAACATCAACGGCAATGGTGCCTACGGCGCAAAAGGATTGTTTGGCAACTACGGCCAATTCAACAATGTTTTGTCGGGAAGTTTGGTATACAAATTATAAGAAAATCAGAATATTTATAAACAACATTAATAATAAGGAAAAAAGAATATGTCAACAATAGAACAAGTACGTTGCCTTATCATAGGTTCGGGTCCTGCCGGCTACACAGCAGGTATATACACCGGACGTGCCGATTTGAAACCTGTATTGTATGAAGGACGCCAACCCGGCGGTCAGCTTACCATCACCACCGAAATAGAAAACTTCCCCGGCTATCCGGAAGGTATTACCGGCACCGAAATGATGGAAGACCTAAAGAAACAAGCACAACGCTTTGGTGCCGATGTACGCCAAGGCTACATAGAAAGTGTGGATTTCTCCAAACGTCCTTTCACTCTTGTGGACGATAAGGGCAACACCATTATGGCCGAAAGCGTAATAGTGGCTACCGGTGCTTCGGCACGTTGGTTGGGATTGGAAAGCGAACGAAAATTCTTCGGCATGGGAGTATCGGCATGTGCTACCTGCGACGGATTCTTCTACCGCGGACAAGATGTGGCTGTTGTTGGTGGTGGCGACACCGCTTGCGAAGAAGCATCGTACCTTGCCAATATATGCAACAAAGTATATCTTATAGTACGTCGCGACGAGCTACGCGCTTCCAAAGCCATGCAACACGAAGTAACCAGCAATCCCAAAATAGAAATACTTTGGAACAGCGTTACAGAAGAAATACTTGGCGACGAAGACGGTGTGATAGGTGCTCGTTTGAAAAATGTGAAAACAAACGAAACCAGAAACATTGATATAGCCGGTTTCTTTGTAGCCATAGGACATAAACCCAACACCGAAATATTCAAAGGACAGTTGGATATGGACGACAACGGATACCTGAAAACTCAAGATCCAAGTTCGCAAACAAATGTTCCCGGTGTATTTGCTGCCGGCGACGTTTGCGACCCCAACTATCGTCAGGCTATAGTGGCAGCAGGCAAAGGATGCATAGCCGCAATAGACACCGAACGATTCTTGAATTTGCATAAATAAAAAGAAACAAAAAACTGACACTCGAATTTTGAGATACAGAAAATACATAATAATAACAATAATACTTTTGGGATGGTTGAGCAATGGCTTTGCTCAATTTGTTCCAGTCAACGAATCAACTTTTAATAGAGGAGGCAACACCGGCAATATGAACGGTAATATGAACAACCCGTTCCCCTCTTCGACCAATTCGGACGACAGCGACACCCTTCCCAAAGGTATTATTTTTGATTATGAGGTAATACCCGACTCTACACTGCTAAACTCTGTGTACTACTTTTACCTCAAACCTTTGGATGCAAAAATATACTATGCTTTCCACCCTACACTACAACCGGACTACATAGAACAGTCCGACTACCTTTTTGCATTCAACAACAACTATTACCTCAACACTGGAAATGTAGGATCGCCACACATATCGCTCTACCCCGATTATGGCAAAGACATTACTTTCAACTACCAACCAAGCGTATTTGACGGCTACGGATACTCGTTAAAAAACCTACCTTTCTATCAGACCGAAAGGCCATACACAGTGCTTAGTTTCTACAACTCTCTGATATCGGACTACCAAGTGAGGGTTATACACACCCAAAACCTAACCCAACGATGGAACATTGCCCTACACTACGACCTTATAAACTCGGAAGGTGCATACTCAAATCAAAAAACATTGAACAACTATTTGGGTGCTACCACCAACTACTACTCCAAAAATCTACGCTACCAAGTGAAGGGCGGTATAATATGGAAAAAACTAAACATACAAGAAAACGGCGGTATAACATCGGATAGCTTGTTTGCAGAGAATATCCAAACCAACCGTTCGGGTATTCCCGTAAATATGTACAATGCAACCACTAAATACAACAACTTTGCAGTGGTAGCTCACCAATCGTTCAACTTTGCAAAAAAAATAGGCACACATATATCCACCGATACCGTATTTTCGGAAACAGATAGTAGCTACACCGTAACGTGCGACACTACCATACGAAAGGGCACACCGTTCAACCGTGGTGTGATAACTCATCAAATAACGCTGGATAATACAAAACGTAACTTCTACCACAGCAATATAGACCCTCTTTATTATCCCAACATATATGTAGATTCTACCAACACCTTCGACAGCGTTTCGTACTTGAAAATAGAAAACATGCTGTTTTGGAGCAACGATGCTTACAAGGACTACGAGTATAAAAATCCATTCAAATTAAGTGTAGGTATCCGACATATATGTGCTCAGAGAACGCTTACATACGGATTCGACTACGGATACGTTCAGTCGTTGTGGATAAACTCGCTTTTGCCATTTGCAAAAGCCGACATATCGTTGGGCAGATTTTCCATCAACTTGTTTGCCGAGAAAACCATCTCGAACTTTATCGTTGCTCAAGACAACGACTTGCTTAAAGCCAAG
>JAGCLZ010000154.1 GCA_017646685.1 Bacteroidales bacterium | reverse complement strand
TATAATCAATATTAAGAGTAATATCAGAAATATTTAATTTATACCAAATTGTACCATAGCTAGTAGTATCATTGGAATTCCATCCTTTTGTAATTACCAATATAGGGGCTCCCATTGTAAAATCATCTACTATATCTCCTTCATTTGCAATGAAATAATTATACCATGTAGTATCTTTGAAATCTAATTTGTACTCACTGGTATTTTCTACTTCACTATAAATGGTACTGTCATTTAATAGTGTCCACGTAATAGTATAATTATCATTGGAGCATTGCCATACACTGCCTACTTCTCCTAAAGTAATACAGTTGCTAGTCGTATTGTTTCCTTCTCCAATACTTGTAGGGATATTGTTTTCTTTCTCTTTTTTGCAGCTGCTAATGCTTAGCATTCCTACGGCTGCCAGTGCCAATAATAAAAACTTTAAACTAAATAACTTATTCATTTTAATTCTATTTTTAAATTTCGGAGAGGCTTGTTTTATAATGCTTGGCGTACATCCCTCTCACAATAATTCCGCCGGGTGTAGGCTATGATGGTTTGGAGCTTATCGGCGTGCCTTTTGGGTTTTTGAGGAGGGGTTGTCTCTGCTTTTTTTGTTGTGGCGTACCGGTATCGTCCACTGCTTTGCCTTTGCCTCTCCTATAGCCCGGCTCCATCCTTGTCATCGCTTTCTATACATATATAATACCAAAAAAAATAACAAAATCCGACAAAGTCTTCCTTTTTTTAAGATTTTTCTTTTGAACATAGTTGTTATATACTATATTTCAAGATTATAAAAATCTACAACAATTCAGCCGTTTTAACAAAAATCTTTTGCCCGATAATGTAACGAATGTGAGAAGGTAACGCAAATGTAGCATTATTATTGCTTGTATTCTATTTATATACATAGTAATTGGTCTGAATGATAATACCGGTTTTCGGAGCGGGAAATTTCCATCGCGATGGAGATGAATTTTCATCACGAGGGATTTTCATCTACATCACGAGGGAGCGAAATCTCCCTTCCGATGCAAATGGAGCATATGCTAAAGGGGTATGCTAAAGGGCGTATGCGATACGCCCCTACGGATATGCAGGCGGATAATTGTAGGGGCGAATCGCATTCGCCCAATATATATAGGGATTTCTGTTTATAATGGTTGCCGGGCATAGGTATGCGGTTTGGCATACGTAAGTGCCATACTTAGGGGTCAAAACTATGGGAGTTTTGGGTCGTAAGTATGGCACTTTTGGGTCGTAACCCGCAGGGTTAGGATGGGCAAGTGTGGGAGTTTGTGAACAACAAAAAAGCGGGTTTTGAATCAAAATCCAAAAACCCGCCTATATCAGTTAGATATCAAGTAGTGTGTCTTTCCATTCCGTTTCTTTGAATCCTACAAGCACTTTGCCGGTGGCAATAATCATCGGCCGTTTTACCAGCATACCGTTTGTGGATAGCAGTGCCAGCTGTTCCTCATCAGTCATTGCCGGCAAACGGTCTTTGAGCTTCAAATCCTTATACAAAAGTCCACTTGTATTGAAAAATTTTTTCAGTGGCAAACCACTTTGCTTATACCACAGTCCAAGCTCGTCGGCGGTAGGGTTTTGTTCCACTATATGGCGTTGGGTGTAGGGTATGTTGTTATCGTCTAGCCATTTTTTTGCCTTTTGACAAGTGGTGCATTTGGGATAACAAAGAAAGGTTATTTCCATAGTTGTAATAATTGGGTGTTATATTAATATTGTTCTTTTTCGTTTGGGAAGTCCATCGACTTCACATCAGATATATATTGTTTTACGGCGTTGGTTATCTCTTCGCCTATAGCATGGTAGCGACGAAGGAAACGCGGAGAGAATTTTTGTGTTATTCCCAACATATCGTGCAATACCAACACCTGTCCGTCAACGTCGGGGCCGGCACCTATACCTATGGTAGGTATCTTTATCTCTTTGGTTACTCGTGCGGCCAGTTTGGCAGGAATTTTTTCCAACACCAGTGCAAAGCAACCTGCTTTTTCCAATATATGAGCATCTTCGATAAGGCGTTTGGCTTCGGCTTCTTCGGTAGCTCTTACGTTGTAGGTTCCAAACTTATTGATGGATTGCGGCGTAAGTCCGAGATGGCCCATTACAGGTATTCCGGCTGTAAGAATACGATTTACGGATTCCAATATCTCTATTCCGCCTTCGAGCTTAACGGCATCGGCACCTGTTTCTTTCATTATACGTATGGCCGATGCCAAGGCTTCCTTGGAGTTGCCCTGATAGGTACCGAAAGGCAAGTCCACTACCACCAAGGCCCTGCTTATGGCACGCACCACCGAGGCACCATGATAAATCATCTCGTTGAGGGTGATAGGCAGTGTGGTGTTGTAGCCTGCCATAACGTTGGCAGCCGAGTCGCCAACCAATACTATATCTATTTTTGTATCGTTGAGCAAACGCGCCATTGAATAGTCGTAGGCCGTAAGCATTGCTATCTTTTCGCCACTTTGTTTCATGTTTTGCAGAACATGAGTGGTAACTTTGGTTACATTGGATTGTAAGTAATTGGACATATCAATACTATGTATTTAATCTTAACGATGAAAAGGAGCATAGCAAAGCTACTCTATCTCCTCGTCATCGGCATATTTTTTATCAATTTTCGATTCTTCTATTTCTTCTTCTTCGGCATCATTTTCCATTCTGAACAATGCGCGCAAAGGTTTCTTTAATTCATAGTTACCCTCCTTGTCGATACGATAAGGCTTGTAATATTTGTCGCCAATGGTAATGGTTCCTTCTTCGGCATCGGTTTTCACTTTGTAGAAGTAGTCATCAGCCTCTTCCACCTTTATACGTTTGCCCAAGAATATTGTATCTATCTGTGTGGGATCAATCCTGGCTTGGACACTCAACGATACTTTCGACGACAACTTTTTCGTTGGCAAACCTTTATACTCTGCACCATTGTCGGTATATTTTTTGGCAAATACCCTTATCTTATTCTCAAGCTGATCCTGAGTTACGGGGAAGGTTATAAATATAGAGTCGGGAAGAGCCTGCGAACATTCGTTGTAATCTCTCTTATAATTGCTGTGCAATACTATGAAACCTGTTTGTATTATTATCTGCCTTTTGTGAGGAACGAGGAAGTATTTATCCAAAATCTCTCGGTAGTTGAGGTGTTCTTCTATCGAAAACTCTACATCATCGGGACATTTATCCTTGGTGTTTTTTATTCTCAACAACGAACCTTTTGCCAAAGTTACAGATGAATAATAGGAGCGGATTATAGAGTCTTTCGATGGTATGCTGCACCCTTCAAAGTCGCCAACACATGCTTTTGGATTGTTGGTTATGGTTATCTTTACCTTATCATTCAATGGTATTTTATTGAAAACCTGTTTGCTTTGAGGTAATTCGGCCATATCGTAATACTTTCTGTCGGTAGGAACTTCGTAACGAACCATCTCTACCGAATCGCCCGAACACGACGAGGAGATGGGATTTGGTGCTATACGTATCATAAACTGAGCATCGCAACGCCCTGTAAAATAGTTATACACACCATCCACTCTGCTCTTTACCAAATCCTGATCGGCTGCAGTACCGTAACCTTCTATCACAAAAGTGTACATCTTGGGGTTGGTTCTA
>JAGCLZ010000153.1 GCA_017646685.1 Bacteroidales bacterium | reverse complement strand
GTCTTTACGATATTTACGCTTTTTCGGCTATTTTTTTGAATTATCAACCCTAAATGGATATTTGTATCTCCAACTCATCGGCTGTCCGACAAAATAAACTTCTCATATAACAAGAATCGAACTTTTAGCGGACACTAATAATTTGGATTAAATATGTATATCTTTTTCATGGTGATGTTATTATGTGTAAAAGAATTTGTAAAGTTACATATTTATTTTGGATTATTGGCTGGAAAAGTGTGTTGCGATAGTTGTTTTTGTGTTTTTCGGTGGTAGTAGAGCAATCCTCCGTTGCTTGAGAGGATGGTCTCCCAAAGCCGTTGGTAAGCTACTATCTCAAGCATCTCGCACCATGGGTTCAACGTGGAGGGGTGGCCTATTGTACTATCGCAATGCGGTGGAGTAGGGGAAGGGGTGGCGGTGTGTAAACGATTTTGTCCTGTTTTTTACGTAAAAAAACGGGACAAAATCGAGTTGTATTATCTTGTATAGTAGTATTATATGGTTGTTTGAAATGCTGCTGTGTTTTTTGTATTTGTTGCTTCTTGATAGAAACGATTATAGAATTAACTATGTTGCAATATTGTCTTTCTAATTACTTCGAAACTTTCGGAAACTGAGGATTCGCTTGGAATATCTGCAAAAGCTATAGCCGGTAGTTCTTTGTTATAAGTTGTTTTCAACTTTGACCATAAAGTTGGAAAGTCAGATAATAATGGTGATTGGCTTATTTCCATAGTATTCCAGCCTTCGGGTTTGTCGAACGTAGCTTTGTCATGTGCCAATAAAGTGTTGAAATCATTTTCGAATTGCTCTGAGTTTAAGTAGGCTACACATTCGACATCTTCTAGTAGATAATGCAAGTCATAGAAGTGGCGTATCTTGGAGGCTAAATCGTAAACAAAGTTGTTTGACAGGGAAAAGCGAATAAGCGATACTAATTTCTCTGTTAAGGTCTGCCTTTTATCCAACACATTTACGGCAAATGTTTGTAATCCGTATTGCTCTATTAGCTTTTCGTTATTTGTTTGTTTAAAGAATTGAGCAATAAAGCAATCAATATCTTTTGATGTGTATGGGTAAGGATTGGCAAACGAATTTATTTCAATAAGCAATTGTCCGATATTTACACTTCCTTTTATTTCCTTTTCAAGAATATTTGGGTATGAATACATTGCTTTGTAATAATGAGACCCTTTGCTGGTAACCCCCTCTGTAGGCACCTCTTTGAGTCCCGATGTCATTTCTTTTGCAATCTTTTTGAGCAACATTTTAAGCTGATTGCCGGTCAATGTATCGGCATTTGCTATGGCTATGTCTATGTCTTCCGAAAAACGATTCCCAATTTTATGGGCTTTTGATAATGAGGTGCCTCCTTTGAATATTGCTTTGTCGGCATTGGGGTTTTGCATCATTAGTTTCAGAGAACGGGTTATCCAATAATCTTTTTCGATATATACGGGGTGTATATCTAAATATTCTGCAGCTGCAAGAACAGCATCAGTAAATAGTTTCTTATTTTCGTGAAAGTTCATATATTCTCCAGTTTTGTTTGGTTGGTAAAACAGAATTCGATATAGGTAACTTATATTCGCTAACTCCGTTCAAGGATTTGCGTATTGGGTCTAATAAATCGTTGTTGCAGTCTATGTCTTCTAATATGGCTCCGCACAATGCTCTAACGTAGTTTGTATACTTCAAGGCACATTTTACAAGCAATGATTTTTGCTCGTTGTTAAGTTTTCTGATAATTTCTTTCAGTCTAATGCATGCATCATCGGGCGTTGTTGCCGGTATTTCTTTTATAAATCGTATGGCATCGAGTATTTGTAAGAGGGCAATATTATTTTTGGTAATTATGTTTGGCTGAACTATAAAGGATATAGTATATTTTTTTCGTTTTATAGATCTGCGATATTTGTTTGTGCCAATTTGTATATATGATGATATTTGAGTACTAAGTCCAAGGGCGTTATAGGTAGTGTATCCGGTTATATATCCTATTAATTTGCCTTCATATTCAATATAATCTTTCACGGTCTGATATACAGATGGCATCAGTATTCCAAACTGAGTTTTTTGAGGTTTATAGAATCGTCCTTTGGCTAATTTCTCTATTTCGCCAGATTTAACCAAGCGATTTAGAGCTTTCCCAATAGCAGTTTGATATTGTAAATCTAAATCAAAATCCGATGAAGTAAACACATATCCTTCCGGAAACTCTTCGATTTTTTTCTTTACTTGACTAGTTATATTCATTCTATAAATATTAATTTTGCTTGTGTTTTGTTCCGTTTTTTACGTAAAAAACGGGACAAAATCTTTGGAATATTATTCTTTGTATAACAATTAATCAATTAATTAATAGATTGTTATCTATTGTATATAAGCACCTTTTGGTACGATTAATCTGATGCAAAGATACTAAAAAAAAGTGTATGATGGAAGGTGGTAATTATTTTTTTACGTATTATTGCTATTCATTCACTGCTTTGCCTGCGGCATAGCCTGTGGAGAATGCTATTTGCAGGTTGTAGCCTCCGGTGTCGGCATCAAGGTCAAGGAGTTCGCCGGTGATGTATAGGTTCTTTACCAGTTTCGACTCCATGGTTTTGGGGTTCACTTCTTTTAGCGATACTCCGCCTTGTGTAACTATAGCCTCGTCGAAGCTACGAGTGCCCACTATGGTAAACGGCAGTGCTTTAAGCATCCGCAGTATCTTTTTTCGGTCGGTGGCCGACACTTGGTTTAGGCGTTTGTAGTGTTCTATAGTCATGGTTTGCAGTGCCAGCGGTATCATTTCGGCAGGTAGCCATAGGCGTAGGGCATCTTTAAGTATGCGTGTTCCGTTCTCGTTCAGCTCGCGTATAAGTTTTTTGTCCAGTACGTCGTGGTCCAATGCCGGCTTTAGGTCTAGTGTGGCACGTAGCTGTTCGCCGTTTTGCAGTCGGCGACTTACCATTCGGCTTGCCGATAGCACTATGGGGCCGCCAATGCCGTCGGGCGTAAAGGTCATCTCGCCAAAGAAGTTGCAAATCTTTTTGTCGTTGCTGTCGGATATTGTAAGGCTGACGTTCTTAAGCGTAAAGCCTATAAGCTCGTCGGGTATCTTTTCGGTACATACCAGTGGTACTAGCGATGGTATGGGGTCCACTATGGTGTGGCCAACGTTTTTGGCCAATGTGTATCCCTCGCCGGTAGAGCCTGTAAGAGGGTAGCTTTTGCCACCGGTGGCCAGTATCACCTTGTTGGCTGCCACAGTGGTGCCGTTGCTTAGCGCCACTCCTGCAATGCCGGCCGGCGAGGTTATAAGCTCTGTTACCGAGGTGTTTTTAAGTATGCTGATGTTTTTGTTCCGTTCTATACCGTTTATAAGAGCCAGGAATATGTCTAGGGCTTTGCCGCTTTGTGGAAACACACGGCTACCACGCTCGATGTTCAGTGCCACGCCTTTCTGTTCGAAAAACTGCATAAGCTCGTTGTTGAAAAACATAGAGAAGGCGTTTCGCATAAAGCGACCATCGGAGCCTATGTGTGATATAAACTCTTTGATGGGCGAGGTGTTTGTAAGGTTGCAACGACCCTTGCCGGTTATGCGTAGCTTGCGGCCGGCCTGGTCCATCTTTTCTACAAGTAGTATCGTTTGTTGCTTTTCGGCGGCTATGGTGGCTGCCATCAGTCCGGCTGCACCTGCACCTATAATTACTATGTCGTAACGAGCCTGCATATTCTAAGTGGTGTATGTGTGTTTATCGTGCCAGTCGGTTTATGTCTGCCGGGTGAACGCTAAGTATAGGTATAAGCGAGTGGTGAACAAGCTGCTGGGCGGTGGTGCCTATAAACAGTGACGATAGCACTTGGTCTTGTTCGGTGCTTATCACTATAAGGTCGGCACTTATGGTGTCGGCGTATGCCAGCATATCGTCGGCCAAACTTTTGCTTTGCATAGTTTCCGAAATATAGGGAACATTTTGTTTTTGCATAAATGTTTCGGCTTGTTTCATATATATAGCTATTGTTTGAGCTTGGGTGGAGTTTTCGTATTGTCCCAGCACGTGTATAGTAGCGCCAAAAGCTTTGGCCATCTTTACGGCTACCGGCAGTTTTTGGCGTGAATTGGTAGTCATATTCAGTGGTACAAGTATGCGTTCCAAGTTTTTGTGGAAGTTGAAACCTTCGCGTATGGATAGTACCGGGCATGTAGCTTCTTGCACAATGCGTACAGCTGTACTTCCCATCCAATACTTTTCAAATCCCGAAGCGCCGTTGGTACCTATTACTATCATTGTGGCATCGACTTTCTGGGCCATAGAGGCTATTACGGGAGCCACTTTACCTTGAACTATAAATGGAGTTATCTTGCTATCGGTTAGTTTTGGTTGCCATTTTTCGCAAAGGTCGTCCATCTTTTGCGAAGCTAGGTTACGAACATAGTTGTTTTGGTCGTCGGTGTATAACATTTTTTCGCGACATATCCATACCAGGTGTATATCAGCTTTCATTCTGTTGGCTATATCTACAGCCAACTCCAAGGCTACATACGAGCCTTTCGAAAAGTCTGTACCTACTATTATTGTTCTTTGTTTCATTACAATCTTTATTTTTTTTGTTGCAGTGTTATAACTGCAAATGTCTTTATTTATTTTTCTTTTTACTATTTTTCTTTGCTTTTGTTGCAGCTTTTTTCCCTTTGGTAGCTTTGCTTTTGGGTTTTGTTGTTTTTTTCTTTTCAGTTTTAGGTGTGTATGTAGTGGTAGGTTCGTCGTCGGGTTCGACCATTGCAAAGTCCATTTGTTTCTTTTCCATATCCACACGCAGTACCTTTATTTTTATGCTGTCGCCAAGTTTGTATTGTCGGCCGTATCGGCGTCCTATCACCTGGTAGTTGTCTTCGTCCAGGTAGTAATAGTCGTCTTGTAGTGTGCCAAGAGCTATCATACCTTCGCATTTGTTTTCTTCTATTTCGGCATATATTCCCCATTTGCTTACCCCCGATATCAGTGCCGGAAATACTTGTCCTATCTTATCCGACAGAAATTCGGCTTGCTTGTATTTGATAGATGTACGTTCGGCTTCGGCGGCTTTACGCTCCATCAGCGACGAGTGTTTGCACTGCTCTTCGTAAAAATCGGCATTGGCCGACGATGCATCGTTGAGGTAGCTATATAGCAGGCGGTGCACCATCAGGTCGGGGTAGCGGCGTATGGGCGAGGTAAAGTGTGTGTAGTAGGAAAATCCCAAGCCGTAGTGCCCTATGTTGTCGGTCGAATAGTAGGCCTTGGACATGGTGCGTATGGCTATGGAGTCTATCATGTTTTGCTCGCCTTTGCCTTCGATGTCTATAAATAGTTTGTTGAACGAGTCGGCAAGACTTTTTCGCGAAGTGGTCTTTATTTTGTAGCCCAGTTTGGCCACAAATTGTACGAATGTGCCTAGCTTTTCGGGGTTAGGCTCGTCGTGTACGCGGTAAACGAATGTACGTGCTTTTTTGCGGTCCTTTACCTTGCCTATATGTTCGGCCACGCTCTTGTTGGCCAGCAGCATAAATTCCTCTATTAGGAAGTTGGCTTCTTTGGCCTCCTTGGTGTATACGCCTATGGGTTTGGCGTTGTCGTCGAGTATAAATTTTACCTCTTTGGTCTCGAAGTTTATGGCACCATCTTTGTAGCGTTGTTCGCGCAGTATGGTTGCCAGGGCGTTTAGTTTCAGTATCTCTTCGCTTAGGTCGCCTTGGCCGGTTTCTATCACAGCCTGTGCCTCTTCGTAGCTGAAGCGGCGGTCGGAGTTGATTATTGTTTTGCCAAACCATTTGTTTATCACCACAGCATCGTTGTTCATCTCAAACACTGCCGAGAAGCACAGCTTTTCCTCGTTGGGTCGCAGAGAGCATACACCGTTGCATAGGCGTTCGGGCAGCATAGGTATGGTGCGGTCCACAAGGTATACCGATGTTCCGCGGTTGTAGGCTTCGTGGTCTATGGTACCGTTTTCCACCACATAGTGCGACACGTCGGCAATGTGTACCCCCACTTCGTAGTTGCCGTTGTCCAGCTTGCGAAACGAAAGGGCATCGTCAAAGTCCTTGGCATCGGCAGGGTCGATGGTGAAGGTGGTAATGGAACGGAAATCTTTTCGTTTGGCTATTTCTTCGTCCGCTATAGTCGTTGATATTTTTTCGGCAGCTTTTTCTACTTCTTTTGGAAATGATAGCGGGAAGTCAAACTCGGCCAGTATTGATTGCATCTCCACGTTGTTGTCGCCTGGTTTACCCAGCACCTGCACCACCTTACCCACGGGGTTGTTTAGGTGTTTGGGCCATTCGGTCATTTCCACCAGTGCTTTGTCGCCGTTGCGGGCGTTGCATAGGTTTTCCAGAGGTATGAATATATCCACAGCCATACTTTTGTTGTCGGGTATAAGGAAAGCAAAGTTGTTTTGCAGCTGTATGCGACCTACAAAGCGGGTTTTGGCTCTTTGTATTATTTCCACCACCTGTCCTTCCTGCTTGTGCATGCGGCGGGCCGGAAATAGCAGCACCTTTACGGTGTCGCCGTGTAGGGCATGGCGGGTGTTGTTGGCCGAAATCATGATGTCTTCCATCGTTTCGTTGTTGGGTATCACATAGGCTTTGCCCGTCTGTTTCATATCTATGGTACCCACCACATAGTTTTGTGGTAGCAAGTCGTCGTTGATGTATTTGGGATCTATCTTGTATTTGCCTTTACGTTCTTCCACCAGTATCTTTTCTTCGGCTAGTGATAGTATTGCGTCGGCAATCATTTTTCTCGACCCCTTGTCGAAGGCTCCCATTCTGGAGGCCACCTGCTTGTAGTTTAGTGCCTCAAAAGGGTTTTTGGCAAATATCTTTAGTAGTGATTTTATATATGTGTTCTTTTCTTCCATTTGTAGTATTATTTATTTGTATATGATTTGTGGTTGGTTGTTGATGGTTTCTTTTATGGCATCAACACCAAAGTAGTCCTTAATGTTTTGTGGTGTCAGTCCTTTGTCTATATCGCCATGGTACACTATGTTGTGGTTGTGCAGTAGCAGCAGGCTTTGGCAGTAGCGTATAGCCATGTTCAGGTCGTGGACTATGAGTAGTATTGTTTTCTTTTCGTTTAGGCTTATGTCGCGTAGCAGTTTTATTATCTCAAACTGGTGTGATATGTCTAGGTTTGACAGTGGTTCGTCCAGTAGCATTATAGGTGTTTGTTGTGCCAGAGCCCTTGCCAGCAGCACCCTTTGCATCTCGCCGCCGCTCATTTCGGATAATGATGCAAACCGCAGGTGCCATGTGTTGGTCTTTTTCATACATTCCTCCACTATGTCCCAATCCTTTTGCGACTCGTTTTGCAGGTGTGTCTGGTAGGGGTTGCGACCCATTTGCACTGTTTCGAAAGCCGAAAATTCAAAGTCCAGCGGTGTATGTTGTGGCACAAACGCTATCTGTCGGGCCAGTTTCTTTATGGAGTATGACGTAGAGTCTTTGCCGTTGATAAATATTGTGTTGGCTTTTACGGGCAAAAGGTTGGCAATACATTTGAGCAGGGTGGTCTTGCCACAGCCGTTTTGTCCCATTATGGCACAGAAGTCGCCTTCGGCAATGCCAAAGCTCATATCGTTGATGATTATTTTTTTGCCATACGCGTACGAAAGGTTTTTGACTTCTATCATAGCCTACAATTGTTTTTTGCTTTTATACAGTAGATATATAAACATTGGAGCTCCTGCCAGTGCTGTTATGCTACCCACCGGCAGTTCGGCCGGTTGCAGCACTGTGCGCGACAGGGTGTCGCATACCAGAAGGAATGTTCCGCCTACAAATATAGAGTAGGGTATCACCAGCCTGTTGTCGGCTCCCACCACCAGGCGTATACAGTGGGGCACTATCAGTCCCACAAAGCCTATCACACCGCAGCTGGATACGGCAAAGGCCACCATAAGGGTGGTAAAGAACAGAAGGTGTTTCTTTATCTTCTCCACATCCACACCAAGGCTTTTGGCCGTTTCGCTACCTACCAGCAGAAGGTTCAAATCCTTGCTGTAGTATATAGCCACACATATACCTACCACCACACATGGCGCCACCGCCATCACATCGCTCCACGAGGCCGAAGCAAAGCTGCCCATGGTCCAGAATATTATGCGCTCCATCTTGTCCTGGTTAAGCACCATCAGAAACGATATTACTGCCGTAATAAGGAAGGTGAAACATACACCGGTAAGCAGCAGGGTAGAGGTGTGCATGCGGTTGCCTATTGATGCTATTTTGTAGATAAGCAGTACCGTTAGCAAGGCTGTGGCAAGGGCTGTAGCTCCTATGCCAACGAGGGTCGACTCCCAACCCAGAAGTATGGATATGGCAGCGCCAAGTGATGCTCCCGACGATATGCCCAATATATAGGGGTCTGTAAGGGGGTTGCGAAATATGGATTGGTACGAGGCACCGCATACCGATAGGGCTGCACCTACCAATAGGCATAGCACCACACGTGGCATCCTAAGGTTCCAAAAAACAGTGTTGGAAATAGTGGTTTCGCCATCGGCCGAAAAGCGTTGGCCTATTATCGAAAATATTTCGCCCACCGAAAAATGGGTCACACCCACCATCAGCGAAACAAAAACAGCTACAAGCATCAGCAATGTCAGTATTGCAAGACCAATGCGTTTTGATTGTAATCTGTTTGTTTTCATCGGCTATTTTTTTTCTAAACAAAACAAATAGGGCTGTATAATCCCGCTATATCGTGCCGCCGGTGTCCTCTACCCAAGGTCCAGCATGTCGGCCATGGTGTAGTAGCCTTTCTTGCCCAACAGGTATTCGGCTGCCACCACAGCTCCCAACGCAAATCCTTTTCTAGACTTGGCACTATGGCGTATGGATATAGTGTCTACCATCGAATCGTACTTCACCTCGTGTATGCCCGGCACCTCGCCTTCGCGGTGTGCCATTATAGGTAGCTCGGTAGCCGAATCGCATTCGTTCAACGTCCACTCTTCCTTATGCTCCAGCTCCTCTATAATGTCGTTGGCAAGGCTTATGGCGGTGCCGCTCGGAGCGTCGAGCTTGTGGATGTGGTGCGTTTCGCTTATGCTTACGTCATATTCGGGGTGGCTGTTCATGATTTTGGCCAGCTTCCTGTTGATGTCAAACATGATGTTTACACCAATGCTGAAGTTGGAGGCTACAAACAGGCTTTGCTCGCGTTGCAAGCAGTCGTGTACCACATTTTCCAACTGGTCGTGCCAGCCGGTGGTGCCTACAACAATAGGAATGTTGATGTTGAAACACTTAAAAATATTATCGACAACGGCGTCGGGTGTAGAGAAATCAATAGCAATATCGCAATCGCGCAGCTCGTCGATTTTCTCCATCCAATCATCTGAACTATCAATTACAACGGACACATCGTGCCCTCGTTCTTCTGCAATTTCGGCAATCTCTTTTCCCATCTTGCCGTAGCCAATTATAGCAATTTCCATATATGTGTTTTGACGTTTTTTTCAATTTGCAAAGATACACATTATTTTTCATTGCCGGAAAGAATATTTTTATTATTATTGCTATTGGTTGTATTACAAATATATATCGTTGCATTTTTTAATGCTAAAATGCTCAAAACCTTACCTTATACCACCCTCCCAACGGGATAAACTGTGCCAATATAGGTTGTTTTTTTTATTGCCAATGCTGTGTGTTGTGCTTAAATTACCTATGGCGGATTTTTTTAAAGTCGGGGTTAATTTATCGGACTTTCCATAGCGGTTCTTCTTTCCAATTTGTTGGAAATCCCATAGCCGAAGTATCTATGTTTGTATTGTTTTTTAACAAATTTATGATGTTTGTTCTTATGGAATTATCGGGGGTAATATTATCCGTCCAATATAATATGCAGCAGAGTAGGGCGTATAGTCGTGAGGGTTCCACATTCGATATATCTATCCATTTCCATCGCATTATTTTGCTGTTTGGTAGTTTTGGCTTCATTGGATATGTTCGATTCCATACTCGAGAGTGGTGAGCACAGCAATTACGTAGAGCTACTAAGCTCAGCATCCAACTTTCCAAGTACTCATGTTGAGGAATATTGAACTCTCGAGCTATTATTTTTTTTATGGAATTATCCTTGAAGTTGCAGTAAAGTTTACATAAAGTTCCGAAAGATACTATTTCGAGAGTCTTCCAAGCAGGAGGCATTTTAGGGAAATCGTATTTTTGACGATGTTCTTCTATAAAATCTTCTTTACTTCTGTTGAAGTCTGTTTCTATGGAAGTAAAACATTTTTGGTACATTTTCTCGTTCTTGAATAGGCTTGGTTCCATAAACCAAAAGGGACCATGTTCCATCGAAAACTTCTGAATCATCCTTGTTCTTATGGCAATTTCGATGGTTTGAATTGCATTAAAAATGATAGCTCTCAAATCTTTGTCGAAATAGTATATGTCAACAGCATTGCTAAATAATTTACCTTTTTTGAAAATGTGTAACTTTTTGTCGTATTCCATTGGACGCAAATATCCGGCCAATCGGAAGTAACTTATTATTGATAGTATTCTTTTGGCATATGCTTCGTCGTCTATTATAAGGCCTCGACATTTTAGTTGGTTTATTTGCTCTTCTATACTTATAGGTTGTTTATCGTATTGTCTCATGGCTGTAAAAAAACAAAAGTTCCACCCTGGTTCGCTGGATTTTTGTCGGGAAGCGTGGTGGAAACTGTCGGTGCAAAGATACGAACTATTTCCGACGTGGCAAAATGAAAAATCGAAAAATTTTGTTTTCTATCTCTGTGTCTCTTGAAAATAAACAATATATCTGCTGTTATGTTTGTGCGATTTCAGGGTGATGGGTTTGAAAATATCTATCTAATAGATGCAATTGATGGTTGTTTTTTTATTTCTTTCCCCATTTTTTTACCCCTGTCATAGCGGTATATCCTTTTGGGACGATAGTGCTGCATGCCCCATTGTATGTTGATTATTTGGCCGAAGTGTGGAAGTTTTGGAAAAAGCCATATATGTTAAACCATTTTCCGATATGTTAAAACCAATTCTTTTCTATGGCAGAAAAGAGGGAAAATACCTCCCGATCCGGACAAAAATACCACGCGACTCAGATATAAAAACCACGTGATTCAGATACGAAAACTACCCGACTTAGACATCAAAACCCCCATGTTTGGCTACCCAAAGTGCCATACTTACGTTTTATAACCCTCGTGGTTTATTTTTTAGAACCGTATGGAAAAAATATTGTTGTTGGCAATCAGTTATATAGCTTTTATAACTCTTTTTCCTTGCTTTCTGCGGCGACGGCAAGGCTTCGGTGCGGAAAATAGAGCGTTTTTCGGCTTAAATGAATCCGTGTTAATATTGCATAAATTAATTAAGATGTGGCGGTGGAGTAATGGGACGGTGGCCATGGGGTGGAGGAACCATAGCCTGCGATATATAAAAGTTAAATAATTTCGTATGCAAAAAAAATAACATTGTATACCAATGTATAAAGGTTACAAAATTGTTAAACATTGATTTTTTTTCGATATTGGTGGGTTTATAGTGTGTAATAACTATTGTTTTGTCGTTATATAGTGCAAAAGGTAATGGTTGTTATCTGTTTTTTTTATACAGAACTATCGAAAGAGAATTGGATGGATAGAGAGATAGAAAAACTGCTAAATAGCAAGGAGGGCGAAGCATTTCGTACCAAGTTGTTCTGTGCTGCACAAAGGATATTGGCCGACGACCACCTTGCCCAAGATGTGGTGCAGGATACCTTCGAGTACTTTGCCGGCAGGGATGTGCCGGTCAAGAACCCGGAGGAGGTACTGCCATACCTGATAACAACGGTTACAAACAGGGCTATAACGATGAAGAAAAAGCTGGCTCGAACTGCTATTGTAGATATCGAAAAACTGGACACCTACACCGACTGCGACTCCGACCAAAGCTGCGAAGAGGAATGGCAGTATGCCACAATGGAGGCATGCATTAAGCGTTTGGAACGCCAAAGCCAAAGGGTGTTTAGGCTTAGATATCTAAAAGGATTGAGCATAAAAACGGTGGCAAGGATGATGAGGATGAGCAAAAGCATGGTGGCAAGAATATCCAATCAAGCAATAAATGAAATAACTAAAATGATGAAAGATGAACAAAAAAAGAGAGAATAACGATAGGCAGGCGATAGAAAAGCTATTGGCCGAATTTTATTCCGGCACCATAGAGCCGGACGAGCTGCAGAGGCTGTATGCCTACTTCCTGAACACATGGCCCATACCTGCCGAGATGCAGGAGCATGTGCCCATAATCAGGCCCCTGGCTATGATGCACAGCCGTATGGCTGCATCCAATACCACCACTGCCAAACCCATGACCCAAAAGCACTATGCCCCATACAGGAGTACTGCTGTTGCTGCTGCCGCATGGGCTGTGCTAGCTATGCTTGTATTGGCCCTATGGCCCGAAAAAAGCATTAACGATGATCTAAACACGCCAATGGTAGGCCGGCAAACACTGATAGCCAAGGCTGCGATGGACGAGATGAAGCACATGCCACTGCCACAAAACCAAACCTCAACACCGGAAAACAGGGTGCCTACGACCCACAACATAATAAAAAAACAACCCGCTGCCCAAACACCAAAACCCAGGGAATATGAGCATATAAACATGCCACCAACCCACACAACCAACGCAGCGATATGTATGGCCGAGGACACTGAAACCAACAAAACCGACAATATTGCCGATACAGCACTGGCAATACCCTACAACAACCACAAAGAATGGGTGATATACTGCAACAACAGCTGTAGCAGCCTCGAGCTGAACAACATTGTGGCAACAACATTGAATACACATACCTAATACAACGAACAAATATAACACTTATATAACAACAAACACAATAATATAAATATGAACAATATGAAAACCCGAAAAACCAAACCAACACTAATACTTTTGGCTATAGCCCTATGGTTGGGCACCGCCATGCCTACCGTGGGCCAAACAGAGCTATACAAACAATACTCCCACCTAAAGGATGTAACGGTGGCATGCATAATGAACTTCCATGTAAACGACACCACGCAGGTGGAACTAACCATATTGGCACCGCAAACAAAAGAAGCTGTATATACATTGGTAGAGGAATTCAATCTGGGTTTGGATAAAGAAGAAGTATATAACCAATTTGGACAAGAAAAAAAATATACGCTTTACATACGCAATGTGTGTAAAGACGACATAAAGAAAAGATTTGGAGAAATAAAATCTGCTGATGATTACAAGAATGTGGCAATATTGGCGTATAATTATAATACAGGAACAATATTGGTGTTTCACAATATAGAAACTGAAGAGAGGGATAATGTGATAGGAAGTTTCTTGACAAATACTTTGATAGATCAGGAACTTTTTCCGTCAGTTGATGATGTAAATAATAATAATAATAAATAGATAATAAAAATGTACAAACTAAATGTATCAAAAACAGTGTTGCTGACTGTGGCACTGGCAGGTTCAATGGCATCGTGCCAAAAAGAAGAATTTCAAAGCGAGATGGTAGTACCATCTCATGAAATGAGCCAAAAGAATTTGGCTCATGTAAGCCTTACTCTCCGTTATTGGATAGACGGCGTGGGATACAATGCATCATTTACATCGGAAGCCGAAAAGAGTGCTTACATCAGCTACCTTATAGGTCTAACCCTCGAAGGGAAAGAAATAACAATAGGCGGTAGCCAAAATCCAAGCCTGGCACCTGAAGCCGATGATAAGCTAACCTTTACAACGTCCGATAAAGCACAGATGGATGCTTGGGCTACAGAAATGAGAATTAAGGGCTATGATGTGAAAATTACTTTCGACAAAGAAAGCAATCTTTATACCGGTACAGCCACCAAAGGCGGAAGCCGTACGACAATGGCTGTAAGCCTTTCGGAAAGCGAGTAAATATTGTATTAACGTAAAAACAGAAGTAATACAATGAGTGATAAACAGAATAGTTTGCATCCGGCTAGATGCGATACTGTAGGACTGTAACTAAGGCACACCGGCAAGGAGCGGAATATAACAAGAACTAATGAAACAATTTTCCGCAACCTTGCATCCAAGTGCCTTGCAATGGAGCAATAATCCTCCAAAGCGTGCGTTATTAACGCACAAAATGTGAGGTTATTGTATTTGACTAAACGAAATAATAACATTAACATTATAATACAATGACAAAAGTATTTCAAATTATAATAGTTGCGATAGCACTTACAAGCACAGCGTATTCGCAACAAGTAAGAAGTTCCTTTTTTTCGCTGAATCAGGTAGAAGCTAGTGGTAAGAATATAATAAGATCCTACATGCCTACAGGTATGTTGATAACAGGTTCTCATTCGGGAAATTCTGCCATGTTTACATTCGTTGATAATTCTAATACACTTAATTATACAATTTTACCTGCTAATCACAGTATCAACGATTTTGTAATATTGGATAGTTGTGTATATTTTTGTGGAAAGAATGCTACTAAGAATTGTGGATATATTGGAATGATTAATGTGCCTACACCACGACAAAGTATAGGGGGCTACACATTAATCGACATAGATTCATCGGCCAATCTTACTAAACTGGTAGCCTATAATGGGACAATAAGTTCTACGGTTGGTGTAGCAGCCATAGGCACTCCTAAAAACACTTCGTTTAAATCTTGTGTGGTGGATTTGAACAACTATTCTGACGAAAATCGAAGATGGAAATATCAATACGCCCAAGTAGCAAAAGAAGAAATAACAGATATATGTGATGCTACACCGGATTTTTTGGTTACAATAGGAAAGTTAAAAGAAACTCTTTTTGGATCATCGGCACTTAATCACTTATGTCTTCGTAGATATAAGAAAAGTTCAGTACTAGGGTCTAATATAAAAGATGAATCACAAGAGTATTTATTAGGGGCACTACCTTATAATGATGATAGTTTTTTGGTAGAGTCTATTGGAGGTGATAATATTGCAGTTGTAGGATTGAGATCGCTAATTTTTGAAGTTGTTCGTGCTTCCAACCCTCATACTGCCATTATTATGAAAATAGATGTAAATACATTGGTTCTTAATGCTCAGCAAACAATATCTTTAGATGGAAATGAATCTAGACAATTAAATGAATTGGAATATTTTCCAAGTGAAAATATTTTGGGTATAGCACTGAGAAAAGGCGATAATAATGGCGAATTCTTATTTGTTGATATGACCAAAACGCAAACTTATACCTCTTCTAAATTGTGGAAGGATAATTATATTTTTAATTCCATAACACGATCTAATAATAATAACTTTGCATTGTCGTGTACACAATATATTACATCATCTCCACGGTTATGTATTTTGCAAGATAATTTGAATACTTTTCAGTCGAGCATTTGTAGTGTCAATTCTAGTATAGGTATAGCTGCAACAACTCAATGGAATGTTCCTACAATGAGATTGAAATCTTTTTCTGTTCAAGATAGGGTAAATGCAAGTATTGTATTCGAACCTGCGTCTATATACGAAACAACAGTAGATGTACATTGTATAGATAATTAGAAATAAAATATAAAGGAGGAACCATAAGATGACAAAAAAAATTATTTTATTGCTGAGTGTTGTATTATTCGGCATTCAGAGTATGGCTTACAGCCAAACCGATACGATTTATAATCGTTATGAACGTTACCACTACACTAATTGGTATGATTCGTGTTACAATGCGGGGCATTTGGTCAATAGATATGCCGATGCATCAGCAACCCCATCTACTCTAATAGAGGCTACGTATCATTATACCGAAGATTCGCTTGAAATTATAGGTATAGCAGTAGGGGTGCTAAGTACTGAGTTTGAAGATACCACTCGTGTGCCGGAATATGTAATGCTTATAGAAGGCTGGGGCGATAAACGCCAATATGAAATGGTGGATACTGCACGTTGGGATACTGCTACACCCAAAATAATGGGGTTGAATGTTAAATATGTCGAACCGGCAGGAGTAATATGGGATACCAATGAGTTGGGTGAAGTAATAGGATTTGATTATCTTTACGATACCATAGAAGAGATACGTTATGTAAAAATATGTGAGGCATACTTTAAATCGCCCATAACGGTGTATGATTCATTCTATACGGGTGCGACTAATTTTAATAACATACAAACAGGTTACGGCTATCCTTCCGACCTTCCACCATATCCCGATGGTCAGGGTTTTGTACATCAGGCAACTATTTATCAAACTTCTATTGGTGTTTCAAATTGTTATTATTATAATCCTACTATAACTAGTGAAGATAGGGGGGAAACATGGTGCAGATGTAATGTCGGTGAATATAATTATAGTATGTTTTATGATCTTATTTTTCCTATTATCAGAGTTTATGACACGATTAATGTTGTAGGCTTGTCGTCTGATAGCGTTATGGGAAGAGTGGATGGTAGTGGTAAATATGAGGTAAATAGTCCTGCCACACTTACCGCAGTGCCTCACGAAGGTTATAAATTTGTGATGTGGAACGATAGCGTTACCACCAACCCACGCACCTTTACCGTAACCGGCGACACTACTTTTACAGCCTACTTTGCCCCATTGGAAGAATACAGCGTAGAGGTGTATGTGGACGATTTGAAACACGGAACCGTACAAGGCAGCGGCGTATACTACGAGCAAAGCGAAGTAACCATATCGGCCCAAGCCAACGACGGCTACTACTTTAGGCATTGGAACGACAGCGTAGCCGCCAATCCACGCACAATAGTGCTTACGCAAGACACTGCTTTTACAGCCTACTTTGGCGTAGGCAACGACAGCACTGTGGGCATAAATGCAGTGGAAGCAAACGCCAACTTGTTTACCCTTTCGCCCAACCCCACTACCAAGAACCTACAAGTAACCCTACATCAAACCGGCCGTTACACTATGGAGATAT
>JAGCLZ010000152.1 GCA_017646685.1 Bacteroidales bacterium | reverse complement strand
CTTCTATGTTGGAAAAAAGTTGTACTTTTGCAAACAAATTCCGATAGGAAATAATGTAAGATATTTTAATTAATAAATTTATAAACTTAAAAACAAAACAAAAATGACAAAGTATTTTAAATTTTTAGGCGTTGCTTTGATAGCAATGAGTATGGCTTTGGTTTCTTGTGAAGAACCTAACGGTACAAATGGAGGTGACGGAACTGAACAAGGTGATCCAACCCCAGATCCAGAACCAGAACCAGACCCAGATCCAGATCCAGAACCAGATCCAGATCCACAAACTTCAGTTAATGTAACTTTTGGTAGTGATACATGGACTGCAACTCAACAAGCTGGTGGCTATTTTACAGAAGATGGTTTATTTGGAATGATTGCGATAGCAGGTCAGGGTATCCCAAGAGTAGATGCGTATGTATTTGCTACTGCAACAGGTAATATTTCAGATGAAATTGGATCAAATTTGCGATATATTAATAACAATATTTATCGTTTGGAATATACTTTGCAAGGTGCGATTACTCTTACTTATACAGACGGTTCTGAAATAGACCACGGTGATTGGTGGGCAAAAACAGCTACTATCAATGTTACTGCTTTAGATCCTACTGCTCTTACTCTAAGTGCAAATATCAGTGCTGTTATGTTTGAGTTTCTTGGTATAGTTACAGAAGATGGTCAAATTGATCCTTCACTTTTACCAAACGCTTCTACACAAAATATGACTTGTGCAATTTCTAATTTGCAAATGGAAGCAATGAAAGGTGCTTCACTTCCTGAAATAGATTTGAACGTTAAAGTAAAATAAATAATAACTAATGGAAGATAAGACCAGATTAATTTGGTCTTATCTTTTTAATGCGTAATAAAAGATGAAAAAAGCATTTAAATTATTTGGATTCATAGCATTGTCTATGACATTGGCAGTTGCTTGCGGTAACGCTAACAACACTCCTGCCGAAGAAGAAGTAGTGGCTGAAGAAACTGTTGAAGCTGCTGAACAGGTTGTTGAAGAAGTAGCTGCTCCTGCTACTAAAGCTACTTGTGATGAAAAGAAAGAAATTGAGGCTACTAAGGCAGAAGTAAAAGATGTAAAAGAAGAATTGTTGAACGAAGTAAAAACTGCAGTCGACGAACAAAAGGAAGTAGTTGGTGCAAAAGTAAAAGCTGATGCCGATGCTAAGAAAGATCAACTTTTGGGAGAAATTAAAGAAGGTGCTTCTAAGGCAGGTGCTTCTATAAAAGTAGAAAAGAAATAAATATTTAATGTAGATTAAAATATAAAAAAAGTCCGAACTTATATTCGGACTTTTTTTGTAGTAAATAATGTGTGTGAATATATACAGATGAAGAGAATATTATTTATCGTTATAAGTGCTGTGGTGCTGGCCTCATGTGGCAATAACCCGCAGAAAGATATAGAAAAGAACGCCTACGGCTACTTAGACGCCATGGGCAACTACCGCATAGACGATGCCCGCCCATACGCAAGCACACCTACTTGCGAGCGTACATTGGATGTGCTGCAAAAGTATATCCTGCCCAAAACGGATACCAACTATATTATTTCCAACACACCGGCTACTATAGATATATTGGCTGTAGAACTTTTGTCGGATACCACAGCTGTTGTAAGCTACTCCAAAACCACACCCTTACAGGTGCAAAGCGGTAAACTGGATATGGTAAAGGAAGGTGCCCGTTGGTGTGCGGAAGTAATAATAGCCCTTCCCCCAATCATGACAATGGATTCCACTCAGATGGAAAATAATCTCTCCGCCCGTTTAGACAGCCTCAAAGGCAAGCCTCTTAGAGCAGTATCGGCCGAAGAAATAAAAAAAATAAATAATAAGTAATAATTGTAATAAATATGTGGTTTACGGTCCTAAACCACGATGCTTACAACCTCTAACTCCCATACTTAGTACCCCTAAGTATGGGAGTTGTAATATTAAAGCGGCATAGTTGTGGAAACTATGCCGCTTGCGTAGATATTTTGTTATCGTGTATAGAATAATTTCTCACAGTCGGAATTATGGTTTCAAACATCCTATTGGTACTACCAATACGCCGTCTTTACGCATATATGCATATTCGCCTCCCGTTATTATCATCATGAATGACGGCATTCCCATCTTGTCGGTATTAATTTTCTCCCTCAAGGTTAGCAGATTTTTGGCGGCTTCTTCTATCTGTTTGGTTCCTAGTTTAACTTCCACTGCTGCCCATCTTCCGTCTCTAAGGCTTATTACCATATCGGCTTCAAGTCCTGTTTTGTCACGGTAATGGAATACATCGCCGTCGTTTGCCTGACTATAGGCGCGCATATCCCTAGTGCATAATGATTCGAATAGAAATCCAAATGTTTCAAAGTCGTACAGTAACTTCTCTGGGTTGGTACGCATTACTGCTGCTGCAATTGAAGGATCGACAAAGTGGCGTTTGCTAGATGTGCGCAATGCACTCTTCGACCGTATTGATGGTTTCCATGCCGGTTGGTCTTCTATTACAAACAGACGTCGTAAAGTATTTAGGTATTTATCTAATGTTCCGCTCGAAATCTCTTTGTCATTGGCTGCTATATCGTCCAATATTGTTTTATTGCTTACCATTGTGCTTACATTTCTAGCCAACGATCGTAGTATGCTGTAAGCTCTTTCGGGGTTCCGTTCTAGTCGTAGGTTGGAGTCTTTTTGTTCCATGTCTAAGCGGAATATATCTTCGTTAGCAATTGCGTCTATATAGTTTTGTGCCATACGTATGGCACTTTTCTTGGTTTTTGCTTTCAGTGTAGCCGGCCACCCTCCACGGCATATCAGATACGATAGGTCTTCTATTGATACTGTTGATGTTGATTCTATATTAGTTTTTCCATCAAACAAGTCTTTGAGTGATACTGTGCCATTAGAGTCTTTCGATTCGAATAGACTCATTGTTCTCATGTGTAGGCGTGCTATTCGCCCTGTGCCTGAGTGTGCTTTGTCGGCATCCAGTGGTACTGTTGATCCGGTAAGAATAAACTGTCCTACCTCTTGTCGCTTATCACATTCAAAGCGTACAGCGTCCCAAAGTACTGTGGCCATCTGCCATTCGTCTATCATTCGTGGGGTATCACCCATCAATAGAAGTGATGGTTTCGAGTCGGCAATGCTTTGTAAATTTTTCCTTTGATTGGGATCTTGCATATACAAAATGCTTTTTGCTTGATTGGCTCCTGTCATTGTTTTGCCACACCATTTACACCCTGTTATCAAAACAGCTCCCGATGAATCTAGTTTTTCTTCTAATATTTCGTCGTAAACTCGTGGTAGATAGTCGTTATTTGCTTCCATATATCGCTTAATTTCTTTTTGCAAAGTTACAAAAAATAATCCATATTTACAAGGGTAAAGTGAATTTTGTCTTATTTATCAAGTGTAATATGTTTTATTTTTAAAGTGTATTTTGTCTTATTTTTAAAGTGTATTTTGTCTTATTTTTAAAGTGTATTTTATCTTATTTTTAAAGTGTATTTTGGCATTTTTTATATGATGTTTTAGTATAGAAAATATATGTTATTCTATTTAGTGGTATTTTATGTTTTGGGTGATGTGGCAATATTGTGTTTTGGTAAAAATATTAATTTTATCCTATATTCCAATATCCTTTGAGCAAGGCACGATTATAGATAAATATTGCCAGCAAAAAGTATGCTACACATTGGATGCATAGGGTTGTAAATTCGGGTTGTATTTGTGCAAGAGTAGCTCCCATAGTGTTTACTTTAACAAAGGCCAAAGTGCCTGCCGTAGCCGGAAAAACATAGTGCAGCCACTTCCAGTACCACGGCATAATTTCCAAAGGGTATGATATTCCCGATAGGAACAGGAGTATTATAGACATAAACACTATGAAAAGCAAAGGCTTTTCGGGGTCGGTACATAGAGGTAGAAGGCATAGCCCAAATAGTGCCGAGGCTATAAGAAATGGTATCATCATTACAACTAGTGTGTAGGTATTGCCTATATGGGGAAGGCTAAAAATAATAGGTAACAATCCCAACATGAATAGCGATATTATGCTGTAGATACTTGTGTAGGCTATGGTTTTACTTATTACAAGTATTAAACTTTTGTTGTAAGTAATGGTGTTTATTTTCCTGTTGTGTAGGTGTTTGTTTTCTCTCTCTTCGCCCGCTGATATACTTATGCATATCATCATTGTTTGGAATATTATCAGCATAAGCACCGGAGGGATAAGGTATGTTCCATAGCCTTCGGTGCTGTTGAAAAGGGGAGTGGGTATTACTTCTATGGGTTGAAGTTGAGCCAAGGCGTATTTCTGTTTGTCGGGTAGTTGTGATACATACAATGGGCGTAACATAGCGTTGAAGTCCAAAAGTGTATACGTGGTGGCTTCTTGCAGCATAAGGAAGTCTAGAAAGGATAGGGTAGAGCCGTAGGCCATAATGTTGCTATGATTGTAGTTCGACCCCAATTTAGAGAAGTTTTGAGGTAGGTATAGGAAACCTACTATCTTTTTATCTCTTAGTAGTTCTTCGGCTTTTGCATAGTCGGGTATGGTGTAGGCTACCGAAACCTGCTCTGTGGCATCGAGGTTTTGTATGAAAGTATGGCTCAACATATCGCCAGACATATCCACAACAGCTATAGGAGCTTCTTTTACAGTGTTTGGGTTATACATATAATTGTATAGAAATCCATAGCCGATATTGCCTCCAATCATAACCAATAGTATGGATATATTGGTGGCAATGTGTTTCCATTCGCATATAGTAGTGGCTAATATTTGGCGTATAGTTGTCATTGGTTGTTGGATGCTTTAATATTGTTATTTATTAGTTTAGGTGGTAGTATTTTAAGTGATGCTATAAAAGGTAATAGGCAGAAGAGTAACAGAGTGGCGTAGTGTTGCCACGTGTAGGCGAGGTTTAATCCTTCGTAGCACAAGTTTTGGCTTAGCACCGTGAAATGCCTTGCCGGGAATAGGTATGATGCCCATTCTACCACTGTGGGCATAGCCTGTATGGGGAATGTAACGCCTACCATGGTGGCACCAAGCGAGCCAAACATGGATATAAAACCAATGATGGAGGCAAGGTTGGGGTGGATGCTGAATATAAATACCGATACCGATATAGTGGCAGCTACAAACAGAATGCTTGTCAATGAAACGCTCAAAATACTTGATTCTATTGGAATCTCAAGTGTTTTAAATAGTATCACATTGGCAAAACAACTTATTATGGAGTATATCACAAAGTAGGGCGTAAGTTTGCCATACAGTGCCACTATGCGGTTGTTTCCTGCCGTGGTCAACCACATAGAGGCACTATTTTCCTTAAATTCGCGACCTATGCAGTAGGCTATGGTTAGTAGTATAAGTATTTGTAGTATAACATAAAAGTAGGGGAATGATAAATAAATGATATAATCAAGCGATGGATTGTTCAGAGGATGAAAGTCTGCCGTTACCGGCATAGCTATTATATTGGCTTTTTCTTTGTCGATGTTTAGCTTTTGAGTTGTTTCGTGTAAGGGTAATGTTGCAAAATCCACCAAGTAGGAATAGAATCCACTTAGCACTTCGCCACCCACACTTAGCAGTGCAAAGTGATAGAAAAAGGGTAGTTCCACTTTGCGATTGGCTTTGATATTGCGTTCAAAATCCTTGCATATATATATGTAACCGTATATCTTTTTGGCTTGCATGTCGTTTTTGGCTTCGGCTATGTTGGAATATATCTTTGTTACATGCAGTTCGGGAACGGATTCGATGTTGCGAGCCATAGAGCGCGATAGTTGGCTGTTGTCGTTGTCTACTATACCTACCGGTAGTTCGCGTATAAGCCCGTTGCCAAACATTGTTGCCATAACCGATAGTATAAATAACGGTAATATCAATGTTGCAAACCAATATGTTGGGTTGCTAAATATTTGCTTTGTTTCGCGGCGTACTATGGCAATGAATGGTGTCATACTTTGGGTTTGTTGTATGCTGCTGGGTGCTATTGTTGTTTTATATTTATAAGTGCCGACATTCCGGGTCGCAAGTCTTCAACTTTTGCTGTAGGTATGGCGTGTATCTCAAATGTTTTTAGGTCGTAGCTTCCTTTTTCTTTCGTTGATTTCCATGTGGCAAAACTACCCAATGCACTTATGTAATTAATCTTGAAAGGTATGTTCTTTTTGTCTATGGCCGGTATGTTTGCATATATTGTTTTGCCCATCTTGAAATGTGGCATCAGGTCTTCTCTTACGTTTATTACAAGGTATGCTTCGTTGGTAAGTACTATACTTAGCAGAGGTGTGCCTACACCTACCAGTTCGCTTTCGTTGATGTATTTCTTTGCCACTTCGCCCGCCACCGGCGAGGTTAAAGCCCCATCTTTTAGTACCGACATTACTTCTTCCACCGTTCCTTGGGCAGCCATCACCAGCGAGTAGGAGGTAGCTTTATCCTCGTCTTGTGCTCCCAACTTTGCCATTTCATATTGGTAGTATGCTGCACGTTCCTCGGCCACTGCCGATTGGTATAGCGCTTCCATCTCTTCTTTTCGTTGAAGGGTTATTACATTGTCGTTGTAAAGGTTTATCATTCGTTGGCGTGTTGTTTTGGCCAGTTCCAAATCGGCTTTGGCTTTGCTCCATACTTCTTTTGCCATGTTTATGAGTTGTATGCGAGTGCCGGCATCTATTTTTTCGTTTTGTGCCAGTGTTGCCGATTCCAGTGCTCGGGCTTGATTGTATTTTGCTTCGGCTTGGGGCGAGTGGATTATCACTAATGTGTCGCCTTTGTTTACATGCTGGCCTTCCTCTACATAGTACTGTGCCACACGTCCCGGCAGGGTGCCGGATACCGTTATTTCTGTACTTTCTATTTCTCCTTGTAGCATTATCTCGTTATCTTTGTCTACAAGTATTCCCCATAGGGATATTCCTGCAAGCAAAACCAATATGCTTGCAAATATTATTATTCCTGCTTTGTTTATCTTTGTCATGATGTTATTATTTTTTTAGGTTATTGTTGGTTGCTCCATTCTTCAAAATGTTGTGGCATTCCGCATAGTGCTACCAATGTTGCCAACATCATATCGTAGCGATAGTATTCTGCCATAAGCAGAAGTTTGGCTTTGGTGTTGGCGGTTTGTGCATCAATCACTTCAGTGGTGGTGGCCATACCTTCTTTGTATGCGGCTTTGCGTATCCGTATCAGTTCGTCGGTCATGGCTATGGTGCTGCCAAGGGTGCTTATGCTCTCTTTGGCGTTTTCTAGTTCGTAGTAGGCTTTGTGTATTGCGGTAGTTAGCTGTTTTTGTGCTTCGTTGTATTGGTTGTTGCTTATAGCCACATCTATCTTGTTTTGTTTTATTTTTCGTTCGCGTTGCAGCCCATCAAATATGTTCCATACAAACGAAGCTCCCACTATTGTGGGTGGCATAAGGTTTTGCGGTACGTTGTACGATGCCAGTGTTTGTTTGCCAAAGATGGCAATGATAGGGAAATAGTCGGCTATTGCTATATTTACATTTTTGTTGGCAATGGTTTCTTTGGCTTTCATTGCTTGCAGTAGAGGTGCGTTGTGGCTTTGGGCAATAAACCATTCCAATGATGGGATGTTGCTGTGTATAAATAGTGGCGATGAGGTGTTGCAGTTGCAAGTGCTGTCGAGGCCAAGCATTTTGCAAAAGCGGTATTTCAGTATTGATGTGTTTTTCTGTGCCGCTTTCCATTGCCTTTCGGCATCTTCCATAGCCACTTGGGCTATAAGGCAGTCCATTTCGTTGGTCATGCCGTTGGCTTTAAATGCCAACACCTCGCGGTAGTGGTTGCTCAATGTTTGAAGGTTTTCTTTTCTAACTTTCTCGTTTTCTATACTTAGTTGTAGGCCATAGTAGGTTTCGACCCATATAAGAAATATAGTAGACCGTGTTTCTTGCTCGCCCAATATTCCAATGTTTTCTATCTCTTTGCCAATGGCGTTGGCATATATACGCCGTCCGCCGGTGAATATGGGGTATACTATTGTGGCATCTATTGTGGCCCAGTTTTGGTCCATTATAGGTACACTGAAGGTGGTATTGCCCAAAAAGTTATATATGGCACTGCCAATGGTTTGTGTGATAATATTTTTGTTGAAATAGTTGTCGAACGGCTCGAGCAGACTTTTGTATTCTTGAGTTACCTCAATCTTGTCAGACATCCACGTGTAGCTGCCGGTGGTAGCTATGGTGGGAAACCACGACGAGTTGAGGCTTTGATGTATACTTTTGGCTTTGGCTCGCTCGTTTTCGGCTATCCGCAAAACATCGCTGTTGGTATAAACCTGATTTAGCGATTCCGCAAAACTTATATCTTGGCTGCTTGCCCGTTGGATAGATGGCAGTAATAAGCATATATAACAAAAAGAATAAAAATAACGCATAAGATTTGTTGTTTGTATAAAACCATCAAGTGTTGAATATGATAACAGACAAGAAAAGTCTTTGTTTATATGGCTTGGCAAAAGGTATACATATATATTATATAGCTGCCGATAGGTTGCATTGAGAGATTATGAAAATTCCCTCACAAGGTAGATTTGTCAACCTCGCGTAGTAGCTAAATCTTCTTCGCGAGGAAAATTTGCCTGCCTCGCGATCTGTTTTTTTTGATCCTATATATAGGCCAATGAATGACGGTATACTGTTACGGCTGTGATACCCTATCATGAACAGATTGACGGTAGGGTGTAAAATAAAATGATTTATGCGGTGGATTTGGATAAGTGAGAAATGGATTTTAATAGTGCCATAAGTCATACAGATGGATATATGAGTCTGACAAAATGTCATACAGAAAACAAAAAAGGACTTTCTTTTGTTTTAAAACATGACAAAATAGGGAAGAGAAACATTTTTGAAGGTTTGGCACATAATTTGATGTTATGTATAAACTGAAAACAACACAATAAATATCGAATAATAATATAATATAAAAATAAAATGGGAAAAATAATTGGAATTGACTTAGGAACAACTAATAGTTGTGTAGCAGTAATGGAAGGTAACGAACCCGTAGTTATTGCAAATAGCGAAGGACATAGAACAACCCCTTCAATAGTAGGTTTTTTGGAAAATGGCGAACGTAAGGTGGGCGACCCGGCCAAACGTCAAGCTATCACTAATCCTCACAACACTGTTTATTCCATCAAACGTTTCATGGGCGAAACTTACGACCAAATAGCCGGCGAAGTTTCCTCAGTTCCTTACAAAGTGGTAAGAGGTGACAACAACACTCCACGTGTTGATATTCAAGGTCGCTTGTACACTCCTCAAGAAATATCGGCAGTAGTATTGCAAAAAATGAAAAAGACAGCCGAAGACTTTTTGGGTCAAGAAGTAACCGAAGCCGTTATTACAGTGCCAGCATATTTCAACGATGCTCAACGCCAAGCTACCAAAGAAGCCGGCGAAATAGCAGGATTGAAAGTGCGTCGTATCATCAACGAACCTACAGCTGCAGCTCTTGCTTACGGTTTGGACAAAAAGAACAAAGATATGAATGTTGCAGTATTTGACCTTGGTGGTGGTACTTTCGATATCTCTATTCTTGAACTTGGCGACGGTGTGTTTGAAGTAAAATCTACCAACGGTAACACTCACCTTGGTGGCGACGACTTTGACCAAAAAATCATCAACTGGCTTGCCGATGAATTCCAAGCAGAAAAACACGTAGACCTTCGCAAAGATCCTATGGCTCTTCAACGCTTGAAGGAAGCTGCCGAAAAAGCTAAAATAGAACTATCCAGCAGCCAACAAACTGAAATAAACTTACCTTACATTATGCCTATCGACGGCATACCACAACACTTGGTAAAAACTCTTACTCGTGCTAAATTCGAACAACTATGCGACGACCTAATCCAAGCTACTCTTGAACCTTGCCGCAAAGCTATGCAAGATGCTGGATTGAGCAACTCGCAAATAGATGAAGTTATCCTTGTAGGTGGTAGTACACGTATACCTGCTATCCAAAAGATAGTAGAAAACTTCTTCGGAAAAGCTCCTTCAAAAGGTGTTAACCCCGACGAAGTAGTGGCTGTAGGTGCCTCTATCCAAGGTGGTGTACTTACCGGTGAAGTAAAGGACGTATTATTACTAGACGTTACTCCTCTATCACTTGGTATCGAAACTCTAGGTGGTGTGATGACAAAACTTATCGAAAGCAATACAACTATTCCTACCAAGAAATCGCAAGTGTTCTCGACAGCTGCCGACAACCAACCTAGCGTAGAAATTCACGTATTGCAAGGCGAACGCCCAATGGCAAACCAAAACAAAACCATCGGTCGTTTCCACTTAGACGGAATTCCACCAGCACCAAGAGGAGTGCCTCAAATCGAAGTAACTTTCGATATCGATGCCAACGGTATATTAAATGTATCGGCTATGGACAAAGCTACAGGTAAGAGCCAAAACATACGTATCGAAGCTTCTTCGGGACTTAGCGACGAAGAAATCAAACGCATGAAAGCCGAAGCCGAAGCCAACGCCGAAGCCGACAAGAAAGCCAAGGAAGAAATAGAAAAGATAAACAACGCCGATGGTATGATTTTCCAAAGCGAAAAGAACCTGAAAGAATATGGCGATAAAATTCCGGCTGAAAAGAAAGCCAACATAGAAAGTGCATTAAATGAACTTAAAGCTGCTCATGCCGCTAAAAACGTAGCACAAATAGACGCTGCTATGGAAAAAATAAACAACGCATGGACTGCTGCAAGCGAAGATATGTACAAGGCTCAACAAGAAGCCGGTGGTGCTCAACCAGGTCCTGACGCTGCACAAGGTGCTGCAGGAAACCAAGGTCAGAAAGCCGACGACACCGTAACAGATGTTGACTACGAAGAAGTGAAATAACATCTCTGACACATAGGCAGGCCACAAAATGCTTGCCTCCACGGTTGTTGAAACATAAAAACGCCGTCCACGGACAATATTATCCACCGGGCGGCGTTTATTTATGATAATATCAAACAAGCACACAATGAAAAAGATATTGACGATAATGGCAGTGGGAATAAGTATTCTGGTTACAACTGCGTGTAATATTGAAAAAACTGTTGTCAATATTGATGCATCAATGCTTCTTGGTAGGTGGGTAACAATTGATGCTGAAGAGCAATGTAAATGGAAACCAAGCATAAAAAATAAATTAGACTCCACAAATTATATATATACTAAAATGGATGTATATGAGAGCATGATTGAAACCACTATTCCAAATGAGATAGGAAAAGGAATAATTGGCAACTATTTTATTGACAAAAACAATGCATTGTGGGGCTACGGAGCCAATGGTCGTTTTTGGTCGATAGGAGATAATCCATATGTATTTAGAATCAAAGAACTCACATCAGATAAGCTTGTATTCGAATATGATTACCATAAGAAAAAGTGCAAGTGTATAGCAATCTATACATTGAAAAAACTCTAATACTTATACACAATGAAAAAGATATTGACGATAATAGTAGTTGGGATAAGCATACTGTTTATAACTGCGTGTAATAGCAATAATGAAAACAATGTAGCAATTGATGTTGACGATAATATAATAGCAAAAGCCGACACAATTACGCTCTGTTTGCCTATATACAAATTTGCTAATACGAAAGTACACGATACATTATTATCCATAGTAAACAATTATTTTCTAAATGACCTTGATGCTGTTTCTATCGTTTATTTCCCTATAGCGGACACTAACGGAACATACAGCGAAGACTCGATACCATATTTGTATAATTTGTATATAGAAACTATACATTATTTTTATACAAGCAATACATGGAAAGATGATTATCAATATATGGTAGGATGTAGCATGATTGACAACAAATTATGCTATATAAAAGATGAGTTGACACTAGAACGGCTATTTGTAAAAACATCAGAAACGATATGCGACACCTTCGTATTTCAAACTTTAGATGAAGCATGTGCATGTGAAGAACTTGGTGCATACTGTTATTTATTTGACAACGACAGCCTTTTCTTTAAGAGCGATTTGAACTGAAAGAAAGAATACACAATTGAGCAATAAAACTGCTAAAGAAGCGTTTAGTGGAGTATATATTAATAACAAACACTTATACACAATGAAAAAAATACACACACTACTAATGGCTGCACTTTGCCTAGTAGCCGTAAGCTGCAAGCAGCAGCCCGAGAAAAATACCTATATGAAGTATCGCCCATTGGGTAACACCGGTATTATGGTTAGCGAAATAAGTATAGGATGCGGAGGTTTCGAAAAGATAGATAGTGCTGCATCTTTGGAACTGATGACTGTAGCCCTCGACAGTGGTATGAACTACATCGATATATACGATGCCAATCCTAAAACCCGTTCCAATATTGGCTACGCCTTACAAGGTCGTCGAGACGAGATGATAATACAAGGACACATAGGTACAATATTTAAAGATGGTCAGCACAGTCGTACCCGTGATGTGGAAGAAGCACGTCAAGGCTTCGAAGACCTGCTCTCTCGCTTAGGTACCGACCACATAGAAGTGGGAATGATACATATTGCCGATAGTAGACAAGAGTGGGAAGAACTAGAAAACTCACCATTCCTCGAATATGTATTCCAGCTTAAGAAAGAAGGAAAAATTAAACATATAGGTATCAGTAGCCACAATGCCGAAGTGGCACTATTGGCTGCCAAAAGCGGTTGGATAGAAGTGATAATGTTTTCGCTAAACATTGCTTTCGACCGTCTGCAAGGAGGTGTTACACCATGGCAAAAGGGTGCTATGGAAAATCTACAAGCTGGTATAGATCCAGTACGTATGGAACTTTATGACTACTGTGCTACTAACAACATAGCCGTTACGGTAATGAAAACCTTTGGTGGTGGTGGCAAATTGTTAGATGCCAAAACCTCACCACTGGGTATAGCCTATACACCGGAACAATGTATATCCTACTGTTTGGCAAAACCTTGCATAGCTACCTGTATACTAGGAATTGACAATCTTGATGAACTAAAAGCCGACCTACATTGGATGCATGCTACCGAAGCCGAAAAAGACTATAACACTGTGGTCAAGAAAGAAGATAGCAAACAAGCGGGCGACTGTACCTATTGCAACCACTGCTCGCCATGTGCCGTGGGAATACCTATTGCTAAGGTAAATGAACTGTTGGATAAAGCAACCAATGAAGGGCTTACACCGGAGCTTCAAGCACAATACGATGCTTTACCTCACCACGCCGGCGAATGTACCGACTGTGGAGCCTGTTTAAGTCGTTGCCCATTCGAAGTGGACATACCAACTTTGATGGATAAAGCTAAAGAAGTTTTCGGTAAATAATAATATATATTCTATAATAATTATTAGAGATTTTTTTCCACTTGTTATAGTTCTCGGTCGAATATTTATTACCTTAAACAGATTAATATTTATCGAAAAAAATATTTTCTTCTAAGGTGTTGTTATACAGAGAATAAATATGTGATTACTTTTAGTAACAAAAAAAAGTGAGAAAAAAAGATTGGAAAAAGCATTGAAAATAAAATAAAAGTATTAACTTTGCTCTTTATTAAAACGAAATTGATAACACAAAAAAATATATTAAGATGTCTAGCAATCAAGTTATTAAGAAAGATGACCTTGTTGTAAGATTTGCAGGAGATTCCGGAGATGGTATGCAATTGTCAGGTACCTTATTTTCGGATGCTTCAGCACTAACAGGTAATGATATCGCGACATTTCCGGATTATCCGGCCGAAATTCGTGCACCGCACAATACTATAGCTGGTGTGTCGGGTTTTCAAGTGCATGTTGGAACTCATATTTACAGTTCGGGCGATAAATGTGATATATTGGTAGCAATGAATCCTGCCTCATTCAAATCAAATTTGAAATGGGCCAAGAAAGGTGCTACTGTAATAGTGGATATTGATACATTCACCGACGAAGCAATTGAAAAAGCAGGTTACACATCAGATCCTTTTACAGACGAATTGATGTTGGCCTACACAATAGTTAAAGCTCCGATTTCTTCGTTTACCAAAAAAATAGGTCAAGATAAAGGTGTTGACAATAAAACAGCCGACAAATGTCGCAATATGTTTGCTTTGGGTATAATATTCTATTTAACCCATAAAACATTGGAACATACTTTTGCGTATTTGGAACGTAAGTTTGCAAAGAAACCGGCTGTTATTGACTTAAATAAAGCTGTCTTAACAGAAGGTTATGAATATGCCGATAAGTTGGAACTTATACATTCCAAGATAGTAGAGATAGCACATGCCGATATGCCAAAGGGACGCTATCGTAACATAACAGGTAATGTTGCTACAGCATGGGGATTGTTGGCAGCTGCAGAACGTGCGGGATTGAATCTATTTCTAGGTTCTTATCCTATCACACCTGCTACCGATGTTATGATAGAATTGGCAAAACATAAAGCTTTGGGTGCACGTGTATTCCAAGCAGAAGATGAAATAGCAGGTATATGTTCAGCCATAGGTGCATCGTATGCAGGAGCTTTGGCTTGTACTTCTACTTCAGGCCCTGGTTTGTCGCTTAAGAGCGAAGCATTGGGATTGGCAGTTATGACCGAGTTGCCATTAGTAGTTGTTGATGTTCAACGTGGTGGTCCATCTACAGGTTTACCTACTAAGACAGAGCAATCTGATCTTAACCAAGCATTGTTTGGACGTAATGGTGAGGCTCCATGTATTGTATTGGCAGCATCATCGTCGGCCAATTGTTTCTATTGGGCTTACAATGCAGCTAAATTGGCATTGGAACACATGACACCGGTAATACTTCTAACTGATGGATATCTTGGTAATGGTACACAATTATTTCGTATACCTAAAGTAGCTGATTTGCCGGCTATCAATCCTCCTATTGCAAAGGCAAACGATCCTGATTACATGCCTTATCGTCGTAATCCGGAAACTTTTGTAAGACAATGGGCTATACCTGGAACAGAAGGTTTGCGTCATCGTGTAGGTGGTTTGGAAAAAGAAGATGGTAAGGGTTCTGTATCTACTGATCCTGAAAACCACAAGAAGATGGTATTCAATCGTCAAGAGAAAGTAAACCGTGTGGCTAACTACATACCGGAACAAGAAGTTATGGGCAATGTTGATGCTGACTTGTTGGTAATAGGTTGGGGTGGTACAGCAGGTGCTCTTACATTGGCAGTAGAAGAAATGAACAATGAAGGTAAGAAGGTGGCATATACTCATTTCAATTACATTTCGCCACTTCCAAAGAATACCGAAGATATACTTAAGAAGTACAAGAAAATAGTTGTTTGCGAATTGAATTGTGGTCAATTTGTAAATTACCTTCGTATGAACTATCCTCAATACCCAATGCAACAATACAACAAAGTAATGGGATTGCCATTCGAAGTATCGGAATTAAAAGAAATGTTTAACAAAATATTGGGGGAATAATATAATGGATCACATGGAAAGACATTTTGTGTTGGAATCGGATGTTGAATTGACAAAGGCTGATTTTACAAGCGACCAAATGGTTAAATGGTGTCCCGGATGTGGTGACCACGCTATTTTGTCATCTCTGTTGAACGTATTTCCAAAAACACATCACAGAAAAGAAAACATTTGCATGGTATCGGGTATTGGATGTTCGTCGCGTATTCCTTACTATGTGGATACTTATGGATTCCATAGCATACACGGGCGTGCTTGTGCCATAGCTTCGGGTGTTAAGATTGCTAATCCTTCGTTGAGTGTATGGATAAATATGGGCGATGGTGACTCTATGGCTATCGGTGGTAATCATTTGATACATATTGTTCGTCGTAATTTGGACGTAAATATCACTATCTTTAATAATGAAATTTATGGTCTTACAAAGGGTCAATATTCTCCTACAACTAAGTTTGGACAAATAACCAAAACTTCGCCTTTCGGAACTATAGATTATCCATTCAATCCTGCCGAATTGATAATGGGTGCTCAAGGAACATTCTATGCAAGAGCATTGGATGTGAATCCTAAACTTACCACTGATATTATGTTGCAAGCTGCCGAACACTATGGTACATCAGTAGTTGAAGTATTGCAAAATTGCGTAATTTTCAATGATAAAGCACATGCGGCTATTACAGATCGTGAAGTTCGCGATGAAAAGACAATTCTACTTGAACATGGTAAACCTATGATTTTTGGTAAGAATCGTGATAAAGGTATTCGTTTCAATGGTACTAAATTGGAAGTAGTTAAGTTGGGCGAAAATGGAATAACTGAAAAAGATTTGTTGGTTCACGATGAAACTACAGAAGATACAGGAGTACACATGATGTTGGCTAGAATGAAAGGTGATATGCCTGTAGCTATAGGTGTTATCCGTTCGGTGAAGAAGAAAGTATATACACAGATGTTTGAAGAACAAATGGAGGAAGTGAAAGCTACTTCAAAATACAAATGTGTAGATGATTTGTTGAATAGTGGTGACACATGGGAAGTGTAATATTTCTACCATAATAATTTATTAAAATTGAACAAAGAATTAGGGGTAATGAAGCTAAATGGCTTTTTTACTCCTATTCTTTTTGTAATATATGATAGATGAAGAGAATTTTATTTATTTTGGTGGTGTGTTTTATGTATAGTTGTACTATTTCTGATAAGTATGAATATACATCCAATCCGAGAAATACAGCATATAGAGATTTTGTTTATATTGACGGTAATACTTTTAAGATTGCCGATACTGTATATTTCCCATTGATGGTCAATTATAAAGTTGAACCGCTAAAAGTAGGGGGAGGTGTGGTGATATCGCCGGCAAGATACTATGAAACTCCCATGTTATACGAGGCAAAAACCAAGGATTCTATACTGTATCAAGTAGAAGCTCATCTGCAGATGATGAAAGAAATGGGTTTTAATACCATAAGGGTATGTATGGATGTGGTGGCGAAGGATGATAAAGGATATTACTATTATTCAGATAAACCGGTATATCTGCGTCAAGACTGTAATGATATTATAAAAGCTGTTTGTGATTTTTTGACTATAGCCAAATCAAAAGGCTTGAGAGTGATGCTCTTGATAAAACCTCCGTTGGATGATGCACTTATGGAATTTACAACATCATTGCTTAAAGCTTTCTCTAATAACTCTACTTTATTTTGCTATGATTTTATGAACGAACCACTGTACTTCGACCCACTCCAAGACCGTAAAAAAGAAGATGCTTTTATAGTTGTGTCACAGTGGAAGGATATAATGGATAAATATGCTCCACATCAGTTGTTTACTATTGGATTCTCTGAACCAATAGAGGTGTTTGAATGGGATCCATCAATTTTACCTGTCGATTTTGTTCAGTTTCACACCTATCATCCTCTTAGAGTACCTAATGAAATATGGTGGTATAGTCACTATGTAGGTAAACCATGGATGATTGGCGAAACGTCGTTTGCAGTTGATAATGATTCTGTTGGTTATGAAATGCAGACGTATTACATGAAAGAAGTTTTTCAATATGCACTTAATTGTGGTGCTGCCGGTTTTGGCTGGTGGGAGTTTCAGGATTCTTATAATGTGCATTTCGAAGCCGAATTTTCCGGACTTATAAACCATAATGGTACTACACGTACTAATGACGGTAAATACTCAATGATAGGGACTATGAAACCTGCAGCTTATGAGGTTGAGAATTTGAATAGCTATACACCTCAAGAAGAATGGCAGGCTGTAAATTATTATAATATGTTGGGTTATAATAATGTATTGCTTATTGGTAAAGTGTTGGAAAAAGGAACCAACAAGCCTATAGAAGGTGCAGTGGTTCGTGGATGGAACGCAGATTGGAGCGTGGGCTTAAACACATACACCAACAATGAAGGCACGTTTACGCTTTATAGTAATGATATATGCACTCATTTCGAAATATCGGCACCGGGTATGACAAAGATAAAGTTCGACAAAGAATTGGATTATACAGTTGTAGATACAACATATACGTTAGACAATCTTCCCAACAGAAAATTGGAGTATCATAATATATCGTATAAACCTTTTTTGATAAACGATACACAGTTGTTGCAATTTGATTCGACAAAGTTTAGGTTGTATAAGATGGAAGGTGCTATGCCTGCTGTTTATTTGGAAGCTATACGTTAGAGCGGTGTGTTGCAGTGTGTGGTATATTTTTTCTTTGTAGTATCTGAAAAAAAACGTATATTTGCATTTGCAAAAAAGAATAGTAATATAATAAATAATAAACTATAATATAATGATAACCAATAATTTTACACCACGTCATAATGGAGTTAGCAATGCTTCAGATGTGGAAAAAATGCTGAAAGTGATAGGCGTTTCATCTATAGATGAGCTTATAGATAAGACTATCCCTGCTGCTATTCGTTTACCAAAACCATTGAATTTACCTGATGGTATGAACGAATACGAGTTCTTGAACCACATTAAAGAATTGGCTTCAAAGAACAAAATTTACAAGACTTACATCGGTATGGGATACTACAATACTATTACCCCTGCCGTAATTATGCGTAACATATTCGAAAATCCGGGTTGGTATACTGCTTATACTCCATACCAAACCGAGATAAGCCAAGGTCGTTTGGAAGCTTTGATGACATTCCAAACTATGGTTGCTGATATGACCAAGATGCCTTTGGCTAACGCTTCGTTGCTTGACGAAGCTACTGCTGGTGGCGAATGTATGCTTATGTTCTACAATTCTCGCAGCCGTCAAGCTGTGAAAGACAACGTGAACAAAATATTTGTTGCCGACGATGTTTTCCCACAAACTATTGATGTTATCCGTACTAATGCCGCTCCTCGTGGTATAGAAGTAGTGGTTGGAAAAGTTAGCGAAACTACATTAGACAACACTTTCTTTGGTGCTATAGTTCAATATCCCGGTCAATTTGGTGAAGTGGTTGACTATACTCAATTTATAGCTGATGCTCACAGTAAAGGTATATTTGTAGGTATGGCTGCTGACCTTATGGCTTTGGCTTTGCTTAAAGCTCCGGGCGAAATGGGTGCTGATTGTGCTTTCGGTACTACTCAACGTTTTGGTATTCCTATGGGATTTGGTGGTCCTTCTGCTGCTTACTTCGCTATTACCGAAGACTTCAAACGTGCTTTCCCTGGACGTATAATCGGTTGGACTATCGACGCTCAAGGAAACAAAGCTCTTCGTATGGCTTTGGGTATGCGTGAACAACACATCAAACGCGAAAAAGCTACTTCAAACATCTGTACTTCTCAAGCATTGGTGGCTATTATGGCTGGTTTCTATGCTGCATGGCATGGTCAAGAAGGTATTAGAGCTATTGCTACTAACATCAACAATATTGCCAGCGTAGTAGCTAAAGAAGTTGAAAAATACGGATACAAACAACATAACAAATTCTTCTTCGATACATTGGCTATCCAATGTCCTGTTAAAACAGACGTTATCCGCAAAATAGCTTTGGAAAACAAAATCAACTTCCGCTACATTTGCGAAGAATGTATAGGTATCAGTATCGACGAAACTACATCGCGCGAAGATGTAAACAATATACTTAAAGTATTGGCCGAAGCTGCAGGTAAGACTTTCGAACCTGTAACTTGTGGCAACTGCTGCCCAACTTGCACTATTCCTGAAGAACTTAAACGTACTTCGGCTTATTTGGAACACCCTGTTTTCAACACTTATCATTCTGAAACAGAAATGATGCGTTACATGAAGAAGTTGGAAATAAAAGACCTATCGTTGAATAGAGCTATGATTCCACTTGGATCGTGTACAATGAAACTTAACGCTGCTGCAGAAATGATGCCTCTAAGCTGGGCAGAATTTACTCAAATTCATCCATTCGTTCCTGCTGATCAAGCTGAAGGTTACTACGAACTTATCGAAAACATGAACAAAGCATTGAGCGAAGTTACAGGTTTTGCAGCTGTATCGTTCCAACCAAACTCCGGTGCTGCCGGCGAATATGCAGGTCTTACAGTTATACGTAACTACCACATTGCTCAAGGCGATGTTAACCGCGATGTATGTTTGATTCCTGCTTCGGCCCACGGTACAAACCCTGCTTCAAGTGCTAAAGCCGGTTTGAAAGTGGTTGTAGTTAAATCTACTGCTCAAGGTGAAATCGATGTAGAAGACCTTAAAGCTAAAGCAGAACAATACAAAGACAACTTGGCTTGCTTGATGGTAACTTATCCATCTACTCACGGTGTATTCGAAGAATCTATATTAGATATTATCAACATTATTCACGAAAATGGTGGTTTAGTATACATGGATGGTGCTAACATGAACGCCCAAGTTGGTTTGACTTCTCCCGGCTTTATGGGTGCCGATGTTTGCCACTTGAACTTACACAAAACCTTTGCTATGCCTCACGGTGGTGGTGGTCCTGGTGTTGGTCCTATCGGAGTATGTGCTAAGTTGGTAGACTTCCTTCCTAACCACTCTCAAGTAAAAGTTGGTGGCGAAAAAGGTAGTGCAATGTCGGCTTCTCCATTCGGTAGTGCTATGCTTCTTCCTATCACTTATGGTTATTTGAAGATGTTGGGCGGAAACGGTTTAGCCGATGCTACTCGCTATGCTATACTTAACGCTAACTATTTGAAAGCTCGTTTGGCTCCTTACTACAAAATACTTTACACCGGAACAAACGGTATGTGTGCTCACGAAATGATATTAGACTGCAACGAATACAGCCTAAAAGTTTCTGTAGGTGAAATAGCAAAACGTTTGATGGATTATGGTTTCCACGCTCCAACAGTAGCATTCCCTGTTCACAACACCCTTATGGTAGAACCTACCGAAAGTGAACCATTGAGCGAACTAGACCGTTTGTGCGAAGCTTTCATAGCTATCCGCGAAGAAATCCGCGACATTATGGAAGGTAAAGTAGAGCAAAACAACAACCTTATAGTTAATGCTCCACACACTATGCAAGTGGTATGTGCTTCGGAATGGAACCGCCCATACACTCGTGAACAAGCTGCTTTCCCACAGCCTCATGATGATAAATATTGGCCAACCATCAGCCGCATCGACGATGCTTACGGTGATCGTAACCTACAAGCTGTATGGCCAATGGAACAATAGTGGATTGAACTAGAACATAAAGTTCTACGATATACCCAAAAGAATAGCCCGCAAAGATTTACTTTGTGGGCTATTTCTTTTTTTATTGTATTATACCGAAAAAGATTTGTGTGTAGGTTGATACTAATAGGGTGTACTTATTTTTTTATCGAGATGATTATAAAAAGTAGGTATGGGTAATATTTCTACAACAATAAACAAAGCAAATAATAGTTATTATAAGATATTTGTTACATTTTATTAGTGTCCGCTAAAAGTTCGATTCTTGTTATATGAGAAGTTTATTTTGTCGGACAGCCGATGAGTTGGAGATACAAATAGCTATTTAGGGTTGATAATTCAAAAAAATAGCCGAAAAAGCGTAAATATCGTAAG
>JAGCLZ010000151.1 GCA_017646685.1 Bacteroidales bacterium | reverse complement strand
TTACTTGGTTGAAGAACACTTCAAATGCCCTGTAATACTCATAGACTACCCAAAAGATATAAAAGCTTTCTATATGAAACAAAACGACGATGGCAAAACAGTACGTGCCATGGATGTATTGTTCCCAAAGATAGGCGAAATAATTGGAGGTTCGCAACGTGAGGAAGATTATAACAAATTATTGACACGCATAGAAGAATTAGGTATACCACAAAAAGATATGTGGTGGTATTTAGACACTCGCCGTTGGGGTTCGGCACCTCATAGTGGCTTTGGTCTAGGTTTCGAACGTTTGCTATTATTTATAACAGGTATGGCCAACATTCGTGATGTGATACCATTCCCACGTACTCCAGGCAACGCCGAATTTTAATAATTAATTATACCGGAGACCTTCATGGTCCGAAGGTCTCCGTTTTTTATTGATGTATCAAAAACAAATAAACCCCTTTTGAGGTTAAAAATAATCTGATTCAACAAAAGAACTAGTATCGATGGAAAACTATATAGTATCAGCACGTAAATACCGTCCGGCCACATTCGAAACCGTTGTAGGACAATCTCATATAACCACAACACTGAAGAATGCAATAAAAAACGGGCAATTGGCTCAAGCATTCTTGTTTTGCGGTCCTCGTGGTGTGGGCAAAACTACTTGTGCACGCATATTGGCAAAAGCTATCAACTGCCAACATCTTACTGACACTATAGAAGCTTGTAACGAATGTGAATCATGCCGTTCGTTCAATGATGCCACATCGATGAATATTTTTGAATTAGACGCAGCATCAAACAACTCTGTAGATGACATTCGTAGACTTGTGGAACAAGTAAGAATTCCACCACAAAGCGGACAATATAAGGTATATATCATCGATGAGGTTCATATGCTATCGCCCAATGCATTCAACGCCTTTCTAAAAACATTGGAAGAACCTCCGGCTTATGCCAAATTTATATTGGCTACCACCGAAAAACATAAAATTATTCCCACAATATTATCAAGGTGTCAAATATTTGATTTTAAACGTATAAAAATAGACGACATAGCCAAACACCTTGAATACGTGGCCCAAAAAGAAAACATAGCCTACGAACCCGAAGCCCTACACGTTATAGCCCAAAAAGCCGATGGCGGGTTGCGCGATGCTCTATCCATGTTCGACCAATTGGTCAACTTCACCGGTGGAAATCTATCGTATACCAACTGCATAGACAACCTAAACGTCTTGGACTACGAATACTACTTCCGACTGGTTGATTATTTCCGCAACGGCGATATTTCTAACTCTCTACTACTATACCAAGAAATATTAGATAAAGGTTTCGACGGACAACATTTCATAACAGGCTTATCGGAACATATACGAAACTTAATGGTTTGTTTAGACCCTATAACACTATCACTACTTGATGTGAGTGACAATATAAAAAGTCGCTATGCCGAACAAGCCAACAACTGTAGATTAAATTTGCTTCTGAAATACTTAGATATTGCAAGCGAATATGAGTACCGCTATCGAGATAGCAACAACAAACGACTATTTATAGAGGTGTGTCTTACTAAAATGGCTACTGTACTTATGCAACAAGCACAGGTACAAGCACAACCTTTGGCTACAAAACAAGTAGCAAGCCCTCAAACATATCAGCAACCACAACAACCCGTTGCTCCACAACAACGTACAACAAACGTTGCTACTAACAATCCAGCACCTACAGCACCTACATCACCTACAGCACCTCCGCAACCAAAAACTGCCGGCATAATATTGCCTACCAAAACATCTACTATATCAATATCACAAAACATTCCTGTTGCACCCAACACGGAAAATGAAAAAAAAAATAATGAAATCAAACTGACGTTAGATATAGTTGAAAAACTTTGGAGCGAATATGCCGAAATGGTCGAAGATAAAAATCTACATTTTGCCATGTCACAAACCTTAATAGAAGTAAACGACAACCGATTATTTACTGTAAAATTAGACAACTCTTACATAGACTCTACAATAAGAAAGAATCGCAAAAACATACTAGATTTCATGAGGGAAAAGACAGGCATAAAGGTATTGGATTTCCTCACTTCGGTAACAAAACAAGAACATCAAAAGGTAGTATATAATCCTACAGACAAATTCGAATATCTGAAAGAAAAGAACAGTTTAATGGTCAATCTGAGAAGAACATTTAAGAACATCGATTTTTAATCATTTAAACACATACGCAATGGGACAGACATTCATATTCTTAGGCATCTTGATTTTTTCAGCACACGTTTTTTCAGCAATTTTCAGCCGAAAGAAAATTCCTGATGTACTTTTGCTCATGCTTATCGGAATTGTCATTGGACCATTGTTTAATTGGGTTTCGCCATCCGATTTTGGTGTAGTAGGCTCTGTATTTGCGTCACTTACCCTTGTTTTTATACTCTTCGAGAGTGGGACAGACACTAGTATACAAAATCTTCGCGATTCGTGGAAAAACCTAGTCAAAGTAGCTATTCCAAGTTTTTTTCTTAGCGTAGGATTGGTTGGTATACTCGGCTACAGTCTTTTTGGATTAGAATTAAAAGCCGCCCTATTGTTGGGTGCGATATTGGGAGGCACATCGTCGGCTGTGGTTATCCCATTGATAAAACAACTACCTATGAGCGAAGAGAATAGAACAGTTCTTGTGCTAGAAAGTGCTATTACCGATGTGCTGTGTATAGTATTTGCATTGGCATTCATAGAAAGTTACAAATATTCCAGTGTCGATGTAGGAGGTATTATAGGCAAGGTGTTGGCTTCATTTATTCTAGCAATGATGATAGGCATTGCAGGTGGAATATTGTGGAGCTCTATATTAGAAAAGATTAGGAAAATACAAAATTCTATGTTCCTCACCCCTGCATTTGTATTTGTGCTATACGGTCTTGCCGAATCTATGGGATATAGCGGAGCCATTACAGCCTTGGCTTTTGGAATAGTAATGGGAAATACCGAGTACTTCGAATTTTCATTCCTAAAAAAATTCCAACATAACAATATGATGCGATTGGAAGCACACGAAAAAAGTTTCTTCAGCGAAATAGTTTTTATCCTGAAAACATTCTTCTTTGTTTACATCGGTCTATCTATACCTTTCAGCGATATGAGAGCACTCATTTATGGATTACTTATAACAATGGTGCTTTTTATAATGAGGCTACTTTTGACCAAATTTTCCATATCCCAACAGTCGTCAAACTACGACAAGACCATTATCAGTATGATGATACCTAAAGGATTGGCAGCTGCCGTTTTGGCCACCCTGCCCGAACAAGCCGGAGTACCAGGTGGCGAAGCCATAAAATATATCACTTACAGTGTGGTACTTATATCTATACTTATTACTTCTATACTTATTCTGCTGAACAACAAAAAAGGTGTAAAAAGAATGTATGGATACTTTTGGAACAACAAAAACGGAGAACCTACAAGCGAAAGCGAATTTACTGAATCTACCACATCCACTCCTTTAGACATATTTGATATAGCAAGTAAAACAAAAGAAACGACAAAAACAACAGAATGAAAACATTACATTTTTGCAAATACCATGGAGCCGGCAACGACTTTGTTCTAATAGATAATCGTGATAACAAAAACTCGCTTAGCAACGAAGAAGTAGCACTACTATGCCACCGCCGATTGGGCATAGGTGCCGATGGCTTAATGTTACTCGAGAAAAGCAACAATTCCGACTTTGAAATGGTATACTACAACTCCGATGGACGAAAAGCATCAATGTGTGGAAATGGAGGGCGATGTATAGTAGCATTTGCAAAACATTTGAATATTATAGATAAACAAACATCTTTCGAAGCTTACGATGGAATACATTCGGCCGAGATAATAGAATGGTATAACAACTGCGGAATAATAAAACTGGGTATGGACATAAGTGCCAACATTGAGCCATGCTTAAAAGGTTGGAAAGTTGATACAGGTTCACCACACTACGTAGAATTTATCGATGATGACATTACAAAGTATGATGTAGTGAACAATGGCCGACGACTACGCTACAACAATGTTTTTCATCCACATGGTACAAATGTTGATTTTATATCACAAATAAATGATAATGAAATTTTTGCAACCACTTACGAACGCGGAGTGGAAGATGAGACTTTGAGTTGTGGCACAGGTGTAACAGCTTCCGCACTTATCTATAACCAAATGAAAAATACTCCCGATGGCAATTACGAAATAAAAGTACACACAAAAGGAGGATTGTTCAGCGTATATTTCAAAAAAACAAACGAAAACTACACAGATATCTACTTGCAAGGTCCTGTTACTTTGGTGTTTGAAGGCGATATAGCTTTGCCATAATTATAGCAAAATCATACTCATTCATATATTACAATAGGGTATAAATATAGAAAGATAATTCAATTCATTCAAGAATTATACTTTCTGAACATTTCATTATCCAATTGATACACCTTCTTTCGAAAACATCGGATGAATAAGAAAGCAGCCGTTATCAACCCAAACATAAATCCAAGCAATACACCTTGAGAACCAAAGTCAAAGATGAATGCCATAACATAAGCCGAAGGTATAGCAATAAAGATGTACGATATAATTGCATAATACATCGGATATTTCACTTCAGCCAATCCTCTTAAAGCCCCAAGCGATGTTATCTGCAATCCATCGAAAATTTCGAAAAATGCCACTACTATAAAAAGTTTGGCCGATATGATTATAACTTTGGCATCTGCCGAAAACATTGAGGCTACAAGCTCTCCACCGAAACCGTAAATAAAAGCAAAACATATCATTATGGCCACTCCTATATGCATTCCGGCATAAGTATGCAATCGAATGTCTAATATATTTTTCCTACCAATATCATGACTAACCAATATTGTGGAAGCAGAAGCCACCCCATTTGAAATCATAAAAGAGAAACCTATCATAGTTTGCACAATCTGATTGGCTGCCAATGTTTCGGCTCCAAACCAACCCATCATTATAGTTATCATAGTAAGTGAAAAAAGTTCTATCGTCATCTGAGTAGCTATCGGGAAACCAACCTTCAAAAGCTGCCACTGACGATGAAACGACATCTTTTTCCAATCGAAAATCAACAGATAGTAACGATAATTCTTCTTGAGATATATTATAACCAAAAATATCAATGGCATAGCCAATCTGGCAATAAATGTGGCCACCCCAGCTCCCGTTGCCCCAAGTTGAGGAAAGCCCATATATCCATAAATAAAACCAACATTCAGAAATATATTCAGAAGATTACACCCTATTGTGATAAGCATCGAATACAGTGTGTTGCCCATTCCCTCCAACATTTGCTTAAAAGTAAGGAACACCATATAGGGAACAAGCGAAAATGTAGTCCAATAATAATAACCATCCAAGCTATCAAGCACTTCAGCCGGCTGATTCATATAGCCCAAAAGAGGATTGATACCTACCAATAATGCACACGAAAGTAATCCAATAACCACATTGAGCAACAGAGAATTTTGAAACAATACAGACCCTCCTCTCCTATTATTTCTCACAAACTTCACACCAACAAGAGGCGTAAGAGCCATTGCTATTCCCGTACCTATCATCATAACATTAGTTATAATAGAACACGAAAGCGACACTGCAGCCAAAGGTACTGCACCAAGCCTACCTACCATCATGGCATCGGCCATCTGAACAATGGATTGACCCGCCAATGATAAGATAACCGGCAGAGATATCTTCAAATTTTCATTATAATATCTTTTGGGAAGTATCAAATTCATATTAAACAACAACTAATCAATTAATCTTGCATAAATAGCTACAAAAAAACATTTGCAAAGATACTTTTTTTTATTGAGATATAAAAATTGAAAATTAATTTTAGGCAACTTCTAAAAACAACTTTGCAGATGAAAAGTGGATTTTTAGAAGTTGCTTTTTTTATCCTCCATGCGATAAAATGTCAATTTCCATCATTAAAAAATAACCCTTGCAGAGGCTCTCTGCGAACCTTGGAAGATTCTCGAGAGAAGATTGGATTACTAAAAAATAAATCATTTAATATTCCAAGAAAAAGCGTGCAACATCATCGGCAAATCAGTTGCAAATCAACCCTTGGAAATTGCCCTTTGCCGTAATGCAAATCCCAAACCTCATACTCCATAGTATACGAAATAGTTAAAAACTAAGGAATACGAAAAAATATCATTTTTTATTTGTATTTTTGCAAAATCAAATTATTATCTTTTGAAAGTTATTTACTAATAATTTATAGCATGACATGAAGTTATTATTGCGCAATATTTCATTGATTGCCAAACCATATAGTTATTATTAAGAATTTATTAGAATGAAAAACAGAGTTCAAACATTAAAAAGTTTTATATTAGCATTTGTATTTTTATCTATATTTGGATATACAAATGGACAAACAATTGTTAATATGTCCAATGGAGACACAATTTATATTGATGTGTGCAACTCTATTTCCGGTACTATTTATGACGATGGAGGAGCAACGGGAAATTATAGCAACAACTTTAATGGTTGGGCTATACTATCAGCTCCGCAAGGTGTATCAATAACTCTTACCGGAACATATAACACCGAGTCCTGTTGTGATAAAATATCCATATATGATGGGTACTGTGAAAATGGAAACAGATTGGTTAATGAAGTATCCAATAATGGAAATATAAATGTAACATCTCAAACAGGTAATATTTCTATTAAATTTCATACAGATTTCTCTGTCGACAGAAGTGGTTTTGAGTTGCATTGGAGCATATCGGGAACCGGTTTGTCGTGCAATAACGAAATTGATGATTTAGTTGTATCAAATATAACAACCTCATCGGCCGATTTAGCATGGAGTGCAACAAATATAACGGATTCGTTTTATGTATATTTGAATAATTCGGAGTACTTTGTTACAACAACCAATTCATTATCCCTTACAAACCTTTCGTCCAATACATTCTATGATATAGTAGTAGTGAGTGTTTCCGACATGGGTTCGGGATGTTGCTATCAACATACTTCATTTAGAACACCTTGTACCAGTACTATGTCATTGCCTTATGCAGAAAACTTTGACAACTATGATATATCTTCCGGAAATGTGTTACCTAACTGTTGGACAAAGTTGGTTAATTTTGACATGCCGGAAGGAGAACCCCATATTACACACAATACATATTATACCAGTGATGGTTCCCTCTATCTTTATTGTGGAAGCAATGATGCTATGGGGCATTTCGCTTTGGCTATAATGCCATATTTAGACGAAGATGATATTTCCCAACACTTCATCAGATTCAAACTAAGGTCACCGACATCGGGTACGACTATAGAGGTAGGGATATGTAACGACACAACCCTTTATGACAATAACTTCACCCCAATAACATCATTTACAACAAATGCATCCGACACATGGCAGGATTGCTTCGTTTCGTTATCGTCCTACACCGGCACAGGACGATATATCACGTTCCGCATGATACGTAACCAACAAAACGGCAATGGACGTATAGCTTATATTGATAATTTGGTGGTGGAGAATTGTGGTATAACGAGTCCGAGATTGCTAAATAGAAATTTTAATACTCTGTCTATTGAATGGAATAATCACGGTAATCCAACAGTAAATATAGAAGTTGGACCACGAGATTTTTTACCGGGAACCGGCACCATGTATGCAAATGTTACATCGCCTTTTAGGATTTCCGAATTAGAACCTGCAACAGATTATGAGTTTCATATATATCCAATATGTACAGGAAATTACGTACATGGAGAACAAATGCATACACTTACTGCACGCACCTTGGCAAATGTGGTTACAGATCTAAATTATTGTGAAAACTTCAATAGCTACTCCGATAATAGTTTTCCACCTAATTGGTCTCGACTGAATATGTATGACAACACTCCAAAAGTTACTTCTATATATTCTTACAGTATACAGTTTAGACCATACTATTCCAATACCAAACCTATAGCAATAATGCCTGCAATAAATAGTAATGATTTTAATAATCTTATATTGTCTTTAGACTATAGGGTAGATTATACACAAACCATTATTGAAGTTGGCATTATGGAATTTCCCGGAAATGCAGCAAACTTCGTTCCTATTGATACATTACGAGCAACATCGAGTTCAACATCATACATAAATGCAACAGTATTTTTAAATTCCTATAGTGGAAATGGAAGATATATAGCTTTCAGAGTTTCCGATCCAACAAATTATTCTGCATACGCTTATATAGATAATATAAAAGTGTCTAAATGCCACATAAGCGGAGGTGCTGTAACAAATATTAGACCGACAAGTTTGTCATTGGCATGGGACTCTGTAAATTCGTATATACCAAGTGATAGTATAAGAATAACTTATGGTCCTGAAACAAACTTTGCCGATTCCACTTCAGTTATTGTTATGACTGTAGATGAATTTATACTGGAAAATGGTGTTTATAGTACTAATATTACGGGACTACGACCCGGAACAAATTATGTATTCTACATAGAACCTATATGTAATGGTATTTCCAATATTTGTGAGACACCAATAATGGCTAGAACTCTTTCTCAAAACTATACAATACCATTTTGCGAGAATTTTGATAGCTATTCAAATACTAGTTTTCCGGAAGGTTGGTATCGTCCCTCGCAACATGATGGACGGCCATATACTTCAACAAGAATGTATTACAGTGGAAATTCTTCATTAAACGTACATGCATACGGTAATTTAAATTATTTTCACTCTACAGTAGTATTCCCTTATATAGACTATGATAGTATTTCAAATTTATATATATCATTTTATGGATATGGAACACGAGATGTGTCATACATAGAAGCAGGAGTAATGACTAATCCGAACGATGAAACAAGTTTTGTTCCGGTAGACACAATAACGTTGCCCAACGGTTCTTGGAAAAAGTTCGTTATGAGTTTTGCTTCATATAGTGGAACAGGAAATTACATTGCACTACGATATTATCATAATTGTAATACTTGTCATTATGAAGCATGGATTGATGATATAAATATAGGCAATTGCCAAATAACCAATGTACGACATTATAGCACCAATAGTAGAGGAACCACTATTGCCTGGAATACAATAGGAGATTACTATGGTGCAGTAATAGAATATGGTCCGGATAATTTTGTTTTAGGAACAGGAACAAAGGATACTATTTATAACCAAAGTACATATACAATAGATACACTAAGAGCTAATACAGCATACGATTATATAGTACATTCATTATGCCAAGGAAACAGAACCGATTGTTTTCCCGTTAGAAAAGGGTTTACTACACTTGAAACAGCATTAGAGGCATCATACTGCTATGGATTTGAAGATTTTCCGGATATATCATATCCATATCCCGAAACATGGACAGCCCCATTACATTGCGGAGCAGAACCTCGTGGCGAACGCAATGGCTATGAAGGAACTTGGAGTTTATATTTTAGATGCAATTCATGGAATTCTGCAAATGACAAACAGTCTATGGCTGTAATGCCTTTGCTGGAAATGGATAATACTTCTAATATCTCACTTTCGTTCTATGCCAAGGGTAGTGGTAATAATAATACTCCATTCGTTGTTGGCAATATGAGTATTCCTAATGACGTTTCCACATTTGTACCTATTGATACTTTCTATATAAATCATGACGATTATAGAAAATATACAGTGGATCTATCCTCTTATACAGATATTCGACACATTACTTTTTGGTACTATCCTATTGAAAATGCAAGTGGAACTGTCTATATCGATAATTTACTATTGTCTAGTTGTAATATAGAAAATTATGCAACATCGCTTACAACAACTACAACAACTCAAATAAGCTTTGACACAGTATCTTTTATCGATAGCGTGGATTTGGAATATGGTCCGCGTGGATTTAATTTAGGAGAAGGTACTAGAATAACCAATATATCTTCGCCATACACATTAACAGGTTTAACCCCGGCAACAAATTACACCTACTATTTATTACCACACTGTACCTACGGCAATGGAATGTGTGAGAGCTATAGTGGAACATTTAGAACAATTTCTACAGGAGGTGGTGTATCTCGTACTTTTTGTGGGGATTTCGAGAATATTGGAGAAGGTGGTTTACCTTCGGATTGGCAAAGAGTAAATAGTCTTTCTAACTCTTATCCACGTGTAGCAATATCGCCGGTTAATCCTAATTATCCGGATTCAGAGAAAGCCTTGTGCTTTCAACATAACAGCATGGCTGTTTTACCTATAGCTATGCAAGATATAAATGAACTCATCCTTTCTTTTGATGTTGTGTGTAGGGATTCATATTATCCCGAAAATAGCATGTTTGTTGTAGGAGTGATGACAGACCCTTCTAATGTTACCTCATTTGAACCTATTGATACAGTCGTAGCAACATATAATTATTTACGTCACAGCGTTTCATTATCAGACTATCAAGGAGAAGGACGTTATATTGCTATTAAAAATATCGACTCTCATTCTAGACAAAGTTCTTATATAGATAATATATCAACAAGCAGTTGTACTCCTATAAATATCGAATCATCCAGAGTAACGTCGCACAGCTTACAACTTTCATGGAATAGGATGAACTATGCTGATACCACCATTATAATCTATGATACATTAGGTGGTAATATGTCAACCAACCAAACAATGATAAGAACGAATGACACTATTGTTCGGATAAACAATTTACTCGAAGGTAAAACATATCAGTTCTTTGTTTACGCATTGTGTCAAGATAGTATGCCAAGGTGTCAATTTGCATCAATTACAGTAACAACCCTTCCTACTTCAAATGAAGTTCCGGCATGTTTTAATTTCGATTCGGAAGATATAGAGGAAATGCCTAATTACTGGATACGCCCATACGGAAGTATTTATCCCCGTGTATATAATAGTGCACCATATCAATCATCCCATTCGTTGGAATTTTATGTTAGCAATGAACACCATAATCCAATGGCTGTAATGCCTTTCTTGGAAACAAGTAATTTGACTTCCCAATCTGTTTCATTGTCATTCAATATGAATAAACAATATGATTATGAGTCTTATCTTGTAATTGGCATCATGACCAATCCGAATGATTCGTCAACATTTCAACATATAGCTACAATACAAGTTCCATACACTTGGGCTTCAAAGCAACTTATGATACCTATTCCTGAAAACGAAGACGGTATGTATATTGCTTTTAAAGTTCATTCTCCATACAATAACACTGTATATATTGACAATGTAGCCATACGTGAATGTGACATCATTTCAACACGTGTTCACCGTCCAACAAAGGAAAGCCTTGAAGTGTCTTGGATAGGAACATCCGAATCTGTAGGAGTGAAAATTGAATACTCTACTGTTGGAAGTCTCGATGAAGAGTTTAGCGGTTATCCGGATACAGTGGTATATGCTACTCATAGTCCATTTACACTTCATGGATTAGACCATTCTACGTATTATAGATTACATATATCTCCAGCCTGCGATTCGGTTTCCGATGGTTGTCATTACCACAGTTGCTCGGCTCAAACTCTACACCCACCGGTGGAAATACCATACTGCGAAAACTTTGATGCTTTCGAAAACAATTCATACCCTAACAACTGGAGATACTTATCGGAAAACGACAACTATAAACCTTATATAACAAATAATACATACCAAAGTGAGCGTGGCTCCCTCTTACTAACGGCATCGCAAGGAAATAATTCGTATGCAATTATGCCTAGCTTTAATGCAGAATGTGATATATTTGGAAGTGTTTATGTATTGCCATACATAAAATGTACCGACACGGCAGGCGTAAAATTACTAGTCGGATACATGACTGATATATACGACACTAATAGTTTTGTTGTCGTTGATACAATCAATTTCGAATCTAATACAGATTGGGTCAGATACCTTG